>DAHXLK010000048.1 GCA_027366035.1 Chlamydiota bacterium
GGTTCCGGACAAAGAGGGAATACTTCCTTCTGATCCGGGTGGACAACGACCGCGCCAAGCATTTGGTGATAGTAGGTTACCCTGCCGTCTTTATGGTGTTTTTCGCAACAATTCTCACAGTGCGCAGATTCAGATGAGAACATCCCCGTTCCATCGCATGCGATCAGGAGATACTCTCCCAGAAACTTATAATCTTCCAAAACCTTCCCTCTTTGAAGAAGCGAAAAAATAGTTGGAAAAATAGTCTATCTCATTGCGAAAAATTATTTAACGGGAATCGCTGTATGTTTCATGTGTTTTGCTTTTTGACTTACTTTTTGTTAGATTTATATTTGTTATATGGCAAAAAAAGAAATTAAGGTAAAAATCGCCCCTAATTCCAAAGAATCGGAGATGCTGGTTCTAGGATGCATGCTCACTAGCATCAATGGACTAAATATCGGTGCTGATAACCTAGACGACAGCGATTTTTATTATACCGAACACCAGCATATATTCCGATCGGTGAAGTTTCTTTACAAAAGTGATAAACCTGCCGATATCCACATCGTTTCCGAAGAGTTAAAAAAATTGAGTATTTTAGATGAGATAGGAGGTATCGCCTATCTTACCACTCTTGCTCAATATGCCGGTACCTCTGCCTATATTGAAGAATATATAAAGCTCGTCAAAGAAAAATCGATCCTCCGCCGAATGATTCAAGCGGCAGAATCGATTGAAAAATCTGCTTTGGAAGAGGCGCAAGACGTCGCTACCCTTTTAGATGAAGCGCAAGGAAAGCTCTTTCAGATTTCACAAAATGCTTCTTTCGGCTCAATGATCTCTTTAAAAGATCTTTTGGCAGGGGTAAAGGCAGAAAACGGCCTCCCTTACTTAAAAGAACTGCAGGAAAGGCAGCAAAAATTTTTAGAAAAAGGACCCGATGCCACTAAGATCACCGGAATTCCTACCCACTTTCATGATTTGGATAAACTGATCAATGGTTTTAGCCCCTCTAATTTGATGATCTTAGCAGCAAGGCCTGCAATGGGAAAAACAGCGCTAGCAATGGGCCTGGCTGAAAACATTTGCTTCAAAAACAACCTTCCTGTAGGTGTCTTCTCTTTGGAGATGAGTGCGATGCAGCTTTTGCATCGAATGATCTGCTCTCAGGCAGAGGTTTCTTCAGAAAAAATCCTCACCGGAGCGTTAAGCGGCATCGAATACCAAAAGATCGTCTATTCGGTGAATCAAATGCAAAAGCATCAGATGATCATCGATGACCAGCCGGGGCTGAAAATCACCGACTTAAGATCGAGAGCAAGGAGGATGAAAGAGGCTCATAATATCGCCTTTTTAGTCATTGATTACTTGCAGCTCATCTCAGGATCCGGGACGATGCGATCTTTAGAAAGTAGGCAAATAGAAGTTTCAGAAATCTCCAGACTTTTAAAAACATTAGCGAGGGAATTGGATATTCCTGTCCTCTGCCTCTCTCAACTCTCACGAAAAGTAGAGGAAAGGCAAGGGCATAGGCCGATGATGAGTGATCTTAGAGAGAGTGGTTGTTTAGCTGCAGATACATTGATAAAGGATGCCGAATCCGGGGAAATATATCCAATTAAAGAGTTAGCGGAAAGATCCGCTCAAACGACTATTTTAGTAGAAGGGGTAAATAAACAACTAAAGCTTGGAAAACATCGATTACTGAAAGCCTTTTACTCTGGGAAAAAGATTGTTTTTGAGTTAAAAATAAAGATAGGAAAAACAATTAAAGCCAGCGCAAATCACCCTTTTTTAAAATTAGAAGGATGGACACGATTAGATCGGTTAAATACAGGAGATAGAATTGCCATTCCTAGAAAAACATCTATGAAAAATCCCTCTTTTAAACTAGAGGATGAAGAACCCATATTCCTTCCTCATTTTTTAGATGATGGATGTATTTTGCCGAGCCACCCTACGCATCTCTATCCGGATATTTATTGGGACGAAATTGTATCTATTCAAGAAATTGGGCTAGAGGATGTCTATGATGCTACTATTGAGAATGTTCATAATTTTGTTGCCAATGACATTATTGTACATAACAGTTTGGAACAAGATAGCGATCTCGTCATGTTTTTGTTGCGAAGAGAATATTACGATCCTTATGACAAACCCGGGCTGGCAGAGTTGATCATTGCCAAAAATAGGCATGGAGCCATCGGAAATATCGACCTCGTTTTTAGAAAGGAATTCGCCCATTTTAAGAATTTCACTCCTTCTAAAGGGAATAAAGAAACCTTTGATAATAGCGATGCCTTTAATAATCTTGGGTCTAATGAATAAAGACCTCCCCCCTAAATAACTCACCTTACGCAATCCATGGTCCAATGGAAGCGCAAGCGAACTTCGAGAGGGGAGTAGAAGCGTTAGCGATCTTGAGGAGGCCATAGCCAAATGGCTATGGCCGACGAGAGAGCTGCTCCTTGATCGAAGTGCAGCTAGCTTTACATGGACCATGGATTGCGTAAGGTGAGTAAATAACAAAAAAATCGCAAGAAAAATTATTTGACACTCCTCCTGACCGTGACTTTTAAAGTTTTAAGAGAGGCTGTTTTAATCTCCCATTTGGTTACAATTTTACCCTGGCTTCCCCAGATTTGATCTTTTTAAAAGTGCCTACACCTTAAGTAGGTTATATGTCGTTTTCAAAAATATCAAACCGGTTTTGCAAAGCTCAAATTTTAACGGCAAGGCGGAGATGTCAACAATCCCATGTTCGAAATGGTCTCAAAAACTAACATAATCCGAAATTGCAAAGTCTCAATGCCGTGACAATATTGCAGATAATGACAAATAGCGTAAAAACAAAAGCAATTTTATCCAGCCAGTTTAATGCATCTACCCTTTGCCCATCTTTATTAGTATAAAGAAAAAGCATTAGAATCAGGGCAAAAAATGAACAAGCATAGACTAAAAAGGACCAGGAATAGAGATAAAATCCCCAGAAAGGTTTTTCATAAACTGGAAAGTCAGGACAGACATGCAGCATAATTTGCCGAAGGGAAACTGTCCCTCCAAAAAGAACCCAAAGTAAAGAAAAAGCATAATGGGGAATTTTAAAACCAAATTTTAGATTCATTAAGTTGCCCATAGCAATACCTATCATTCCAATCCGTTGCAATAGGCATAACGGGCAAGGCTCTTGATGAGTGGTTATTTGGGCTATGTAAGCAAATAAAATAACTGTCATAAGAACAATTGCCATTAAGGCATTTCCAATTCTGACCCACAAAAAGCTCCCCATCAGTATCTAATCCCTAACGCATTAGTAGCATGATGAACAAAAATAGCAATACTTGCCATAAGAGTGACTATCGCAATTCCAAAGGCAAGTAAAGGTCTTCCCAAACACAGGAAAAAGTAGGAGAACAAAAAAAATATAAAGAGAAAAACCATCATCAACACTCATTTAAATTTATTTGAGTATAAATAAAGGAAAGCCAATCTATTTGTCAAATATGAGCCTATCCCAGTAATAGATTTTTGATTTGACAGTCTGTAGAATGTCTTTCTTTTTGTTAGCAGGATCAGGGAGATTCCGATTTTTGAGGCAGACAAGGGTTACGATGCCGATGAACTTAGGCATAAGTTATTGAAAAGACATATTTTCCCTTGGATCCGTAGGCGCAGAAAACCGGGAAAAACAGCTGAAAAAATAGAGTCAACCCTGAAGAGAATGCGCCGGAAAGTGGAGAGTGCAATTTCTTGGCTGCAGAGAAAATTCAGGCGGCTAGCTGTTCGCTCGGAGAGAAGAACACGTTACCGGAGAGGGTTTTTGACGTTTGGTAGGATAACTTTTTGGATAGACAGATTACCGGGATAGTCTCATGAGACTGTTGAAATCTTTAGCATAGTTCTTAAAATTTGAGCCTTGTAAAGCCGGTTTGATTTTTTTGAAAGTGACATATCCTACTAAGGTATAGGTGCTTTTAAAAAGATCAAACCCGGAGAAGCAAGGCTCAAATTTTTTAAGCAAAGCTAAAAATTTCAACAGTCCCGATAGGAGCGCTCTCATTTTTTCGGCCAAAGATTTTACAAAATGACCTTCATTTTCGCTGTAGATAAGAGATAGTCTCAAGAAGGAGGGCGACAAACCGTTTCACATCTTCTACTGTATTATATAGTCCAAAGGAAACTCTCACCGTCCCTTCAATGCCAAAACGATCCATGCTTGGATGGGAGCAGTGTTGCCCCGATCGTACCGCTACCCCTTTTAAATCTAGGAGCGTCCCGATATCTAGATGGTGGATTCCTTCTTGTAGAAAGCTGATAATAGCCCCTTTGTTAGGAGAGGTCCCGTAGATTTTTAATCCGGGAATTTTTTGCAATTCCACCGTCATCATCTCCAGCAGTTTTTGCTCATGCCTTTGGATATTTTGTATCCCCACCTCCTTTAAAAAAGCTATCGCTTCTTTGAAAGCAATCACCTCGGCAATCATCGGAGTTCCTGCCTCAAAACAAAGGGGGATTTGCCGGTAGGTGGTCTCCTCTAAAGTCGCCCTCTCAACCATATCTCCACCTCCTTGAATAGGAGTTAGCTGTTTCAATATCTCCCTCTCTCCGTAAAGCACCCCTACTCCTGTAGGGCCGTAAGCTTTATGCCCGGAAAAAGCGTAGAAATCGGCATGCAGATCTTGTACATCGACCGGAGTATGAGCAATCGCCTGCGCCCCATCAATCATCACCTTTGCCCCTACCTCATGCGCCAACTGAATCATCTCTTTTACCGGATTTACAACTCCTGTGGTGTTAAAAATGTGGGCAATACTTACCAGCTTCGTCTGCGGCGTTAGCCTTCTTTTGTATTCGTCTAGTACGATCTCCCCCTTGTCATTGATTGGGATAAATATAAGCTTAATTCCCCGCTCTTTAGCAAGCATTTGCCAAGGAACTAAGTTCGAATGATGTTCAGCTTCCGAGACTAGTATCTCATCTCCCGGCTCCAACCGTTTACCAAAAGATAGAGCGACTAAGTTAATACTATCCGTAGTCCCCCGGGTAAAGACGATCTCCTCGACATGTTTGGCATGGATAAAATCGCGAACTGCCTCTCTTGCCGCGTCATATTTCTCAGTTGCCTCCAAAGAAAGGGAATAAATCGCCCGGTGTACCGTCCCATATTCATGTAGATAAAATCTGGTGAGTGTATCGATGACATTTTTAGGTTTTTGCGTAGTAGCGGCAGAGTCTAAATAAAGGAGGGGGTGTCCATTAATCTTTTTAGAGAAAATAGGAAACTTTCGTTTTAGCTTTTTAGAGAGAAATGTCATAAAATCCCTCACAAAATCCTTTCACCAAGAGTTGTTTAGCTTCCTTTTCAGCTAACCCACGGGTTTGAAGGTACAAAAGATCTTCTTTAGATAATTGCGAGATTGTCGCTCCATGGGATGCTTTCACATCATCTGCAAAAATCTCTAAATTAGGTTTAGAGACAGCTGTAGCCCGCTCACTGAGCAATAGAGCATTCATCAGCTGGTAGGCGCCGGTCTTTTGGGCTACCTTATCTACCCAAATTTTCCCTTCAAATTCGTAGTTGCTCTCATCTAAAAGGACACTTTTAAAGTGTTGCCTAGATCTTGTATCCACAGCCAAATGCCGCATCAAAACTTGTATCTGATCCCTCCTTTCCTCTTTCAAAACCGATAGCCCCTTGACTGTAGCCTCGGCCTCTTGCTGAAGAAGCTCGATCTGATAGTTGCTGACAGTTCCTCCAGAGCTAACAGATAAAACGTTAAGGGTAGCCCCCCTTTTTATCGAAGCGTGAAAGGAAGAAAAATGGGAAAAAAATGGAACCATGGCGATATCTTCCCATGCAAGGGTAGCTCCTGCCTCTAAAGCGACGTCGACGCCGGTCTGGATAGACTGTCCTTGCTCCAACTCATAATTCAAACAAATTTTGACCTTAGAACCTTCTCCCACATAGAGATGGATCCTTTCATCTCCCGGAGACACTAAAAGAGAAATAGGTTCCGGTAACGATAAATTAGAAGGAATATAGAGAAAACAGCCTTCTGATTTTAAAAAGAGCTCTATCTCTTGAAGTTTTGTCAGCCTACTTTGCAAAAAGCTGCCGTAGCGATTATTCGCCTCCCGTATACTCAGCATTTCGATTCCCTTAGGCAGCTTATTATACGTTAGCATATCCCTCCGTCTCAAGCTTTTGGACAAGTTCTACCCCACCTGTTTGTACCAGGGTCCCGTCTATCATTACATGGACATAATCAGGGGTAACATAGTCTAAAAGTCTTTGATAATGGGTGATGAGAAGGAGAGCATTACTTTTACTTTTAAAATTATTCATCCCCTCTGCTACGACCTTCATCGCGTCGATATCCAGCCCTGAATCTGTCTCATCTAACACAGCAAATCTTGGCTCCAGTATCGCCATCTGCAAGATCTCATTTTTTTTCTTCTCACCACCGGAAAACCCGACATTGACCCCCCTTTCTTTAAACTCTTTTTTGATCCCCATCTTTTCCATTTTTTCTAAGAGGAGTTTTTCAAATTCTAAAGAAGACAATGGCGTTTTTCCTCGCGCTTTATAGATAGCGGTATGGGAAGAATAAAGTAGCTCTTGGTTAGAAACGCCGGCTATTTCCAACGGATATTGAAAACTCATAAAAACACCGAGATGGACCCTTTCTTCAGGAGATAGTTCTAGGAGATTTTGTCCGCAAAACCAAATCTCGCCTTCGATTATCTCATAACTGGGGTCGCCCGCTAAAATCCTGGCAAGGGAAGATTTTCCGGCACCATTTGGCCCCATAATCGCATGACACTCTCCTTCCCGGATAGAAAGATTCAGTCTTTGAATGAGCCGTTTCCCGTCTACTATAGCTTCTAAATTTTTTATAATTAACATTACCCTACAGATCCTTCTAGTTTCAGAGTTAATAATTTTTGAGCTTCCACGGCAAATTCTAAAGGAAGTTCACGAAAAACCTCCTTACAGAAACCATTTACCACCATATTGATCGCATCTTCCTTACAAAGCCCTCTTGCTTGTAAGTAGAACAGCTGCTCCTCACTCATCTTTGAAGTAGAGGCTTCATGTTCTACTGAGGAGCTACTATTTCTCACTTCGATAGTAGGAAACGTATTGGCAGAACACCGGTTGCCGATTAGCATCGAATCACACTGAGTATAATTGCGGGCATTTTTTGCTTTTTTCAGTATTTTCACAAGGCCTCGGTAGCTATTATCAGACTTATCAGCAGAGATCCCTTTCGAAATGATAGTAGACTTAGTGTGCTGTCCAATATGGATCATTTTTGTCCCTGTGTCTGCCTGCATAAACCCATTAGTGAGGGCTACCGAATAAAACTCTCCTATCGAATGATCTCCTCTCAAAATACAGCTAGGATATTTCCAAGTAATAGCTGCACCTGCCTCTACCTGCGTCCATGAAATCTTAGAGTGCTTTCCTGCACAAAGTCCTCGCTTTGTCACAAAATTATAAATACCCCCTTTTCCGGTTTTTGGATCGCCTGCATACCAGTTTTGTACTGTAGAGTACTTGATTTCGGCATGGTCTAAAGCTACCAGCTCCACTACTGCGGCATGAAGCTGGTTAGTATCATAGGCAGGAGCAGTGCACCCTTCGAGATAGCTTACGTAAGCACCCTCTTCGGCAATAATCAAAGTCCGTTCAAATTGACCCGTTTCTTTCTCATTAATCCGAAAGTAGGTCGAAAGCTCCATAGGGCTTTTCACCCCTTTGGGGATATAGACAAAGGAGCCATCGGAAAATACAGATGCATTCAGCGCCGCAAAGAAATTATCCCCGATAGGGACTACCGAACCTAAATATTTTTCTATTAGCTCCGGATATTTATGGATTGCCTCAGATATCGAACAGAGAACCACCCCCGCTTCCTGCAGTTTTTTTTGAAAGGTCGTTCCAAGAGATACCGAATCAAAAACTACATCGACCGCCACATTGGTCAGCCTCTTTTGCTCATCGATAGGAACCCCTAGCCTATCAAAAGTTTTAAGTAACTCCGGATCCACCTCATCCAAACTACTTAGCTTGGGCTTACTCTTCGGCTCAGAGTAGTAGGAAATATTTTGATAATTGATCGAAGGATAGGAGATATTAGCCCAGCCGGGTTCCTTCATCTCCTGCCATTTAGAAAACGCCCTCAGGCGAAAATCGAGGAGAAACTTCGGCTCTTTTTTCTTAGCCGATATTGCGCGTATAACCTGTTCATTAATCCCCTTTGGAAAGGTCTCCGAAATTATAGGAGTAACAAAGCCGTATTTATACTCAGTATTTTGTAATAATTCTGCTGGCATAACTTATAGAGAGTTTATTCTAAATTCTCTAATTTTACAACCCTTCGAGAAATAATTTATAAAACAAATGCAATGACTTGAAGAAGTCTATCAGCTAACGAAGAGAATGGCTAATAAGTCTCCTACTTGCACCGTCTGATCGACGTTAGCGACTATTTTTTTTAAAGTACCGGTCGCCGGGGAGGGTATCTCGCTATTTAACTTATCGGTATAGACCTCTAAAAGGGGCTCATCCAAGGCGACAGAGTCTCCCTCTTTTTTAAACCACCGAACCACTGTAGCTTCTACGATACTTTCGCCTAATTTGGGAAGGGTGATTTCGATCTCTTTAGACATCGGTAGCCATTTTGAACGATATCTATAATATTTTCAATGAGCTTTTCCCATTTTTCCTTTCCATATTCGATCTCAAAATCCATCGAAAGGCGGCGAATGAAAAGATCTTCCGAAGATATCCTTACCCCATCTTTTTCAGTACAAACCAAATAAGAAGCCCCCTTTTCTAAACATCTTTTCGCAAACCTTGCAAGTTGGGGAAACTCTTTATGATCCCTTACTACATAGCTATCTACCACAACAGTTCCTAGCTCCTGCAGTGTTCGAAAAAAACTTTTCGGATTGCCAATGCCGCAAAAGGCCCCTACTTTGACCCCTCGCAAATCCTCCGCTCTCGCTACCTTAACCCTCATCCACACATCCCCTACCTCTTTTCGTCCTCCTCTACCCTCTGATTTTACCACTACCAAGTCAGCACGTTTCAACGCTCCGAGGCGTTCTCGAAAATAGGCATATGGCCGATCGGCACAAAGGGTAACGATATCGATATCTCGATAAAGCCTTTGATATTGAAAACCGTCATCGAGTAGCAAGACCTTCGCCCCGGCCGCCACCGCCATGGTAGCGCTAACCACTCGATTTTTCCCGACGTAGACGGGACACTTAAGCCTCCGATAGATTAGATAGGGCTCATCGCCTACCTCTTTCCAGCTATGGTGAGGTGCTACCCGGATCGGTTGCTTGTGTTCTTGTTGAGAAAGATATCCTCTAGAAAGGACAGCAATAGGTATTTCTTTTGCGAGTAATTCCTTAGCAAGGAAGATTAAAGTAGGGGTTTTTCCCGTCCCTCCTATCGCAATGTTTCCAATACTTACTACTACGGCATCCACCTTGATAGATGGCGGCTTAAATCGTAAGATCGCGCCCATCCGATAGAGAAAGCTCAACAAACGAACGAGTGGAGAGTTGAGCATGGAAATAGCTCCTTTTCGACCATTTCGATAAGGATATGGATGGCTGCCATATGGGCCTCTTGGATCCTATCGGAGGTAGAAAAACCATCCACCACCCACTCCAAATCGGCCATACCTTTCATCTTGCCCCCATCTTTTCCTAAAAAAGCAATCGTTCGTAAATGTCGCTCTTTAGCTTTATAAAAAGCTTGTAAAAGATTGAGCGAATTACCGCTAGTAGTGAGAGCGATAAATACATCGCCTTTTTTCCCATAAGCCTCCACCCCCCTTGCAAATACCTCTTCGTAGCCAAAATCATTCGCCGTACAGGTGAGAAATCCTGCATCTGCTAAAGCAATGGCAGGCAGCGCCATCCGTTTTTTCCGAAACTGTCCGGATAGTTCTTCGGCAAAATGCATCGCATCACAAAGGCTTCCCCCATTTCCTGCGATAAGTATTTTCCCTCCTTTCGCAAAGACGGCGGCAATCAGCTTTGCAGAGTCGTGAATAAATTGAACGGCTTTTTCCTCTTTTAGTTTTTCAGCTGCCTTGATAGCATCATCAATACTTAAGAGAATTTCTTTTTTCATGGCATGAGAGTATGAATCTTCCTTTTAAAAGAGACAAGAAAATTGCCATCTTAGGGGCTACAGGGCTAGTGGGATTACAGCTCATAAAAGTGCTCGAAAGGAGAAATTTCCCCGTCTCAGAACTTAGGCTGTTTGCCTCTCAAGACTCTATTGGAAAACCACTCCTCTTTCACAAACGTCTCATGAATATACAACCTGTAGATTTTTCGAATATAGATATCGCCTTTTTTGCAACAGACGGCACCTCTTCAAAAAAATATTATCCGGCAGCCAAAGAAGCCGGCTGTGTGGTGATCGATAAAAGCTCTGCCTTTCGTATGGATCCTTTAGTCCCTTTAGTGATCCCGGAGATCAATGGCCATGAAATCGCAAAACATCGAGGAATCATCGCAAGTCCGAATTGCACTACTTCCCTTTTAGCCCTTCCCCTATTCCCTCTGCATACTGCTTTTCAAATAAAAAGGATTGTCGTCGCCACTTATCAAGCTGCCAGCGGTGGAGGGAAAAAGCAATTGCAAAAACTTTTGCAAGATGCCAAAGAATCTACCTTAGATCTTTTTCCTCACGATTCAGCCTTAACTCCCAACGGTTATGTGGAAGAAGAGGTGAAGATGAAAGAAGAGGCGCAAAAAATCATGAGAGCAACCTTTGCCCTTTCTGCCACTTGTGTTCGGGTGCCGGTGATAAGGGCCCATAGCCTGGCTATCAACGTGGAATTTCATCTCCCGTTTACTTTAGACAAAGTCTATGAAATTCTCCATCAGTCTCCGGGAATTACGGTGTATGAAGATCGGGTTAACAACCGTTTTGCCACCCCACTTTTTGCCTCAGAAAAAGAAGAGGTCTTTTGTGGAAGGCTGAGATGTGACGCTTCCCATGCAAATACATTAGAGATGTGGGTAGTGGGAGATCAATTATTAAAAGGAGCCGCACTCAATGCTGTGCAAATTGCGGAATATCTTTAAAAAATCGGAAGGGAAAAAGCTACTACCCCCTCCCGTGAGAGTAGCTCATGGGGAATACTCGATGATCCTCTCCTTACATGACGATACCCCTCCCACCTCCCAACTTATCGACCTATCCCTTCAGGCTATCTCGGAAAGTAGGTATATCGACCTCTCTTTTATCTCCAAGCGGATGAAAACACCCCCCTATTATCCCAATATCTGGCCAGGAGAACACTACAAACTCTTAGCCGCTTTTATTAAAGTCCTACAACCGGAGCAAGTTATAGAAATCGGGACCTCAACCGGCCTATCCATGCTGGCGTTACAAATCTTTCTAAAAGGAAAGCTAACTACTTTTGATATTAGACCTTGGGCTAGCTATCCTGACACGGCCCTTACAGAAGAGGACAAGGTAGAGCAAATTGTCGCAGACCTTTCCGAAGAAGCCACTTTTTTTCAACATCAAAAACTTTTACAAAAAGCCGAGCTCGTCTTCATCGATGCCACCCATGACGGTAAACTGGAGACCAAGCTTCTATCATTATTTACCGGATTATCTTTTACAAAACCTTGTTATATTATACTCGATGATATCCGGGTGTGGACCATGCTAAAAGCATGGCGAGATATCTCTTTGCCAAAGCTCGACCTCACCTCATTTGGCCACTGGTCAGGGACAGGGATTATAGCGTTGTAAAATGTGGAATTGTTGCGATCTCCCATGTGGTGGGACTGTGGCAATCTTTAGCTTTTTTGTTAAAATTTGAGTCTTGCAAAGCCGGTTTGATTTTTTTGAAAATGACATATCCTGCTAAGATATAGGCGCTTTTACAAAGATCAAACTCGGGGAAGCAAAGTTCAAATTTTAAGAACCATGCGAAAATCGAAATAGTCCCTATTAAGATCGATACGTTGTTTCAAATAAATAATTGCCTGTGAGTGTCTTCACCTCTGGAATCAAAGAGATTCTAAGCTGAGCAGCTAGCAATTTTTTCATTGTACTATCTAAAAGATGGGTATTGCCTCGAACCACTTCTTTTAGAGCTTTCACTATCTGTAAAGGAGAGACGTAGGGAAGTTCATCATCGCGATATCCTTCTGAAAAATAATCTTCATACAGGCAAGGAGAAAGTAGGTTGCGATGTTTTTTGTGAGAAATTAAATAGAACAAATTAGATCCGGCGGCTTGTGCTTTTACCAATCGAGTAGCTAAGCTTTTTTGCTGTGGAAGTTCTACAGAAGCAAGTCTGGAAAAGGTCGTCGTATTATCCTCAAATACTCTATAGCGAAAATCATGAGAGACTAGCCCTGTATCAAATGCATTGGCTTTTAGTAGAAGAGCCGCTTCCGGATTTCTCACCATTTCTAAAGCATTGAGAGGATTAATAAGGGCGTTTTGAGGAGGTGAAGTACGTGGGTCTAGCCTTATCCAATCTCCTCGCTGATAAGAAGGGCCCTTAGATATTCCTCTAGATGTTCCTACAAATACATTCATAAGAGTAAGATTAGATGATCGCGGAGACAAACGGATAGGGACGATTTGATCCGAGTCAGGATGTTGATTCCTCCTTAGCCAAGGAGGGATCTCCCCTTCTACCTCCAAATTGCCAAGGACACCAAATCTCCACGTATGGATTTTTGAAATGTTTGGGTGTTGCTTGACCCATTGATCCAATGCAACTATCTGTTCAAAAGGGGTATAGTTACCTAAAATACTATTTATTGTGCCGCATCGACCGGCAAGCCGGGGTTCATTGAGACTTGCGACTGCATATTTCAGTCGAGGAATAAGATAATCTTGCACCCGGGAAAATATCCGCTTAGCTGAACTGTCTAATACCTGCGAAACTACGGGTAGAACACCTAAATTTATATTATCTACCTCGCTAGAGGAAGCAAGGGAGGTAAGGAAATCGAAAATATCTATTCTAGGAACTGACATATTTTTTCCTGCGAGGAGATTTACCAAGCTACATCATTATTTACAAACACTATTTTTCCCGTAATTTTTTTAAAAAAATTTTTATTCTTAAAATTAGATAGCTAGATACAATTTTCATCCAAATGGGAGGAGGAAACAGTCCCAAAAACCAAATTTTCAAAACATAATTTTCTTTTTGTTACCGGATGGATACACTCCATCTTTACATGAGATAGGCAAAGGCTATTTCCTCTTTTACTTCCATACTTTGTATCCCCAACAATGGGATGGCCAATAGCTGAAAATTGTGCCCGAATCTGATGATACCTCCCCGTCAAAAGGATAATCTCGATAAGGGTAGCGTCCTTTTTTCTCTGAAGTACTCGGTAAAAAAGGCGAGAGAGCTTTCCTTCCTTCGCTACTTTTGCATAAAAACTTTCATGGGTCAAATAATGCTCGAGGGTCCCCTCTTCTTGCTGCAAAATCCCTTCCACTTCGGCTCTATAGATTTTGACGATCTCTCGTCTTCTTTGCGCCTCATGTAGTCTACGTAACGCTTTACTTGTCTTAGCGAAAAGGACGAGTCCGCTAACCGGCTTATCGAGACGGTGGATGGGGTAGAGAAAGACATTGCCTTTTTTGTGATATTTTTTTTTCAGATATTGTTGCATCTCTTTTTGAAAATCAGGTTGCGTAGGAACGCCTGCCGGCTTTATAACAACTAACAGATGGTTGTCTTCAAAAATTATTTTAACCATATTTCTTCTGCCGGATAATTTCATAAAGGAGGAGGGCCGCTGCTTGAGCGACATTGAGCGAGTCTCCTTTCCCAAACATCGGAATCTTCACCTCAATTTCGGCCTCTTCTAACCATTTATCGGAAAGACCGTACTGCTCGCAGCCCATCAAAAGGGCAATAGGCCCTTGTAGCGGGGCAGAAAAGTAGTTAAGTGTTGCGGTAGGCTTACTTGCTACAAGCTGCAGCTTCCACTTGCGGACGAAAGAAAGCGTCTCGGAATAATTGGCCTGGAGCACAGGCACCGTAAATAAGCAGCCAACGCTGGAGCGTACCACATTAGGATTATGGATATCCGTTACCGGATCGGCTACGATAACCACATCGACTCCTGCGGCATCTGCCGTACGCACCATCGTCCCCAAATTGCCCGGCTTTTCGATACCCTCTACAATCATTACAAGGGGGATTTTCGGAAGGCAAATAGCCTCCAGATTGAGATGCACTTGATGAGCAATGGCAATAAGTCCATCGGGACGATCCCGATAAGAGAGTTTTCGAAAGACCTCTTCAGAACACTCTAGATGCTCCCCCGGACATGTTTGCAAAAGCTTTTTCTCATTGGACCCCAAAAATAAAGAAGGGCAATAAAAAAGGGTGTCTATCTTTCTTTTCCCCTCTAATGCCCGTGTAAGCTCCCGATAACCTTCGATTAAAAACAGGCGGGAGGTATCTCGATCTTTTCGATCCATCAACTTTTTTGCCATTTTCACTTTTGAATTTTGTAAGCTACTAATTTTCATAAATCGCATAAGTTCCTGATGGTAAAGGAAGGCTCTCTTGTGAAGGGAGGAGAAGCTCTGCTGAGGCCACCTCTCCACCAAAAGTTTGAATTAAAAGGTTCTTAAGTACTTGCGGAGTAAAAGAGGTAGTATGGGAGGTAAGAATCAAAAAAGATCGGTTCGGGGAAAGGATCTCCTTACACCCTTGTAGTAAAGAGACGATTTTATCTTCAATTGTAAACACCTCTTTTTTAGGCCCCCTTCCAAACGTGGGGGGATCTAATAAAATTCCATCGTAAATACTCCCCCTTTTTTTTTCTCGTTTAATAAATTTCACAGCATCCTCTACGATCCATCGGATGTTGCTTGCCTGATTTAAGAGGCTATTTTTCTTAGCTATTTCTACCATAGGTTTAGAAGCATCGACATGGCAGACAGTAGCGCCGCATTTTGCTGCGACAAGGCTTGCCCCTCCGGAATAGGCAAAAAGGTTTAAAAACTTGCAAGAAGGAAAGGTTTTTTTTCGAACCAACTCCCAAATAAACTGATGTTCGGGAAATATCCCCATATGGCCAAAATCAGAAAAAAAAGTATGAAAATAAATCCCGTCAACCTCTATTTGCCAGCTTTGCGGCAACGGTTTTTTCTTCGACCATTTTTTTCCATCTTCTCTGGAAAAAAGGGCGTCTGCCTTTTCCCACTCTTCTGCCGGCAACTCCCTTTCCCAGATGGCAACAGAAGAAGGCCTGACAATCCTAAATTCGCCAAACACCTCAAGCTTTTGCCCTTTGCCGCTATCTAATAATTTATATTGATTCATAAACATCCCATGAGAAGGGATAAAGAGGTTTCTACGGCATACTCAATGATCTTGCCCCTTGTCTTTTCTTTTGACATCACACACTCTATCCTCACCTCACTCCGATCTCCATAGGCAATCCAAAGGGTGCCTATAGGGGCTGTTTTCGTCCCTCCCGTGGGGCCGGCAATTCCTGAAATAGCTAAACCATAATCACAAGGAGTTTTAGCGAAAAGTCCCAAAAGCATCTCTAACACCACTTCACTACTTACTGCCCCATGTTTTTTTAGAGTTGTTTCCGATACGCCAAGGAGGGTTTGTTTTAACTCGTCAGAATAAGAGACAATAGCCCCCAAAAAATACCCGGATGCTCCGGCTATGCCTGTAAGGCGTGCCGCAATAGCTCCGCCGGTACATGATTCAGCTAAAGCAAGTCGTTTTTTTTTCTTTTGTAAAAGTTGTCCAATTTTCTTATCCACCGACATAGACGCTAAGTCCTTGACGTTGCAGTTGCGGGTGTTTTTCGATCCAGGAAAAACACCCTTTGCCTAGACGAAAAGGGACATTTATCCTCTTATTGTCTACCACAAATGGGGTGGCTATCGAATAGTCTTTGGCCCATTTTCTCACTAGGATAAATGGGGTAATATTTTCTTTTTGGATCAAGTGAGTTTTAGGATCTTGATAGATTTGAGGAAAAGAAAATTGTAGTCCCCAAAAAAGGCTATCTTCTCCTAGGGCCATACTTCGAAAAGAGCCGTCAACCGGGGAGTACCGAAAATAATGAACCTGGACTTGTAAAACAGGTTTTTGCACTTTGGCAAGGTATCTTCCGTCTCCTAACTCCTGCAAAAAAATACGGTTTTCCTCATGAGTAAGAGCTATCGGGAGGATGTTTTTAAAAAAACCTCTTTCGGGACAACTCCCTTGCCGTAGCATCTCGATCCCCTCTTGATATCTTTGCAAAAATCGTTCCGGAGCTATTGAGACATCGGTTATTGGAATCCCTAACAAAAAAAAAGAACATGGGGATAATAGAGAAAATAGCGCCTTTAGCTCGTTGCTATCACATAGCACTTGCAAGTGGAGCCATTTAGAGGCGAGAAACGGTTTAGGATTTTCCAAGCTTCCATCCTTTATTTACGAAAAATATGGCCAATACTCCTAAAAAGATACACATGTCAGCTACGTTGAATACCGGAAAGGTGTAACCCCAGAAATTAAAGTGAAATAAGTCGACGACATAACCATATAAAAGAAAGTCGACGATATTGCCTGTAGCTCCTGCAAGGATCAAAAGTAAAGGGAAAACTCTTGCAGATATCTTATTAAAAAAAAGGAGGTAGACAAGAAGGGTCAATGCAATGGCACATCTTAAGAAAAATAGGTAGCCGGAAAAATGGGAAAAAAGCCCCCAGGCAGCTCCTGTGTTTTCTACACGATTCAAAGAAAAACTGATGCCATAAAAATCACGAAACACCCCTATTCCGCCGTAGGGATAGAGGGTATGAAACCACGACATCTTTGGAATGCATCGGATAGCAGCTTTAGAAATTAAGAAATCGGCAAAGACAAGGAGAAAAAGATAAAAAAACAGCTTTGATTTTTTCACACCCCGTCTCTATCGAATTCACTTTTCTTGAATGACATCTTTGGTATCCTCATTTAATTTATTTATCGCTTCCACAAGTTCATTAATCTCTTTAAATCGTCTATAGACACAAGCAAATCTTATGTAAGCTATCACATCCATTTTCTGCAAGTGCTCCATAGCCATATCGCCAATTTCTTTGGTGGGTATCTCTCTCACCTGCTTTTCGAGCAACTCCCTAGTAATCTGATCGGCTAAGAGCCTTACCTGATCGTGGCTGACTTTCGTATGTCTGCAAGCGGCATCTAGTCCGTTGATCAATTTCTGCTGATCAAAATCTTGATAGGTCCCATCTCGTTTCTGCACCTGAATCGTAAGATCTACCGTTTCAAAAGTAGTAAACCGTTTTAGACATTGCAAGCACTCCCTCCGTCGTCTGGTCGCATGGATTTCAGCGACACTCCTGGAATCGGTAACCTTTGATTCCTCATAATGGCAAAAGGGACACCTCACTTTTTGTCTCCATTGAAAATTACAAGTTTTTTAATCTTTTAAAGATTTTTTGAAAAGATAAAAAAAGGTCTAGTTATTATAGAGAAATTGACCCAATGCAAGCAAGATGAGATCGCTCGCATACCCCGCTTTGAAACCTAAATTTTATGATGGGACTGTTTCGATCTTCTTTTTTCTCAAAAAATGTGAGACCTGAAAAATTAGTTCGATTTTTTTCGTAAGCGACATATCTTATTAAAGCACAGGCGTTTAAGAAGTTGTTCTGAAGCAGCAAAGATAAAATTTTAATCCAAATGGGAAGTCGAAACCCTATCTTAAAATTTATTATCAAAAATTAAAACCGCTCGCATATCCCGTTTTAAAGGGACTGTTGAAATCTCCCATTTGGTTAAAATTTTACCCTTGCTTCCTCGGATTTGATCTTTTTAAAAGTGCCTATACCTTAGCAGGATATGTAACTTTCAAAAAAATCAAACTAACTTTGCAAGGCTCAAATTTTAACGGCAAAGCTAAAGATTTCAACAGTCCCTTAAAAACAAAATTTGCAGGTTGCAAAAACAATTTGAATTTTTAATAAATGATATATTGGGACTGTTCTTTAGCTTTGCTCAAAAAATTTTGGCAAAGATAAAGATCGAAACAGTCCCAATTGAAGCATAAGCATTTTTTGAAAAACCGAATCTAGCAAAGCAAAAAAAATTTGACTCAAATGGGGTTTTGCAAAAAATCAATCTTACAAATTGTCTAATATATTTTTATCAAAAAAAATATAAAAATTAACGAAATGCTATATAAAAAAAATTATTAAATTGAAACAGCTATATTCATGATGAACAATCTTAAAAAGATTTTTCTAACAAAAAAATATTTTTTAATAAATGTTTTATTACAAAAAAAACAATCTTTGTTATAAAGAATAAAATTTCTAATGAAAAAAAATTAAGAATTTTTGTAAAATAACAACGAACGAATTTTTTATAGCAACAAAATATGACTACATCAATTTTTAATATATTTGGAAGTTTTTACAATCTAGGAGCAAGCACAGCAAGATTTGCTCAAAACGTATCAGAAGCTGCACAAAGGGGGTTCGCAAGTGTTGCCGGTAGCGTATCAGACGCTGCGCAAAGTGCGTTGAATCAAATTATCCCGAATATCCCTTTTTCTTCTTGCACTCGTGTGTTTTCCCTTTTACCTCAATCTATTCAAAATAGAGTGTATCAGCGTACAATTATCTCATTAGAAGAGTTTTGGAGTGATGTTTTTGATTTGCAAGACGGGGATGGTAAAAAAGAATTTTTACAAATCAGCTTAATTAATTTCTTTACTATATTTTCGCAAAAACAAGATTTTGACGAAGCTTTTGCCGCAGCTTGGAATCCCTTAGGCCAATTATTAACCAAACTTCTATCGGAAAAAACCAAGATAGCAGAAGAGGAGTGTCAGAATTTTTGGGAGCAAGAGGTCAATCAAAACGAAATAAAAAAATATATCCGCCTAACTTATGATCACGGAATTAATAGAGGTGTAGAGGCTGTATTGAAAGAGGTTCCCTTTCTTCTTGGAAATATTATAACCTTCTTTTTGCAACATCAAACGATAAAGAGAGAAAATAGAGAGATACAAAATGAAATTGGGGAAGTTACAGGAAAAGTTATTCAAGAACAAAAAGAAGTCGTTACCGCAATTGCAAGAACTATCTTAAAGTTGCCGAAAACACAAAGAGAAGAGCCCGATGAAGCAGCCCCCGCCTTTCCCGGCGATGATGGAGTGCACCTCTTACCGGATCCCCCTGCTGCTGTTGAAGAACCCTCTACCGTTTTCAGCCATTCAGAGACTATCCTAAGAGAGCTGCTCCCGGCTACCTTGCAATTGATATATGGCATTTTACAAGGAAATCCGGAAACAACAGCTCCTTTAGTAACGACCCAAAGCTATAAAGATCTCTTGCAAATAGTAATGAAAGAGCTTGATATCTATCTCAAACAAATTCCAAGCCCTCTTCAAGGTCAGGTAAAAGGGTTAATTGCCTACCTTACCGATGAAACGCGCTTTTCTAATATTTTAGTCTCTTGTTTAGAAAACTTCCTATCAGGAGGTGCCGCTACGGAAGCTATTGAGAATATGGGTGACAATATGCAGACTATTTTAAGTGTTGTGAATCAAAAACCTATCTCGAAAGCATTTGCACAGAAAGTAGTAGACTGGCTCGTATGGCTCTTTGGATTTTTGATCAGGCCCTGTATTGCTTACTTCATCAATAAAGAGGTCGCTAAACAAAAAGACCTCGTAAAAAAAATGGTAGCAGTAGCCCTCTCTGCAGCTACTCAAAAAAGGCAACCACCTACCAACGAGTTAAAAAGACGCTTGAGAAAGTGTTTGCTACAATTGGCACAAAACCAATTAGGATTGAATGCTCCTCCTCAACTGGCTGCCTCATTACAACAATTAGATCTTACAATGTTTTATACCCCTTTTTTACAGCTAGCGCCTCAGATCTTGTGTAATTAAGCTTTTTCAAAATACTTGAACAAGTACAATGCTTACCAAAAATGGTACAAAACACCTCTTTTTGGAAGTATTATCTATTCGCAGGCCTATTTCCGACACCTGTAATTAACGCCTGTCATATGGTCTCAGTCACCTGCTGCCGTTATAATCTACCTATGCTTGCCGCAATAAAAACCATTTATAATGGAAATACTCTAAGTCATCAGCGTACACTGCGTAATTTTACGATAGGTTTAGCTACAGATTATGCTAAAGAAGCCGGCCGTTATGTAGGTAAAATACCCATCCTCTATTACCTGCAGCCTTATTTGGAAAGGCGGATAGAAGGACAACACGCGCCCAGGCTTTTAGTAAGCTTCTCGCTAGCCTGTTGGGAGGTGGCTATGCTCCCCTTGGAAAGGATCCGAACGCTCAAGCAATCAGGACAAAAGGTCGCCTCACATACTATCCGTTATTTTTATGCTGGCGCAGCTGCCGACTCCCTTAGAAAACCGCTAACATGGGTCGCCTTTACGGAAAGCGAAGCTTTATGCAATAAAATTTTGCATCATTGTTCTAGTATCGATCCCAATACTCCTTTAGGCATAGCCCTTAAAACGTATCCTCAAGCACTTTTAATAACACTCTTTTTGTATCCCCTTCAAAGGGTGGAAACTGCTTTTCAATATTCTACTTTAGGTAAAAACTCTTATGCCACTATAATTCGAGAAATCGTCCGAACCCAAGGTCTCAAAGGTCTATGGAGGGGGGCGATAGCTCGCAGCATAGGAACTTCTTTAGCTACATTTATCCATAATACCATATTATCCGCAGGAAGAAATAACCTGCAAAACTAAAACTTTCGGAGGAGATGAGATTCGAACTCATGATACGTTTTGAGACGTATACACGCTTTCCAAGCGTGCTCCTTAAGCCACTCGGACACTCCTCCCTAAAAGGGGCAGTTTCGATCTCTCGTTTGGTTAAAATTTTACCCTTGCTTCCCCGGATTTGATCTTTTTAAAGGTGCCTATACCTTAGCAGAATATGTCACTTTCAAAAAAATCAAACCGGCTTTGCAAGTTTCAAATTTTAACTACAAAGCGTAGATCGAAACAGCCCCTAAAAGGGGGCATGCAAATCTAAAAAAGATATATTTTAAAGAGATTTTCTTTATAATCAAGGACTTAATTTGGAAAATCTCTTGCCATTTCTATTTCTCCTATTATTTCTATTGGCCGGATGTAAGGACAATCAAACGAAAAATAAGCCCATCATTGTGGCCAGCATCCCCCCTTATCAGTATTTCGCTAAAGAAATTGTCAAAGATTCTTTTGAGGTTATCACCCTTATCCCTCCGGGAGTCAATGCCCATACCTATGAACCGTTGCCACAGGCTATGAAAGGACTTCAAGAAGTCGCTGTTTGGTTTCAAAGTGGCGATCTCTTTGAGAAAAAAATTGCCACAGTATTAGAGCAAAATAACCCTGGAATTTCCCTGCTCGATATGCGAAAAACAGTTCCTCTAATTCCCTTTAACGAAGATACCCAATTTTTACATTGTGAAAAAAACCACTGCCCCCTTGATGAATTGGACCCCCATGTCTGGCTCAGCCCCAAACTTGCCATACAAGAAGTAAAGGCTATGGAAGTGCTTTTAGAAAAAAAGTTTCCCGAACATCGAGAGACATTTAAAAAAAATACCGCGGTTCTAATTCAAAAATTAAAGAGATTACAAGAAAAAATCCAAGAAATTTTACCACCGAACGAACAGAGGATAGTCTTAGCCAGCCATCCTGCCTTTGGCTATTTTTGTAACGAATTTAACTGTTTACAGCTTGCGATAGAATTTGAAGGAAAAGATCCGTTACCTAAAGAATGGAACCGCCTCTATAAAAAAATTGAGGGGGAAAAAATTGCGGTTGCCCTCCTCCTTCCCCAATTCAATAATAAAGGGGCAGAGCTTATAGCTAAACGATTTCGTATCCCCGCCGTGATGATCGACCCTCTTTCTCCAAAATATGAAGAGATGCTTCTTCAACTAGCAAAGGCGATTGCCTCATGAACGCTATTTTGATCGAAGAAGTAGATTTTGCCTACGACAAACTCCCCATTTTACAAAAGGTAAATTTTCAAATACAAGAAGGGGAATTTATAGGAATCATCGGCCCTAATGGTGGAGGTAAAACTACTTTACTCAAACTTCTTATGGGATTTTTAACCCCCCTAAAGGGGAATATTACCCTCTTAGGCTTGGATCCAAAAAAAGCAAGAAAAAAGATCGGCTATGTTCCCCAAACCAACCGACTAGACAAGAGCTTTCCCATCACCGTGATGGATATCGTCCTTACCGGCCTCGTCTTTGCAAGCTGGTTCGGCAGTTATCCCCTTTCGGTAAAAAAAGAAGCCCTTATCCTCATGGAAAAACTCTCCCTTATCCCTTACAAAGATGAGCCTTTCGGCTCCCTCTCAGGCGGCCTTGTGCAAAGGACCCTTATCGCAAGAGCCCTTCTCTGTAATCCTCCACTACTATTCCTCGACGAGCCGATTGCCAGCATCGATCCACAAACGAAAGAAAAAATCTTTGGACTTATCGAAGAAATACGAGGGAAAAAGACTATTCTAATGGTTACCCACGACCTCAGTACCGCCATAGAAAAAGTAGATAGGCTCCTCTGCGTAGAAAGGGAGGTCTCCCCGATAGGGACAAAAGAAGTCTGCGAACATTATGCCCTTGGCCTCTATCATCCCCCATTATTATCAAGAGAAAATCCATGAATCCCTTTTTCATCAACGCAGTTATCGCCGCCCTACTCGCCTCAATAGCTAGCGGCATCATCGGCTCTTATGTAGTAGTCAAAAGGATCGTCTTCATCAGCGGAAGCATCGCCCATTCAGTACTGGGTGGAATGGGTCTTTTCCTTTTTTTAAAAAGAAAATTTAATTTGATTTGGTTGGAGCCAATATATGGGGCCTTTTTAGCCGCCATCTTGTCTGCCGTTTTGATCGGCTGGATCCAGCTGTATTTTCGGCAGAGAAAAGATGCGGTTATCGCTGCCGTCTGGTCTACCGGGATGGCTATAGGGGTCATCTTCGTCTCCCTCACTCCGGGATATAACGTCGAGCTAATGAACTTCTTGTTCGGCAATATCCTCTGGATTACCACAAGAGACCTATATCTTTTAGCTTGTCTCAATATATTGATATTTTTCTTTGTCGCTAAATACTATACCCAATTTTTAATCGTCTGTTTTGACGAAGAACAGGCCCTTTTGCAAGGGGTAGATGTGGGTAAAATCTATCTCTTCCTCCTCTCTCTTGTAGCCCTTTCCACCGTCCTCCTTATTGAGATCATCGGGATTATCCTGGTTTTAGCCCTCCTCACCCTCCCCCCTATGGTAGCCTCCCTTTTTACCCGTAGGCTCTCCTCGATGATTTTTGTAAGCATTTTTTTAGCAACCTTTATGAATATAGGTGGCATTGCCTTATCCTATCTGGCGAACTGGCCGATGGGAGCGACGATTGCCCTTGTCTGTGCCATGACTTACATGATAATCCTCTTTCTTAAAAAGAAATTGACTTTCACTTAGGAAAACCCTTATTATCTTATCACTCTCTTGGAGAAAATTATGTATGCAATTATTGAAACCGGCGGCAAGCAATACCGGGCTTGTAAAGGAGATATCCTCGATATCGAACTACTTCAGCCCCAAGAAGGCTCCCAGGTAACCTTCAAAAATGTCCTTGTCTATAACAATGGGACCGAGACAAAAATTGGTCTTCCCTATGTAAAAGAGTGTATGGTTTTAGGGGAACTGGTCAGTGAGATCAAAGGGCCCAAAGTCATCGCTTACAAATATAAAAAAAGGCGCAACTATCACCGTAAAGTGGGACACCGCCAACGATATGCCCGAGTAAAAATTACTGAAATTAAGGAGTAAGCCATGGCCCATAAGAAAGGTCAAGGATCGACAAAAAACGGAAGGGATTCCAATGCCCAGCGCCTCGGAGTAAAAGCTAACGAGGGGCAATTTGTCACAAGAGGGAGCATCCTCATCCGTCAAAATGGGACCAAATGGCATCCGGCTAAAAATGTCGGCGTCGGCAAAGACTACACCCTATTTGCCCTTATGGATGGAATCGTCCATTTCGACAAAAGAGCCAAAACCTACGTTTCGATTACCCCGAAAGATCTTGAATAATGTTTATCGACACCGCCGTCCTCACCTTGACAGCAGGAAAGGGTGGCAACGGGATCGTCGCGTGGAGAAGGGAAAAATTTGTCCCGAAAGGGGGCCCGGCCGGAGGTAATGGCAGTGCCGGAGGCTCTATCCTCCTTAAAGCCTCCTCACAACATTACAGCTTGGAACACTATCGCAACCTCCGCCACATCAAAGCCCAAAATGGGGGACAAGGTGGCCCCAATAAACGGCAAGGGAAAAAAGGGGAAGATCTCCTCCTCTCCCTTCCCCTTGGAACATTGGTCAAAAAGGCTAATACGGATGAAATCCTCTTCGATTTGATAGATGAGACCCAAAAATTTACCATCTGCCGTGGAGGTCGTGGAGGCAAGGGCAATGCCTTTTTCCGTTCCTCTACTCACCAAGCTCCCCACAAGTGGACCGAAGGGACTGTAGGAGAGAGTAAAGAGGTCATCTTTGAACTGAAACTAATTGCAGATATCGGGCTGGTAGGAATGCCTAATGCCGGCAAATCTACCCTTATCTCCAAGCTCACAAGAGCCCCTGTAAAAATTGCCCCCTATCCTTTTACCACCCTCCGCCCCAACCTTGGAATCATGGGAGAGAATATCCTCATCGCTGACATCCCCGGAATCATCCAAGGGGCCCACAATAACCGTGGTCTCGGCCTTTCTTTTTTAAAACATGTAGAAAGGACAAGGGCCCTCCTCTTTGTCATCGATATTGCCGGCTCGGAAGGGAGGGACCCGATCGAAGATTTTATCTTACTTCGAAAAGAGCTTCATGCCTATAGCCTTGAGCTACTACAAAAACCATTTTTTATAGCCCTAAATAAAGCAGACCTCAATGGTGCCCACTTTAATTATCAACGATTTATAAAAGCTTATCCTTATGATCCCGCCACCCTTTTTTTCCTCTCTGCAGAGACAAAACAAGGGATAGCCCCCCTTGTAAAAGCTATTACCGAGATGGTGCAAGCAAAAGGACCCACACTCCGCCAATCATCACTAAAGCAGCTCCGATAATAGAGCTCATAGCAGGGGTAAACCCTAGGATCCACCAGTCTGCCAAACCGCTAAATATAAGACTCAAATACATCATCGAGCTTGCCTGAGTTGCGAGCAAATGTTTAAAGCTAAGGGTAAGAAATACCTGGTAAACAATCCCTATCAACCCTGCAGCGATTGCATAGACCCAAATTTTTACCGAGACTATCGGCTCCCAAAGGGCTATCGAGGGGATAAAAGAAATTGCCGAGCTGATTACAAAATAGTAAAAGAGGATAGATAAGGAAGACTGCGTTCTAGTCAGCTCTTTTACCCCTACCAAAGCAATAGCCCCTAAAAGTCCTGATGTGAGTCCTATCACACTATACCAATCGAGTATCCCTCTTGTAGGTTTTAAGATGATGAGTACCCCGATAAAACCAATAAGGAGGGGAAACATCCGAATGTGGCGAATTTTTTTCTTCATCCAAAACCAGAGGACCAAAGGGACAAAGAGGGGGATGGTATTTTGTAATAACACCGCATCGACAAGGCTTAAATGTTGCAAAGCAAAAAAATAACAATACATCGCACCTAGCCCCATGATAGCACGGATAAAATTAGCCTTTACCAGGGAGAAAGTAAAGGGGATCTTCTTGAAATACACGATAGGAAATATGATCAAAAGACCTAAAAAGTTGCGAAAAAAAACGAGAACTTCGCTATGGACCCCTACCGATAACTGTATTAGTGTTGCTACCACCACCATAGTACAAGCAGTGAGGATGCCAAAAAAAATCCCTAAAGAGGTTTTAATATGTTGTTCCTTCATATTTTACATCCTGAAAAGAAGGAGGTTTGAAGTCAAGAATTAAAGGGACTGTTTCGATCTTCGCTTTTTTGTTAAAATTTGAGCCTTGCAAAGCCGATTTGATTTTTTTGAAAGTCACATATCCTGCTGAAAGTGACATATCCTGCTAAGGTATAGGCACTTTTAAAAAGATCAAATCCGGGAAAGCAAGGGTAAAATTTTAACCAAATGGGAGATCGAAACAGTCCCTGGTAGATACTTCGATAAGTGGACTGAGAGTTAAAGATGAGTTAGAGCAAATAATAGAAGAGAGAGGGATGCCGGAAAGGATTTTGAGTGATAACGGTACAGAATTTACTAGCACAGCAATTTTAAAATGGTGTCATGAAAAAGTGATACAATGGGATTACATCCAACCTGGAAAACCTTACCACTTGTAACTGAGGCAGCCCTGTTCGCAAGCCTAATTGATAGCGGCATACCAAGGGATCTGGAAGTGCATGGGGATGATGCCGGCCAGTTCAATGTTTTCGTTCGGTTGCTGTGCCGGATTCTCTCTGATGAAACAACACGTCAAGCAATCGAGCAAGTCCGTGGAGAAATATGGGATTTATATAGAGGGCTGCAGGAATACAAGCTCGCCCCCTCCGAAAATCTAAAATCGTTTTTGCAGCAGGGTTTTGACAATCTGTTCTCAAAGAAGAAAACCACCGGCCCCACTCTGAACAATCAGTTAGCAAAAACTTATGCAAAAAAAGATGTGCTGCTTAGGGTGTCAGAAAGACCGGAAACACCCCTGCATAATAACGGCACTGAAACCGATGCTCGAGAAACAGTTGTTAAACGTAAAGTCTCCCGAGGAACAAGAAGCGGAGAGAGCCAGAAATATCGCGGGATACTTTTGTGAGCTTAAAAAAGACCTGTGGAAAACTTGAGATCACCTTTTTTGACTATCTGAAGGACAGGATCAACGGGTTATTTAAAACCCCCAAGTTGGCAGAAGTAATCTTCAGTCGTTCAGCAAGGCAGCCGGTTCCCAAATGCCCATAAAATGAGGTAAAGAGGCCCCGATTCGGGGATTTTACCTCAACTTTATGAGCACTTGCCTTAAAAATAAGGTTTTTAAATATAAGATATTAAAAACAAACACATTATGTATATAAAATCTCTATTTATTTTGTAAAAGGCTTGAATTTAAAGTAGAAATTTGTCAAAAGATAATTATGCAAGTAAGTTTAAACTTTTTTTAACTCTTTTGAGGAATAACTATGAAAAACTTAGATTTTTTAGTTACAATGCTCCTGATACTGGGGGGTATTAACTGGGGTTTATGGGGTATATTTGGCTTTAACTTAGTTGATTACGTCTTTGGACGAGTTTGGATTGACCGAGTCCTCTATTTCTTAATGGGAGTGAGTGGCGTATATGCCGCTTTCTGCTGGAAAAATATGAAAGGTCGCTGGGTCAAGAAATAATTTAACTAAAAAGTGTTAGCCATTTAAAGATTTACTCTTTTGAGTAAAGTTTTAAATGGCTAATGCTTTTATGATGGACTGTCCAAGTAATATGGGACTATTTCGATTTCTGCTTTGCCGTTAAAATTTCCGCCTTGCAAAGCGAGTTTGATTTTTTTGAAAGTCACATATCCCACTAAGGTATAGGCACTTTAAAATCAAGCCCGAGGGAAATTTTGGTCCAAATGGGGTGATGCGAGCGGTCTCAAAACCAACTAAAATAGAATTCTTGACAAAAAATTTTCGTTTGAGATATTCCGGCATATATATGAATTACTTGCAAAAAGTCGATGCCGCTCGCCAACTTATTAGTGAATCGATCCGAAAATATCCTAAAATCTGTTTAGGCTCTTCTTTTGGAAAAGATTCTATGGTGCTTATGCATCTTGTCCTCTCGGTTTTTCCCGATATTCCTGTTTTTGCCCTTCTATCAGACACGGAATTTCCCGAGACCTACGAATTTATCAGAACCACAGTCATCGACTATCATTTAAATTATACAGAGTATCTTTACAAGCAAAGACAAGGTGAAAAATGTTGCGGCCCTCCAAAAGTGGAAATGGCTAAAATCGCTCTTAAAAATTTTGATGCTTGGTTTTCCGGAGTACGAAAGACGGAAGGTATTACCCGTGTAAATTTTCAATATATCGAAAATAAAAATGGATTGGTGAAAATTAACCCTATCCTTGATTTTACGGAAGTAGATATCTGGAGATATCTAGCTTTGTATCAAATACCTATTAATCCAATGTATAAAAAAGGGTATCGTAGTTTGAGCTGTTCTCGTTGTTCTTCACCGGAAGTGGATGAGAAGGAAACTGAACGAGAAGGGAGATGGAAAGGGACTCCAGACCATCGAGGAGAATGTGGTATTCATACCCATCCCCTGAAATAATTATCTATCTTGCGGGACTGTTTCGATCTCCCGGTTGGTTAAAATTTTACCCGTTAAAAAAATCAAACCGGCTTTGCAAGTCTCAAATTTTAACCCAAGAGGGAGACCGCAACAGTCTTTTAATCTATCGACTCAGGTGCCTATTTAAGTACCTACCTGTAAACGAGTTAGGTTGTGAGGAAATTTCTTCCGGGGTCCCTGTGGCGATTACTTTCCCCCCTTCTTCTCCGGCCCCGGGTCCTAGGTCGATAATATAGTCGGCATTTGCTAAAATATCTAAGTTGTGTTCGATGATGATGAGGGTATTTTTTTGATCGGCTAATTTGTGGAAAATAGGGAGGAGGTGGTCAATATCTACACTATGAAGCCCTACACTTGGCTCATCTATAAGATATAAGGTCTTGCCGGTAGATCGCTTCATTAGCTCTTTGCTAAGGCGAAGACGCTGCGCCTCCCCGCCGCTTAAGGTCGTGATCGTTTGCCCTAATTGTAGATAACTTAATCCTACAGAGATGAGAACTTCTAGTTTTTTATAAATTGTAGGGATTTCTGAGAAGAGATCTTTTGCTTCTTTTACGGTGAGTTTTAAAACTTCACCTAAGTGTTTATCTTTATAGGTTACCAAAAGACTTATGGGGTTAAGGCGAAATCCTTTACACTCTTCACAGGCCACTTCGACTGCCGGCAGAAATTGCAAGTCGATTTTTTTATAGCCAAACCCTTGGCAGGTCTTACACATCCCCCGTTTGTGGTGGTAGCTAAAATGGCGGGGTTGCAGCCCTTTAGCTTTGGCCAATTTTAAAGAGGCATAAAAATATCTTAAAGGGGTGAGGATGTCAGAATAGCTGCTGACGTCAGATCTGGGGGTAGAGCCGATAGGGCTTTGATTGACAACGATCAATTTATCAAATTGGGGAGGGAGGTTCTTTTGCATCATCGGCAAAAGGACATAGTGCATCAGACTCGACTTCCCCGACCCCGACACTCCGCTAAGGCAGGTGATGGCTTCAATTGGGATATCGACGTGGAGATTTTTCAAGTTATGGATGTTTGCATTATGAATGGCAATACCGGGGATAAAAGGTCTTCTTTTAGAAGGGACGGGGATCTTTTTTTTGTGGCTTAAATAGGCGCCGGTAAGAGAGTTTTCATCTTGTAAGATCTCTTGATAGCTTCCTTGTGCTAAGACCCTCCCCCCTTCTTTTCCCGCTTTAGGGCCAAAGTCGACGATATGATCTGCGATGGCAATCGTCATCGGGTCATGTTCTACGAGTAGAAGGGTGTTTCCGAGCTGCTGTAGTTTTTTCAGTGCCTCATTTAAAAGGCGGTTGTTATGAGGGTGGAGGCCGATGGTTGGTTCATCGAGGATGTAGATGCAAGAGGTAAGTCCTGAGCCTAACTGTTTACTGAGCCTAATCCTTTGAAGCTCTCCACCGCTTAAAGTAGGGGCAGAACGATCCAGTGAAAGGTAGTGAAGGCCGATATCTAGAAGAAATTGTAGGTGTTGTTGAATCTTTTGCAATATTTCCTGTAAGTAGGGCTTGGCCTCGATAGGTAAAAGAAAGGTGGCGGCTTCTTTAATGGGTAGACTGCAGAAATGAGGGAGGGTGACTTTATTTAAAGTAACATGCCGGGCAAGGGGGTTCAACCTACTCCCCTGACACGAAGGGCAAGAGGATTCTTTCATGATGGCAACGAGTAGTGAATTTTTGAACGGGTGTTGTAAACTCTTAGCGGCAGAGGCAAGGGAAGGCTGAAGCCCGCGCCATACAAATTTTTTATATCTTTTTCCTCCTTGCAAAAAGTAGTGCAAAGTTTTTTTCGAAACTTTTTGTAAAGGGAGGGCGATCTCATTCCCCAGGCAACGGTAAAGAAGGTCGACCGTTTCTTTGCCCATCTTTTCCTTGAAGAGCTCTGTCGCTATATCTAGGAGGGACTTTTCCATTAAAGGGGAGTCCTCTGAGATAGGGAGATCATAAGTCACCCCCAACCCTAAACAGTCAGGACACATCCCCCTTTCATCATTGAAAGAAAAAGTTTGTGGCAAGATGGGGGGATATGATTTTCCTGTTTTTTCTACGGCAAAAGAGAGGTTATAGAAAAGATCTTCTTTTTCTCTTGCGATAACGAGCATCCCTTTACCGATTTCGACGGCTTTTCCGATTGCTTCTAAGAGCCGTTTTTCTAAGTTTTTTTGAATGACCAAACGGTCAATAACTAAAAACAGTTCATTTTTTCTTCCCGCCTGTAAAGGGATTTCTTGGTCGAGTTCATAGTAGGTGGAGTTGAGACGGATACGTAAAAAGCCCTCTTTTCGAAGGGTATCCAAAATTTCTACTTGATGGGAGGGGATAGGGGCTAAAATATGGATTTTTTCTCCCAAAGAAAGGTCCATGACTTTATTCAAAACAAATTCTTTACTAATTGTCTTTATCTCCTCCCCGGTTTCGGGACAGTGTGCGATACCTGCATGGGCATAAAGGAGGCGTAATAGATCGTAAATCTCGGTAATCGTTCCGATGGTACTTCTAGGGTTGACAGCCCCTTTATGTTGTTCGATGGCAATCGTTGGTGCTAGGCCGAAGATATTTTCTACGTCAGGTTTTGCCGATTGTTTTACAAAGCTTTTTGCATAGCTACTCAACGATTCCAAATACCTCCTTTGCCCTTCGACATAGATCGTATCGAAGGCAAGGGAGGTTTTGCCCGAGCCGGAAGGTCCGGTAAAGACGGTGATTTGATTATGGGGAATCGTAAGGTGGATATTTTTTAGATTGTGCTGCTTTGCTCCCACAATCGTAATAGGTTGTAGCGGAGTTTCTTTTAATATGGATGGCGAAAAGGGAGGAGTTTTTTTTTGTAAAGTCTGCAAAAGAGCTCTACCGGTAGGGGTATCTAGTTTACAGAGGGTTTCCGGGGTTCCCATCCCATGAATTTTCCCCCCTTCTATCCCCGCCCCCGGGCCAAGGTCGATGATCCAATCAGCCGTTTTGATAACCTCCATGTTATGTTCAATGACAATAGCTGTGTTTCCTAAATCGATGAGATCGGCTAACGCCTCGAGGAGTTTTTTAAGGTCATGAAAATGTAGCCCTGTTGATGGTTCATCCAGGATATAAAGGGTATTTCCATAAGGAGGACGAATAAGCTCTTTTGCTAGCTTGATCCTCTGCGCCTCTCCTCCTGAGAGGGTGGTAGATGGTTGCCCTAAAGAGAGATAGCCAAGCCCTACTTTCTGAAGCAGGGAGAGTTTTTTAGCGATAGAGGGGATATTTTCAAAAAATTTTAAAGCGGTAGTGACATCCATTTGGAGGATGTCGTATATATTTTTTTCATGGAACTTTACACCTAGTATTTGTGGCTCAAACCTCTTTCCTTTGCATTGGACACATTCGATCCAGACATCTTCCATAAAGTCCATATCCATTCGTACACTTCCTATTCCTCCGCAATAGGGGCACGATCCTGTTTTGACATTAAAACTAAAATGTCCTTTATGAAATCCTTGCGCCTTACTTTCAGGAAGGGAGGCGAAAAGATCGCGGATATCTTCAAAGAGCTGAATATAAGTAGCGGGGTTAGACCTAGGAGTCCTCCCGATTGGACTTTGATCGATTTCAATCACCTTATCGATGAGGGATATCCCTTCAATTATTTTATGTTCTCCTACCGGGAGGTTGCTATGATGCAGATAGTTGGAAAGGGCCGGGAAAAGAGTATCGGAGATCAACGAGGACTTTCCGGAACCCGACAAGCCTGTGATGCCAATGAGCCCTTGTAATGGGATGGAGACATCGATATTTTGTAAGTTGTGGTGTTTGGCTCCTAGGATTTTTAGCCCTTGTTTTTGTAGTTTTCGCCGTTTGGGAATAGGGATTTCCCATTCGTAAGTTAGATATTTGGCCGTAATCGATCTTGGAGTATCGATAAGACTTTTTAAATCGGTATGGGAGAGGATCTCTCCTCCTTCTTTTCCCGCACCCGGGCCGAAATCGACGATGACATCTGCTGCTAAAATTGTATCGCGGTCGTGTTCCACTACGATGACCGTGTTTCCCATCTCTTTTAACAATTTTAAGGTAGCGATTAATTTATGATGGTCTTCGGGATGTAGGCCGATCGAAGGCTCATCTAAGACATAAGTTGCTCCTACTAAGGCATTTCCTATTTGAGCTGCCAGGCGTACCCGTTGTGCCTCGCCGCCGCTAAGGGTAGGAGAGGTTCTCTCTAAAGTTAAGTAACCAAGACCTACCTCTTTGAGAAAAGATAATCTCTTTTGGATCTCTTTGATGGGCTCTTCGGCAATGGTGTTTTCTTCTTCAGAAAGCGGGAGGTTGGAGAAAAAATCATAAGCTTCTTTCAAAGTGAATTGAGTGATCTGAAAGATGGTCTTTTCCCCTAAAGTAGCATGGGCGGGATAGCTCTTAATCCTAGCTCCTTGACAAGAGGGGCAAATGGCTACTTTCATCCACTGGAGCATCTTCTTGCGGTAGAGGTCACTTTTGGCCTCAATCAGCCTTTTTTTGGCATCGTACAAGACTCCCCTCCACCGGACAAATTCAGTCCACCGGATTTTTTTATGAGGGTGGGTAAAACGCATACGGGTCCATTTCTCTTTTGTCCCATAGAGAAATACCTGTTTGGCAGATTCTTTTAGATTTTTCCAAGGGGTGTGGGTGTCAAAATCGTAGATTTTGGCTAAATTTTCATAGATGTTTCCATAACGGACCGTGTTATAGGAACTTGCAATATGGCAGGCATCTTCTTTTATGCTCAAATTGGGATCGATGATTTTGTTAAGATCAAATTCTTCCGATGTGCCAAGTCCATGGCAATGCTCGCACATCCCTTCTATGTGGTTGAAAGAAAAATCGTGGGGTTCTAGGACTTTATAGGAAAGGCCTGACTTGGGCGAGTAGGCATGCTGAGAGAAAAGGACCTCTTCTGTGGCAAGGACGCTAAAAATCCCTTTGCCGATTTCCAGGGCAAGGGTTACCCCTTCCGCGAGGCGAGAAAAGGAGGCTTTTTCTATTATTAGCCTATCGATTACGATATCGATATCATGACCCTTTGTCCCATCGAGATTTTCTGAGCCGGAAAGCTCTACCCATTCTCCATCGATCCGTAATTTCGTAAATCCTTTTTGCAGAAGGTGGGCGAAGTCTTCTTTAAACTCCCCTTTTTTATTGCGTGCGTAAGGAGCGAGTAGGATAATTTTCGATTTTGGAGGATAATTTTCTATTTTTTTTATGATTTTTTCTTTGCTTTGGGCAGCGAGGGGCTCCTTACTGACGGGGCAGTGGGGGATGGCTATTTTAGCAAAGAGGACTCGTAGAAAATCATAGATGCCGGTCATGGTGCCTACGGTGGACCTAGGAGACTTGCCCGCTGTCTTTTGCTCGATAGCGATGGTAGGGGAGATCCCTTCGATCTTTTCCGCATCCGGTTTAGGAAAATCGCCGAGGTAACGTCTGACATGATGAGAGAGGGATTCGATATAACGCCTTTGCCCTTCGATATAAATTGTATCAAAGGCTAGCGACGATTTTCCCGAGCCGGAGATACCGGTGAAGACGATAAGCTTTTTTTGAGGTAGGGTAAGGTCGATATTTTTAAGGTTATGAACTTTTACTCCCTTTAAATAGATATTTCTCATAAGGCGATATGATAATAGGGATGAGGGGAGCTTGCAACTGTCAAAATGAATAATGCTAGAAATTGACCTTTAGCGTATGGTTTTAAAGATAAATTATATGCATAATCGCACTAAAATTGTTTGCACTTTAGGTCCTGCTACTAGTTCTTATGAAATAATTTTAGAACTGGCTAAAATGGGGATGGATGTAGCCAGGCTTAACTTTAGCCATGGAACTCATGCAGATCATTTGCAAAGGATCCGATATGTAAAGCGGGCCCGGGAAGAATGTAAAAAGCCTTTGGCTATCTTGGCCGATCTTAGGGGTCCAAAGATTCGTGTGGGGAAAATCATTGGGGACAACCTCCATCTTAAACCGAAACAAAAGCTCAAAATCTTTAAAGAGGGGAAAGGGGATGCAAGCGGTATCAGCCTAACTCCTATCGAAGTTTTAGATTCGGTAAATGTCGGGATGAAGATGCTGTTTAATGATGGGTACATTATCGCTACTGTTATCGATAAGCAGGATAAAGAGGTGACGATAGAGATAGAAAATGAAGGGATTTTGAGTACTCGTAAAGGGGTAAACCTCCCCAATGCTCCATTATATCTCCCCCCTCTAACGCCTGAGGATGTCGAAGATCTTAAATTTGCTTGTAAGGAAGGGGTAGATATTATTGCCGCCTCTTTTATCCGTTCTTCGGAACATATTTTGACGGTCAAAGATCTTATTTCGCAAGAGAAGAAGCCCCACATTTTAGTTATTGCTAAGATTGAAAGCCATCAGGGGGTAGAGAATTTTGAAAGTATTGTACAAGTTGCCGATGGGATCATGATCGCAAGGGGAGATTTAGGAGTTGAGCTCGACCTAGGAGAGGTCCCTAAGCTCCAGAAGATGATGATCCGAAAGTGTTACGATGCCTGTAAACCTTCCATTACCGCTACTCAGATGCTCGAGTCGATGATTGCAAATCCGAGACCTACAAGGGCCGAGGTCTCCGATGTGGCTAATGCGATCTATGATGGGACCTCTAGTGTTATGCTCTCTGCCGAAACGGCGACGGGGAAATATCCGGTAGAGACGGTGGCGCAGATGAAAAAGATCATCGCTATCGCTGAAGGTGACTGCGATTTTAAAGACTTTTTCTATCTTCATTCGAAAAGAGATTATCCTAGCATCGCCGCTTCGGTGGCGATTGCGGCGGTAAAAACTGCCTATAGCTCTTCGGCTAAAGCGATTTTTGCCTATACAGCAACCGGTCATACGGCACGTCTGGTCTCCCGTCTAAGACCTCAAATGCCTATTATTGCCTTGACGCCTGAAGAGACAAACTATCATCAACTTGCTCTGAACTGGGGGGTGATCCCTTTTTTCCAAAAGGGGTGTCAAGATACTAGCCAAGCTTTTAGCTGCCTTTCTCAATTTGCTTTAAAGCAAGGTCTCATCCGTTTTGGCGATCTCGTCGTAGTCACTGCCGGAGCCAACTTTGGGATAAAAGGATCGACCAATATGATGATGGTAGAAAGTATTGGCAATATTTTAGTTCGTGGTTATAAAGGCTATGGAAAAAAAGTCGAGGGAAAGGTGGCTATTTGTCTATCCCCTGTTGGGAAAAAACTTCCGGCTGCCGGATCGATTTTGGTTATTCCCAGATGTGATAATAGTTATCTGTATCTAATGAAAGAGGCTTTAGCGGTAATTGTCGAAAATCACCCGCAAGATATGGTATCGGAAAAATATGCTTTTTTAATTGCCAGGACCTTCAATATATCAGTGGTTGTCCGCGCTGAAGGGGCAAGGGGTGTTTTGCAAGAAGGTCAGGTGGTTACCATCGATCCATTAAGGGGGCTTATTTATCATGGATCTGAAGAAGTTGAATAATAAACTCACCTTACGCAATCCATGGTCCATGTAAAGCTAGCTGCACTTCGATCAAGGAGCAGCTCTATCGGCCATAGCCATTTGGCTATGGCCTCCTCAAGATCGCTAACGCTTCTACTCCTCGGTCGAAGTTCGCTTGCGTTTCCATTGGACCATGGATTGCGTAAGGTGAGTAACTAACTTCTCTAAGCTTGCAGGCAGACAGCTGCAATAGCAGCTGTTTCGGCTCTTAGAATATTTGGATGCAATCTTACCCCTTTTCCCTTGTTTTGTAGATAGTGTAGTTCTTGTTCCGTGAAGCCTTTTTCAGGGCCAATAAAT
>DAHXLK010000050.1 GCA_027366035.1 Chlamydiota bacterium
CTACGGACCATTCCTGGTTCCTACGAGCGAGTGGCATAGGTACTATTCTTTGCCCTATAGCCCTCTTTCTCCCGCTTCTTTTCTGCACTTTAAGTCCTAACTCTTTGTAAATCCTAAATAGCTTCTTATGGTTTACCCTTAGCCCCTCTCTCTTGAGTAGTATGTGGAGTCTTCGATACCCGTATCGCCTCTTTTCTTGTGCAAGATGAATTATCCTTTCTCTCAAGAGCCCTTCTTCAAGCTTTTTGCTTCTATACCGCATTGAGGTTCGATTAGCCCCCACAAGCCTACATGTTCTCCTCTCGCTGTATCTATGGCTCTCTACAACAGCTTTACAACATGCTTTTTTGGCTCGTGGGGTTACCACTTTTTTGAGACTATATCCTTTAAAACCAAGATATCTAGTTGTTGCTCTGCCACCAGTCTCTTTAGTTTAGAATTTTCTGATGCTAATGTTCTCATTCTCTTAACTTCAGATACAGTCATATCCGCAAATTTCATCTTCCAGGAATAGTAGGTACCACGAGATATACCATATTTACGGCATAGCTCTCTATTTATAAAACTTGTCAAAAACGGCAGGATCATACTTATAAGAGATTCCGTCGATTTCGATTGTTCTATAGAACCAAGGGTCGTCATTTTCTCTAAGGAGGCGATCGCAGCCCATGATAAAGCCCTTTAAAAAGCCGTAGCGTTTAATAGCAAGCTCCATATAGCGGGAGCTGGTAGGGCGAAAGCTACTTCTTGGTCCTGTGGTGGGAGAGAGAAAGTTTTGGTGGAAAGAGATGACTTTTTTTGCGAGGGCAGAGGCCATGTCTGCCTTAAGAAAAATTTCTTGAAGGATTTGAGGAGAAGCAAGAGAACTATCCTTTCCCCAAGGGTCTTCGGCAAAAAGAAATAAAGGGAAGAGGAGCCATTTAAAACGCATGTTTGACCATAAGGATGGGGAATATCTTTTCTTCCGTCATATAGGGGCTGGCTGCTTTTTCATAGATTTTTTCGTTATAGAATTTGGCTTCTTCCCCGGCGCCGTAGATTCCACCGAAATACCAGCCCATCTCAAAACTGGTAGTGATAAGCCCTGCAGCAATATAGCCTCGGTGAAAAAACTCGTAGGCTCCATAGATAAATAGACCATTCAAGAAAAGAGCGGTGATCCCGGTTTTTTTTTGTCCGATATAAAAATAACCGGCTCCAGGGAGGAGGGCGTTGAACAGTTGTGCTTTGCTTACCGATTTTTTCCCTTGCTGATAGGTCGAGAAAAAATTACGGGGTGTAAGAGTCGGAACAATGGTTTCTTGATTAGAGGCAAAAAGAGAAGGGGCTTCATTTTGGGCAAGGACATGGAGCCGGACAAGGTCGGCCTCCATGAGGGTAGCATAGAGCTGTAAGTTGCTAGCTGTTTCAGGATAGATGTCGTAGATCAAATGGCCGATAAGGGTGACTTTTTCACTATCATTAAGATGGGTGTAGCTTTCATAGAGGATGATGAGGAGATCATGGTAAGCTACAAAGGAGCGGTCTACACGAGGAAGGTTTGTTTTTTCAAAATAGGAGATAGCTTCTTGATATTTTTTTCCAAGATAGTAGGAAAAGACGATGAGGTAATTGATCTGTAATTTGCGAGGATGATCTGCAGGGAGGAGGATTTCGGCACGTTTAAAGGCAGTGATGGCCCTGTAAAGATCAAAATCCTTTCCAAAACAAGATCCGATTTGTAGCTCCTTTCCCCAGTCGGTCTCTTTCTCAAGAGAGGTTAAGGGGTCAAAAGGAGAGGAAAGGCTTTGAAGGTAGCTAGTTTCTGCCGCATAGTCGATCTTTGGGGAGATTTGATCCGAGATCTGATAGCAGGAAGTCAAAAATAAGAAGAATAGACCTCCTGCGTAACCAAGGCTTCGTCGCTTTTGGGGATTATTTTGGCCGATTTTTGCTTCTTTTCGCAGGGGTAGTATACGAAATGTAATACAACCTCTACGAAAAGGAGCAAAAACTCGGTTCAAAAGAACCCAAAAATCGACAGAAGCTTGGTGACGCAAGAGGTCTAATAGATATAACAGCCTAATCATCGTTTACTGATTTGATTAATTCCATCGCTTCATCAAAATCACTTTCTAGGTTAACCGAACCGGTATTTTCAAAAAACTGGTCTTCTTGATCGCCGGTGATCCTTTTGATATCGGCATAAGAGTTGATGATATGAGGACGCATAAAGATGATTAAGTTATCTTGTGTATCACTGATATTGAGCGAACTAAAAGCAGCCCCGATAAGGGGGAGCCCTCCCAAGCAGGGGATTCCCGTTTTTTGCTTTACTTTGCTTGCATCGATCATCCCACTTAACACAAGGAAACTTTCATTGGGCACATGAACAGTGGTGTTGAGGGAGGTTTTGGTGGTGGTTATCCCTTGTACTCCCCCGACACTCACGTTGGTAGTTTGTCCTGCGGCGTTGGTGGGGACAGCGGTATTATCTAAAGCGATATCCAACGTGACAACATCTGAATTTCCCAAAACGGGGGTAATGGTGAGGTTCATACCAATATCTCGATATTCTAAGTTAGTAGTACTGAGGGTGTTTTGTTGTGTGTTTTGGACGAAAGACCCTACGAAGGGGATATTTTTTCCGATAAAAATATTCGAAGTCTTGTTGTCTTGCGAGATGATTTTAGGGGTCATGACAATCGTAGTCTCCGAATCTGTTTGGAGGGCTTGCATGAGCGAGCCTAAAGAGACGTATGACTGTCCTTTATGGAAGATGATATCGCCGATTACCCCCAAGTCGAAGTTGGTTTCAAAGGGGATAGAGGTTGGGTTTGGTGTGGTTGTAGTGTTCAATGAGGAGATGGCGCTTGGAAGGTTGGGATTTCCTGAGGAGCCTGCGGGGGTGGTATTGAAAAGGCCGCTACTTGCGGCAAAATCTTGCCTATATTGTACTTTGCTCCCCCAGTTAAGCCCAAAATTGAGGATGTTAGTCAATGTGGTTGAAATGACGAGAACTTCGATAAAGACCTGTTTTAAAGGGACGTCGAGGTTTTTGATCAGTTCTTTTAAACGGGTCAGAGTCTCTTGGTTGCCGGAGGCAAGCAGCGAGTTGGTCACCTGAAGCCATTGTATAGCATGGATAGCATCTAATAGCGACTTGTTGATGGAGGAGTTATTTTTAAGGAGGTCGGCGCCAATGGCTCTTAGTGCATTTTGTATCTCATCGCCGCGGTGGTATTGGAGTTTATAGACTAAAAAGCTTGTGTTTTCGATAGATTGGATGGTTGTCTCCTGAGTGGGGAGCTTTTCGAGGGCGATATCGAAATTTTTAATCAGGTCTTTTATCTGATCTAACGTTTTATCATCCCCTACAAAGACAAGATTTCCCGATTTTTCTACCCACTGTGCATGATGGACGGTTTCATAAAGGTTTTGGTTATGAAGGCCTGCCTCTTGCAGGTGGTTGACGAAGTCGATCAGCAGTTGTTCGAGTTGAAGGCCGGTAATATATTGTGGTTTGTAGATGAAAAAGTTGCTGGGGAGGAGCTCTACTTGAGCGCTATTGAGCTCCGGGATATCAAAGCGATCCACCAGCGGCTTTATTTTTTCTAATGCCTGCTCAGTACCCGTAAAGAGGAGCGAGTTTGTCTCTTTGATAAACTTGATACTATTTAAGGCGCTAAGGAACTCTTTATCGGAAGTCCCTGATTTTTTGAGATCCGAGGTAAAATTAGCTAAAGACTTTACAATCTGTAGGCCGTTGGCCGCTTTCAATTTGTAGAGCAAGAAGGTCGTTTTTCCAATGTGCTGAATTGGGGTAGTTTTAGCAGAAGAAATATCGATTTCTTTTAAAAGGATTTCGATCTTAGATAGGATCTGCGGAGATCCCGTAAAGAGGATAGAATGGGTGGAATCATTATATTGTGCTGTAGCAATGGTGGTAAGTAAGGAGTTATCGGCAAGATTTGCTTTTTTTAAGTTTTCACCAGTTTCTTTAAGTATTTTTTCCAGCTGTGTAGGGGGGAGATGGAGAGGCTTATACATCAAAAAGTCGGTTTGTCTGGCAAGGCTACCGGGGATATCAAATTGGGCGATTAACTCTCTAGTTGCTTGGACGGCTTGGGTGCTGCCCGTCAATAGGATTGAATTGGTTTCTTTGATCCACTGGCTATTATCGATAACATGAAGAAACTCCTTATCGATAAACCCTGAACTTTTCATTTTTTCCGAAAGTTTGGCAAGGTCCTCTTCGATGATACTCCCCGCAACATGAACGAGCTTATAGACATAGTAGGTTTGGGTAGGAACGTTATGCGAAATATCAAAGTCTTTTGCCAGCTCTTGTACCTGATCTAGCGCCTCTTTTGTCCCTGAAAACATAAAAGCATGGGATTCAGGTATCCACTTCATTCCATGGATGGTGTCATAGAGGTTTTTCTGTTTTTCTTCGGAGAGGTTGAGATTAGAGGCGATTTGATGGAGATAGTCTTGCATCTTTTCTTTGCAGGCATTTTGAAGCTTGCAGATGATGAATAGAGGTTGAGAGGCGGCAATAGCTTTAGCAGGGGGGATATCAAAAGAGGTGAGGATCTCTTTGATTCGGGTAAGGGCTGTTTGGGTTCCTGAAAATATGTAAGAATGGGATTCGGGTATCCATTGGATCGAATGGATGGCGTCGATTAAATCTTCTTCTCCCAGTCCTTTGTTTGTTAAATTATCGGCTACCTGGCTGAGATACTCTTCTGCTTTATTTCGAGGGACATATTGAAGTTGGTAGATGAAAAATGTTTTTTCTAGTCCGGGTTTAATTTGAGGGTGGAGGTCGACTTTTTGTATCAGCTCCTCGATCTTTTTTAACGATTCGGGGTCTCCGGTAAAAAGGAGCGAATTGGTAGCTTTGACCCACCGCATTGAATCGAGGCTGTGGATGAGAGAAGGGTCAGCAAGGCCGGAGCTCTTTAGGTTAGTTTCGATATCTTTTAAAGCGGCGGCGACTTCCTCTCCTTTTAAAAATTTTGGCTTGTAGACGAGAAATTGAGCTTTAAGCATTATTTTTTTAGCAAAGATAGTTTGGTCAAAAGAGGGGAGGATCTCTTGGACTCTTTTTAAAGACTTATCATCTCCTGTAAAGATAAGCAAGTTGGTGTCGGGCATATATTTCATCGACTCCAGAGCCTGGACGAATCCGAGATCTGCAATTCCCGACTTTTCTAGCGTTTTCAAAAAATCTTTTATTGTCGCTTCCAAAAGTGGGGCTGGCATATTTTTTACCTGATAGACGATGAAGGTGCTTTTTCCTCCGATAAGACCTTTAGCGGGGATATCTACAGAATTTAAGAGTTCTTTTACCTTAGGAAAAGTAGTCGGTTCTCCAATAAATACAATTGTTTGGGTCGTGGCAACCACCTTGCCGCTTTCTAAAGTTTCCAGTAGATTTTTCTCTACCACTTTGGCATGGGACAAATTGTCGATTACCTCTTTTAAAGCATCATAAACATCGCTTACGTTGCGGTGCTCGGGCTTATACATAAAAAATGATTCGGTTGCGATTTCTTTGGTAGGGACATCTAGGGCAGAGAGGAGTTCTCGAATCTTATTAAGAGTGTCCGGTTCCCCGGTAAAAAGGAGCGATTGGGTCTCTTTGATCGAATGGACATTATCAATCGATTCGACGAGCCCCTTTTCCGAATAGCCGCTAGTTTGGATGTTTTGGGTGATATCTTTCAAGCCTCGGATAATTTCAGATAGGGGTCTATGGACTGCTTTGTAGAGAAAAATGTTATGGGTAGTTAACTCTTTTACCACCCCTTTTCCCGGTTTAGTGTCGATATTGTTTAAGACACTAATTGCTTTTTCGACCAAAGCCGGGGTGGAAACAATGAAGATAGAGCTCGCTTTCGGCTGCGGCACCATGATAAACGGATGACCGTGGGTCATGGGGGCCATGATTTGGGTAGCCATGCTGATTAAAAAAGCAGGTTCGTTGAACTTGACCCGGTAGGGCTCTATCGTGACGGCACTTTGTGGCGATTGAAGATTTTCGATAAGGAGGGCTATTTTTTCTACGTTTTGAGTGATGTCGGTTAAGATGAGGAGGTTAGCCTCAGGGAAAATATCTAAAATTGCTTCAGTAGAAAGCATCGGCTTTACAATGGCAGCAACTGCTTCGGCTTTGGCGTTTTGCACATAAAAAACTTTTGTGACAATGGGATAGCTGCTATCTATCGGCTGATTGTCTAAGACGAGTTTCGCTATTTGTTTCACGTCGGGATTTTTATGAATGACGAGATTTTTATCCTGTTCTAGCAAGCTAAGTCCATGGATTCGTAAGATTTGTACCAGAGTTGATAGGACACTTTGCGGAGTGATCGGATCTTCAGAGACTACGGTTACCTTAAAATTGAGATCGGGTTCATCAAATAGAAAATTGACATTGCAAATTTTTGTAACGAATTTTATATATTCTATGATGGAGACATTGTTGTAGTTGATCGTATAGCCACTTTCATCTACCTGGCTCTCTTTGATTGTCAAAGAGTTAGCGGCTATTTCTCCTGTGGTCTCATCGGGAAAGAGGGGAGAGAGAATAAAGATAAAGAGTAGAGTGAAAGCTAGCTTCATAGCGTATCGCCTTCTTTAGATCGTAATTTACTGAGATAAATTAAAGCAAGATAGTCTAGCTATAGATTAGGTCTTTTGCATCACCAAGCTTCTGTCGATTTTTGAGACTATTTCGATCTTTGCTTTGCCGTTAAAATTTGAGCCTTGCAAAGTCGGTTTGATTTTTTTTTTGAAAGTGACCTATCCTACTATAGGCGCTTTTAAAAAGATCAAATCCGAGGAAGCAAGGGTAAAATTTTAACCAACCGGGAGATTTCAACAGTCCCCTTAAAGGAGCGTATCAGCAAAACTGCTAGCAGAACCGCTTGTTCAAAGATATTTTAACATTTTCGATAAAGTCGACTTTTTCTCAGCTCTCGCCCCAGCGGGAGCTGCTGCGCCATTTCTATTTTGCGTTGACAAAAAATGCTCTTTCCTCATACCATGACTCCTTTGCCTTTAAGGAGAATCAGAAATGACACGCTACATTGGCCCAAAAAATCGAATCAGTAGAAAATTCGGGGTCAATATCTTCGGAAGGATTAGAAACCCTCTCTTGCATAAATCCAACCCTCCCGGAATGCATGGGGCGAAGAGAAAGAAAAAATCAGACTATGGCCTACAGCTCGAAGAGAAGCAAAAACTAAAGGCCGTCTATGGAATGCTTACCCATAGGCAGCTCGTCACCACATATAAAAAAGCGCTAAAAGAAACAGGAAATACTGCCAATAACTTCTTACAAGCTCTTGAATCTAGACTAGATAACGTCGTCTATAAGCTCCGTTTTGCCGGCACAATTTTTGCCGCCCAACAGCTTGTCTCCCATGGCCATATCTTTGTCAATGGAAAGAAGGTCGACCGAAGGAGCTTTCGAGTCTTTCCCGGTATGTCTATTTCGGTAAAAGAAAAATCGCAAAAAATGAAAGCTATCGCAGCCTCTCTTGCTAATACGGTAAGAGAAGTTCCGGAATATCTCTCTTTAGAAGAGTCGAAATTTTCAGGGAAGATGGTCTCAGCACCTGAGATCGATCAGATATCCCTCCCTTTACCGATCAATATCCCACTAGTTTGCGAGTTTTTAGCCCATACTAGCTGAGCCACTTCCTCTATTTTTAAGATATGTACTCCCAAAAAGAAGAGGGTTCCGTAGATACCCATGAGGGCGATAACAGGTAATCCATTCATAAAGGACACGGTAATTGCCGGAATTAAAGTGGCAATCAGAGCCTTGGCCAGCCCCCACACAAGGCCCTTCAAAAGGCTCCTTTGAAACAAGAATAAGAAAATAGCATTGAAAGTTGCACTCAAAGAAGTGGCTAATGCGATGCTAAATACCCCCCAGTGAAAGACAAAGACAAAGAGGGTATTTAAGAAAATATTGACCCCTACCGATATTAAAGAAGAGATGGTAGGTACAAAATAGTTTTTTTTAGCATAGAAAGCCGATGCCAGTATAAGGACTATGACACTAGGGGCAAGCCCCAATCCATAACCCCAAAGGGCTCGAAAGGTCTCTGCAACCGAATGGGTATCGAAATTCCCATGTCCAAAGACGAACCGGATCCCCCCTTTTCCAAGGACGATAAGGGCCCCCGTCGCTGCGACCATCAGGCAGATCCCTGCCTGTAAAGCAAACCGGAGCTGTTTTCGAAACGGCTCCTCCTCTTTGATTTTGCTAAGAGCAGGGAGTAGAGCTCCCGATAAAGAAATACCCAGCATAGCTAAAGGGAGTTGTTGCAACCTAATCGCATACCACAAATAAGCCGGCCCCGAAGGGTCTGCTACACGGGCAAAGAGAGAGTCCAAAGCAGCGTTGATTTGCATTGCGGCTACTCCTATAACCCCTAAAGATAAGGGTTTGATCATAGCGATCACCTCAGAAGAAAAGGGGCGATAATATCCCCACTCACGAAACGATAAGGCCCCTTTCATTTTTTGAAAGCTTGGATAGAAAACAACAAGCCATTGAAAAAAAAAGGCCGCTACGACTCCGATTGCAAGGCCCCTTGCGGAATGAGGGCTATTCTTGGCAGTAATATAAGCAGCTAAGATCCATATTAGATTAAAGACTACTCCGGAAGCGGCAGGCAAAAAAAAGCTCTTCTCACACTGCAGGTGGGCGCTAGAAAAGGCATAGAGGGAGATAAAGATAAGCCCGGGGAGCATGATCATGCAAAGGATCACGATCTCTTGAGACCCGGTAGACACCCTAGAGAAAAAAAAGGTCAAAATCAACTCAGTTATAGCTACCACTAATACCAAAATAGTAAGGAGGGAAAAAAAGACATCACGAAAAAAAATTGCCGCCTCCTTCCCACTCTTCTCTGAAAAATGGGGGATAAATCCCCCCTGCAGAGGCCCCTCTCCTAAAAGCCGACGAAATAAGTTGGAAAAGCGGTAGGCTATCATGAAAGAGGCGATCATTGCACTACTGCCAAAGAAAAAAGCAAGGAAGATATCGCGAAAACACCCGCTGAGACGGCTAAAAATCGTCCCGCTAAAAAAACCCCTCGCCCCCCTTGCTACTTCATACGCCATTCATCCATTAAAGAGATTTTTCTTGAAAAGAACAAGGATAAATCTATACTTTTTGAAGCCTTCATAAAAAGGGAGATTGTATGGACCCAGCAACAGTAGAACCAATAGCACCGCCGTTATCAAAGGCAGCTTCTCCTTTAGAATTTTTAGCTAAATTGCGGCAATATGAATGGATAAAAAAAATAGAAACATTTGCCTTAGAGCAGCTGCACCAACTAAGAGCCTTTTGCCTTAAAAACCCCGCTGTTTCCATGGGCTATGCCATAGCGACCACTTATATATTTACAAAATATGGTTTTGTCGCATCACTTCTTCTGGGGGTGTCTTGTTATTTACAAAGCCACGGACCTATAAGATGGGATATCTCCGATTAGGAGCCCACACCTCCACGGCAGGTGGAGTTCACAACGCCCTGTATGAAGGTAAAGCTATTGGAGCTACTTCTGTCCAACTGTTTACCAGTAATCAAAAACAGTGGACAGGGAGAAAATTTACCAAAGAAGAACTGTCGCTTTGGAAAAAAGCCCGTCAAGAGACGGCCATCGTCGATATAATGAGCCACGACAGCTACCTCATCAACTTAGGATCTCCCGATAAAGGGATTTTACATAAGAGCCGGACAGCTTTTTCCGAGGAGTTACAAAGATGCCACCTCCTTGGAATTCCTCTTATAAACTTCCACCCCGGCGCCGCTACCACAGCGAGTATGGAAGAGTGTCTAAATACCATCGTCAAAAGCTTAGACTCTTTTGCCGCTCAAATTGAAAAAGGACCTACCCGCCTCCTGCTAGAAACTACTGCGGGTCAAGGGACAAGTGTCGGGCATAAGTTCGAACACCTCGCTTTTATCCTGCAACAAGCAAAGGTCCCTTTGGGAGTTTGTATCGATACTTGCCATATCTTTTCTGCCGGTTATGATATCCGGACCCCCGATCAATGGAACAAGACTCTAAGTGAGTTTGATAAAGTCATTGGCTTACAATACTTACAGGCCTTTCACCTCAACGACTCTTTGACCCCCTTTGCCTCCCGAAGAGATAGGCATGCCTGTTTGGGCAAAGGCTTTATCGGCCTTCCTTCCTTTGAGTTTTTAGTCAATAGCCCCATTACCAAACACCTCCCTATGTTTTTAGAAACTCCCGAAAAAGAGCTATGGCAAGGGGAAATTGCTAGCCTTCGTCGGATGGAATTGCTATAAAAGACTGTTGAAATCTTTAGCTTTGCTCAAAAAATTTGACCCTTGCAAAGCCGGTTTGATTTTTTGAAAGTGACATATTCTACTAAGGTATAGGCACTTTTAAAAAGATCAAATCCGGGGAAGTAAGGGTAAAAATTTAACCAAATGGGAAATTTCAATAATCTCTATAAGGGCGTAGTCAGCGAAATCTTTATTTGATAAGATCAAGATATGCCGGACAGAATAGACAACGTTCCCTCTTTGCCAAACCCATCCCATAGCGATGGTCCTCAAAAAAAGAAAGGAATTCAATCCGAGTGGACTAAAGCTCAAAACCTCCCACAAGGGGAAAGGGAGGAGAAGGTTTTGGGAATGTGGGTCACTAAAGAAGAGAAAGAAAAGATCTATTCAAATTTGGCTAAGCAGGTTATGCAACAAATAAAAAAAGACCAGGCAGAGCAAGAAAAAGCGATCCGTAACCTTCGACATGCAGCAGAAGGAGAACCTCTAGAGACTTGATAATAAGCAAGTTATAAAATAATTGAAATTATTTTTTTCCTATGGGGACTGTTTCGATCTAAATTGATTTTAGAAATTTTTGAAGAAAAAATTCATTTTTGAATAAAAAGAAGGGTTTTTGCTTAGATTTTAGTAAAATTTAGGTGCTTTGCTGTTGTGATCTGAGGTTTTTCGTCCCATTTGGACACACCCCTCCCTATGAAAGACACAAATTTGGGATGTTTAAAGCTGTAAGCCTCTTTAAGTTAAAACAAATAGATTGCATAAAGACCGCAAACTGATTCTTTGCGATTCCTCGATAACGCACTCGTTTCTCTCTTTGAGAAAACACCCTTTCATAAGGAGATCGAAGAGAACTATACCATCGATCTTGATATTTGTTTTTGCTTTTTATATTGTTTTTTCGGATGGCTGCGAGATGTATACTTTTTGCTCTAGCGATTTTAGGAGCAGATCCAACACAATACCCCTTATCCAAATAGGCAGCTCCTTGAGTAGGACATACATGTTTAAAACCAGATGAGTCTGTCACATTGGCAGGAGTTATTGCAACCTTGTTGATAAGCCCCGATTGCATATCCATACTAATATGTTGCTTGTACCCATACCAGTATTTGCCTTCTCCTTTGCACCCTATTTTAGCTTGACGATCCGCAGAAAATCGAGAGACATTTTCATTGTTGAGCTTCTCATGCTTTTCTTGGATAGCTTTGTCTCTTTCTTCCCATAAATTGGCTTTAGCAATGAGATGAGTGGCATCGACAAAAGTAAATACCTCACTCATCAATCCTTGTCTCTTAAGCTGTTCTTTAAGATCGGAAAAGATTTTGGATAATATCTTTGTCCCTATCTTTTTTCTCATTTGGCAAAAAATGGAATGATCCGGAGTATTGTCCTTTAAATTGAAACCACAGTAAATGGTAGCAGGATCAGTGTACCATATTCCCTCTGAATGAAAAGAAAATATTTTAGCTGATCAGTGGGAGTTATGCAACGGTCTCAAGTTATTTGTGTAATGAAACAAACCAATAATTCTGTGTTGCTTAAATACTTCGATCAGGTAAAATTATCTGACCAGCTTTTATGGACTGAGACTGTTTTGATCTTCGCTTTACCGTTAAAATTTGAGTTTTGCAAAGCCGATTTGATTTTTTTGAAAGTGCCTATTCAATGATTGAGATATAGGCACTTTTAAAAAGAGTAAATCCGGGGAAGCAAAGGTAAAATTTTAACCAAATGGGAGATCGAAACATTCCTATAACTATAACTACACAATTGCCTATATAAACAGAACTATTTTTCAACTTAAAAAAAGGAGATAATATATGCCACCAAATGCAGTGAATCAACCCTCACGATTCGAACAACCTAAGACCCCGGTAGGGCCCGAAGAAGGGCAAAGAGAGCTTCGTAATTTTGGCCCAATGAGAAGACAAAGAGTGATAGCAGCCGCTCCGGGAAGAAGAGCAGCAATATGGGAGAATGAGATAAATCAAAGATTGAGGGGTTTGCGGATCATCGAAAATGATGCAAGACAAAATGTTCGTGATTTCTGTACGCTGAGCCTACCCGTTCATATCATTACCAATTCAGACCAACGACGTGTATTATACAATAGTCTTCAACGAGTAGTAAGTATAGGGCATCGCACAATGCGTCAGCCTCCAATACTTCGACCCGTGCGAAGAAATTTATTGCCGGAATTCGAAAATATCGGACGAGCTGATCAGGTCCGAGAAGCTACGATTGCTGTTGGGACAATACTCACACCTCCTTACTCGATAGAAATCCCTGTGACATTTCCTACAAGTGAAACACAGCGGCAATACTTGCAAACCCGACTTGAGGATACTGTCAGAGCTTGGGAACAAAGTATTTAATCCTTTGCTACAGCGATAAAAGCGTGCTTTAAGCTCTTTAAAGCAGGCTACCTAGTTTTTCTAGGGTAGGCGAAAACCCCTTCTAAAGAAGGGGATGTTTTTCCCATTTGGGACTGTTGAAATCTCCGCTTTGCCGTTAAAATTTAGGTCTTGCAAAGCCGATTTGATTTTTTTGAAAATGACATATCCTATCAAGGCATAGGTACTTTTAAAAAGATCCAATCCGGGGAAGCAAGGGTAAAATTTTAACCGAATGGGAGATCGAAACAGTCCCTAATGCAAGAAAGTTACTACTACCGCCAGGGGTTAGACGTTACTTGTTCATTTCTTGATTCTTGGCACACATCTATTGACAGTAATTCTACTATTTTTATACAGTCCAAAGCTGTCATTTTTATTTTGAAATTTAGGATGTGAAACTCTTTATCGGATGTGCTTTTTTTTGCTATTGGCTACACGGAACTAGCTATGATGCTAAAAGGCTATCTTTAGAAGAAAAAATAGGGCAACTTCTGATTTGTCATTTTCATGGAGAAGCGGTTAATGAAGAGGCAAGGAGGTTAGTTCAAGAGATAAAAGTAGGGGGTATTATTTACTATACCTGGGCAAATCTTCTTGACTCTAAAGAACAAGTATATACTTTAAGCCGAGGATTGCAGCAGCTTGCTAAAGAAAATTCCCCTTCTATCCCCCTATTCCTTGCGGTAGATCAAGAAGGGGGAAGAGTTTCACGTTTACAAAATGGATTTACCCTATTTCTTTCTAATAAAATTCGGGGAGATATAGGGAACGAGGAATTAGAAGAGAAGCTCTGTTTCTCCATAGGAGAGGAGTTACAAACAGTAGGAATTTCTATTAATTTTGCCCCGGTAGTGGATGTCAATAACCATTCTAGCAATTCCATTATTGGGGATCGCTCCTACGGGAATGACCCACAGCGAGTAGCTGACTTAGCAGCCGCCTCTCTTAGGGGGTATCAAAAAGCCCATATCTTAGCTACGCTCAAACACTTTCCTGGTTATGGCGATGTTTGTTGCGATTCGCACTTGGACCTACCGGTAGTGGATAAGACTTTAGATGAGCTTAAAAAAGAAGACCTTCTCCCTTTTGAAAAGCTGAAAAATCAGACAGACGCCATCATCATTGCCCATATTCTCCTTCCACAACTAGATTGTGAAAATCCTGCTACCTTATCTAAGAAAATATTGTCCTATTTACGAGATGAAATGAGATTTCAAGGCCTAATCATTGCCGACTCATTGATTATGCAAGGAGTATTAAAAAGTTGTCATACTCCGGAAGAGGCGGCTATCCAAGCGCTACTTGCCGGCTGTGATATGTTAATTTTAGGAGGGCGTCTTCTGAATGAAGAGGCAAAAATGGAGCTTACGGTAGAAGATAATGAGCGGGTTTTTCATGCCATTGTGGATGCGGTTAGAAAGGGGCGTATTGGAGAAGGAAGGATAGATTCTGCTGTGCAACGTATCCTTGAGATGAAGCAAAAATATATAAGGAGTATATAGATATGAGACGATTTTTTTTGTTGATCTTAACTTTTATCTCTTTACAAGCCGATGTAGATAGGCCTATTCGTGTCTATGTGGATGTAGTAGGGGATCTGATGCATTCAGGGCATGTGCAGTTTTTTAAAAAGGCAAAGGAGCTAGGTGATTATTTAATCGTAGGAGTCAATACAGATGCCGATGCTGCCTCTTATAAGCGGGTCCCTATCATGACACTAGAAGAAAGGGTAGCTACTATTTCCGGCTGTCGCTATGTCGATGAGGTGATTGCTGCGGCCCCTTTAAAGCTGACTAAAGAGTGGCTGCAGGAGCACCATATCGATCTCGTCATTCATGGAGATGATTTTGATCCCGAGATGCTTGAGTACTGGTATGCCGTACCCATCGAAATGGGGATTTTTAAAACGGTTCCCTATACTGCAGGAATTTCTACCTCAACATTGATCCATCGCATTTTGGAGCGTTATGGCAATCCTTAAAATAGGGGTATATCTTTTTTTTTCTCTTCTGTAGTCAACTTACTGCTACCGGTGGTCTCTAGATCAGCTGATCGGCAATAGCAGCAATTCCCATGCTAGAAGCAAGGGATCGTATCGTCGACAAGACACCGAAAGCCGACCCTGCTTTGATAATCGGCACAGCATTCATAGCAGAAGAATAAGAGGGAGTAAAAATAAGAGCTATCCCCATACTAAATGCGATAAGCCCTAAAAAAGGCATCCATAGAGAGAATTGCACAAAAAAGGCGAGCCGGAAAAAAGAAAAAATTAAGCTTATAAAGCCAATCGATAAAGGTATTTTTGGTCCCGATTTATCGGCGAGCCAACCCCCTATTGGAGACATGAAAAGAATCGGCACTGTCGAGAAAAATAAGACAACCCCACTTTCTGTAGGCGACCAATGAAGAACATTTTGAAAATAGACGACTCGATAGACGTTAATCATTAACACAAAGGTGGTTACAGACACAGTAAGACTTACTGCTGTGTAGACGGGGTGGCGAAAGAGGGCAAGGTCGATAAAGGGGTGGGGGGATTTTTTTTCACGAAGGAGTAATAGGAAGGTAGCGGTGAAGAAAATGGCAAAGAAAATAAGGGTATGTATCGAGAGCCAGCCCCAGACGCCCCCTTGCATAATCAGGGTGATGAGAGAGCAGGAGGAGAAGAGAAAAAAAACAAATCCCCAAAGATCGAATTTTTGCTCTACCTTGGCAGATCTTTCAATAAATCTATGAAGGAGTAGGATTCCCAGAATGGAGATGGGGATATTTATCCAAAAGATCCACCTCCAAGAAAGGCTTTGAGTGAAATACCCTCCGATAATAGGTCCGAAGATCAAGAAAAGGGAGCTAATACTGGTATTGATTCCGACTGCTTTTCCCCGCTCCTGCTTCGAAAATAGGGACATGATCAATGGAAAAGAGGCGGGGAGCATAAGGGCCTCCCCTATTCCCTGCAATGCTCGAGATAGGATGAGCCAAAGGATATTCATGCTAATACCACACAAGGCCGAGGCGCAGGCAAAGATAACCATCCCTATACTTAAGATTTTGCGGTAGCCAAAATGGTCGCTAAGCTTTCCCCCTACTAATAGAAAAACGGCAGATACCAAGATATAGGAGTTGACCGACCACCATAGCGCCATATTGCTAGCTCCGAAATGCTTCTGGATAGTTGGCAAAGCAACCGGTAGAATCGATTGATCGACAAAAACCATCCCAATACTTGGCATGATAGCGAGGAGTCCTGCCCATTTTTTGCTCATGTTTTTACTACATACAATAGAAGAAGTAGAAAACTTTTCTTATTTTTGTTGGAAAAGGATAGCTATTCTATATTGCATGGGTACTACCCTACTGGCGCATACTCCTTTACCTTCTCTTAAAGAGAACAAATATTTGATTCAGACTGCTGTAGCTACCCTCTATGAAGCATGTTCGAAAACATCTCCCTATGCAAGTCAAGCTATTTATGGCCACTTGGTCTATCTTATCAAAAAATGCTCGAATGGATTTGCCCTTATAGAAACTGAAGATGGCTACTGGGGATATATGCAAATGGAGCATCTAATTCGTGATAATCCTCGCTTTAGGACAAGTTCCAATCTCTGCAGAACCACCTCTATTGCTTCTTTAGTCTACCCTACTTCTAATACTCGGTGGCCGGCTTTATTACGACTCCCTTTTGATTCGAGGATAGAGCTTATCCAAGATTTAGATACTTCTTGTGACCGCTGGTTAGAAGTGAGATTGGTGGATGGGAAAAAGGGATGGATACAACGTGGAGATGTGGAAAAAATACGGATAAAATCTTTAGAAGAGGTGGTTCAGCTAGCTTATCAGTTTCAAGGACTCCCCTATATCTGGGGAGGCAACTCTTCTGAAGGCTATGATTGTTCAGGATATATTCAAACGTTGATAAAACAAATGGGAGTGATATTGCCTAGAGATAGCCTATCTCAATCGGTATCGGAAGAGACGTCGCCTGCCCCTTTTCCGGATCAGCCGGGAGATTTGGTTTTTTTTGGAGATCAAAAGGTAAGTCATGTCGGCTTCTATTTGGGCAAGGAGGAATTTATCCACTCAGGAGTAGGGGATCATAAAGCTAAAATTTCGATTGCCCCTCTCTCTAAAGGAGAAAAGCCTCTGCTGGTTACTCGGAGGATCCATCCTCCTACTTTTCAAGCTACTATTTCAAATATTGACGCCCCCCTGTTAGAAAGGATGAAGTATTCTTGGAAGGGAGATAATCCTGTCCCTTTACAAGAACTTCGATATATACGGCTGAATCATTGGGGGTTTGATGGATGTGTGCATGAGGGGGAGCTCGTAGTAAATAAGGAGATAGCCCTGGAGATTGTAGAGATATTTCATGAGCTTTTTAAAGGACAATATCCCATTGAAAAGATGCTGTTGATAGATGCTTATCAGGCAAACGATGCCCTTTCTTGTGAAGACAATAATACCTCTTGTTTTTGCTCCCGTTTCGTTATAGGAGGTAAAAATAACGAATGGTCTTTTCATAGTTTTGGACTGGCTCTGGATATCAACCCTCTCCTCAATCCCTATTTCAGAAAGGGGGTTATTCTTATAGGCGAAGAATTCTTAGATCGCACCCTGAGCTGTCATGGGATGATCCATAAAGGAGATTTTCTTTATAATCTCTTTATCTCTCGAGGGTGGAAATGGGGAGGAGAATGGATGGAAGAAAAAGGCTATATCGACTACCAGCATTTTTATAAGGAAGTCTTTCCTTACATGCCCCAATAACTTCGAATCTTTTCAAATGCCTCTGGATAGGGCTGTCCCTGTCTCCAATTATTTAGCGCTTTACCTGCATCCATATACTCTAGACTAGTTGGTATAGGGGGCCCTTTTTCGGAAGCTATCTTATCTAAATAACCGCTATTTTTTTTTTAAAAGTCTGCTAAAGGGCTGCTAGTAGTCCCCCGAGGATTATTTAAAAATTCTTGTAATAACCTTTTTAGTTCTTGTTTTATTTTTTCATAATCAGGAGGATATTCAAAAAAAGAAGGAGGAGTGGATGGGGGTAATCCGGATATCTCGGTCATATATTTCCCTTTTCGTTTATAGGTTAGTAACCTTTATGTACGACAATCTTAATAATTTGTAAATAGCTCGTATTGTTTCTGTAGGAGTAACCGGGAAAGGAACCCCATCTTTTTCTAGTTAGCAAACCGTGGCATTCTAGGGTTCTTTAAAAACAAGAGGTTTAAACGTACTCTCAAGCTGATCCCACGGTATCGCTTTAGCGAGCTTCAAGAGCTCATGTGTGGGATTTAACTGTAGGCTCAAACGGGCGTTAAAAAGTTGGTCATGATCTTGATTAAGGCGCTTAGGCTTCAT
>DAHXLK010000008.1 GCA_027366035.1 Chlamydiota bacterium
ACTGTTGAAATCTCCGCTTTGCCGTTAAAATTTGAGCCTTGCAAAGTCGGTTTGATTTTTTTGAAAGTGACATATCCTACTAAGGTATAGGCACTTTTAAAAAAGTCAAATCCGAAGAAGCAAGGGTAAAATTTTAACCAACCGGGAGATTTCAACAGTCCCTACAATAGACCTCTTGTGTAATGTAACGCTATGCCGTAAATATGGTATATCTCGTGGTACCTACTATTCCCGGAAGGTTAAATTTGCGGATATGACTGTATCTGAGGTTAAGAGAATGAGAACATTAGCATCAGAAAACTCTCAACTGAAGAGACTGGTGGCAGAGGAACAACTAGATATCTTGGTAAGGATATAGTCTCAAAAAAGTGGTAACCCCACGAGTCAAAAAAGCATGTTGTAAGGCTGTTGTAGAGAGCCATAGATACAGCGAGAGGAGAGCATGTAGGCTTGTGGGGGCTAATCTAGCCTCAATGCGGTATATAAGCAAAAAGCTTGAAGAAGGGCTCTTGAGAGACAGGGACTGTTTCGATCTTCGCTTTGCCGTTAAAATTTTACCCTTGTTGCATCCAAATGAAATTGAAACAGCCCCATTGCATATAAATCGGGAAATATGTCATCAACGTATCTGTATGAAAAGAACTGTTTCCTCACATTCTCTACAAGATATTAAAAAAGCGTTGGGAAAGGATAACTCTTGCTATGTTCTCATCACCTGCTCGAAACCATCTTCGGACGGAAAAATGCAGGTAGAGATGTCTTATGAAGGAGATGAATCGCTTGCCGCCTATCTCCTAGAAAATGCTAAAAGTGTCTTCGATCACCAAAAATTAGAACTAACCCAATGAACCTCTATTCATTAGATGCATGGTTTGAAAAAGAGCGTAAAAATATTGTAGAAGATTATTTTACCTTTCTCCGTTTCTCATCTATCAGTGCCGACCCATCTTTTAAAAAAGAGATGAATAATTGCGCTAACTGGCTTTTAGATTATGTAAAAAAGATAGGTATGCAAGTAGAATTATTACCCACCCCTACAGTTCCGGTTGTTTATGCACAGGACTTAACGGCAGGGAAAGATAAGCCAACTCTTTTAATCTACGGCCATTATGATGTACAGCCCACAGATCCACTGGAAGAGTGGGAGAACGACCCTTTTGACCCCAAAGAAAAGGATGGGGAGATTTATGCAAGGGGGGCGCAGGATAATAAGGGGCAACTTTGGTATTCGCTACAAGCTATAAGGGCCCTTTATGCCCTTTTAGGAAAGCTTCCGGTAAATGTAAGGCTATGCATTGAAGGAGAGGAGGAATATTCTAGTAGCGGGCTTATCTCTATCTTGCCCCAAATAAAGGAAAAATTGAAAGCAGATGGCCTCCTCGTCCCTGATGTCGATATCGTCCATAAAGATGTCCCTGCGATTACCCTGGGCACACGAGGAATTGTGGCGATGGAGATAGAGCTTATCGGCTCTTCGACAGACCTTCATTCAGGCCTTTATGGCGGTATCGCTTTCAATCCCAACCGATCCCTTATTCAAATGCTTTCGCAATGTTGGGAGGAAAGCGGGAAAGTATTGATTCCCCATTTTTATGATGATGTTCTCCCATTAACAGAAGAAGAAAAAAAGCAGTTTGATTTTACCTTAGATCCCAAATACTACGAAAAACAGGTAGGCATTTCCGTCTTCGGAGGAGAAAAAGGCTATCAACCTTTAGAAGCGAGCTGGACAAGACCTACTTTTGAAGTCAATGGGATCGGAGGGGGATATTTTGGTAAAGGATTTAAGACGATCATACCGGCTAAAGCAATCGCGAAATTTTCTTGTAGGTTAGTCCCTAACCAAGACCCCAAAAGGATTGTCTCGCTCATAAGGGATTTTTTAGAAAAAAACCTCCCTAACGGGATAAAGATGGGTTTTAAAGAATATGGGCAGGGGAGGGCTGTTCGAGGTTCTTTGACATCTACTATTGCAAAAAGCGCCTCTTTAGCTTATCAGGAAGTGTTTGGAAAGCCTTGTAAAAAGATTCTATCCGGAGGATCGGTCCCTGTTATTGCCGATATTTTAAAAGAAATTCAAGCTGAGGTGGTTATGATGGGGATGGGGCTGAATAGCGATAACATTCATGCCCCCAATGAACACTTTGGCCTGGATCGGTTAAAAAAAGGTTTTTTGGTGATGGCAAAAACGGTGGAAAACTTTGGAATTGGCAAGTAAAAGACCCCTTTTTCTTTCAGGCCCTCTCTTGCTTTTTTTTAGTTTATCGATTGGCCATACCTTTTCTAAAGAATCTTTGCCCCTTTTTTGGCTCACCCCCTTTTTCTTTTGGATGGTAGTCAAAAACCCTAAAAGGGGAGTGGTTTTTTCTTTCATTATCCTCTTTCTCTTTGCCTTAAAACCTGCGTGGTCAAAGGATTGGTGGCAGCTCGGGCTTGTCCTAAGCCTTTTTTTATCCTTTTGGATAATTGCCTCTATCTTACAAGAAATGTACGAAAAGCTAGTTCTTTTACAAGAGGAGCAAAGTAGGGGGATAAGTCATTTGGAAAAAGAGCTTGGAGAAAAAAAAATTCAGATTGCCTCTTTGCAAGAGGAAGCCGTTTCTTTAAAGTACCATATAGAGACTATGCAAAATCAAAAGCAAAAAGGGCCTGTAGTAGTTCCAATGGTAGAACAGCGTGAAAAAGATTTAAACGATCTTAGAAAAATGGAAGCCTCTTATGTCCAGCTGCGAAAACAATTTGAAGAGAAAAATGAAATCCTTCATATCACGAGGACGGATCATTTCCTTACCGAGACTAAGTTTTTTTCTCTTATTAAAGAAAACGAGCTTAGAGAAAAAGAGGATCTACAGGAACTCTCTCTTCTTACCACAGAATATACTATATTAGCCGATGAAAGGGAGTATCTTTTAGAAGTTATTCAAGAGTTAGAATCTCGTGGCCAAAATCGGTAATAAGAATCGTATGTTCCCACTGAGCTGAGGCCTTTAGATCTTTTGTCCTTGCTTCCCATTGGTTTTTAGGATCGATTACCCCTTCCCTTACCCCTGCATTGATCATCGGCTCTATGGTGAAAGTCATACCCGGTACCATCAGGATATCTATTTTATTGTAATGGTGGCACACTTCCGGCGGTTCATGGAACTTAAGCCCTATCCCATGCCCTACAAATTGGTTGACGACGCTGCACCCTTGGGTAACGGCAAAATCTTCAATTGCCTGTCCAATGGTCAAAAGGGGGACATTTGGCTTACAAACGGCAATACCCCTAAGGAGGCATTCATAGGAGACGTCCATTACTTTCTCCTTCTCTTCATCAATGGGCTGTATGGCTACCATAGACGAGCAATCTCCAAAGGCGCCATTCAACTGACAGCTGATATCGATATTGAGGATATCTCCTTTTTTTAAGGGGATATCGTTGGGGATACCGTGACAGATCACTTCGTTTAAAGAGGTGCAGATTGCTTTGGGATAGGGGGGATTTCCGTAATGTAGAGGTGCAGGGATAGCGTTTGCTTCTTTATGCAGCTTTACCGCCAGGTGGTCCAATTCGTTTGTGGTCACCCCCTCTTTGGCATATTCACAAACTTTTTTTAAGATCGAAGCGGCCAGCTTGCATGCTTTTCGAATTCTTTTTATCTCTTCAGCTGTTTTGAGAATAATGCCATATTTTTTTAAATAGATTTCGGCTGTTGTTATAAAAGTTTCTGAGGGTTTATGGGGAAAATGGCATTTCTTCCATTTCTTTCCACTCCCACACCAACAAGGATCATTTCTCATGTAAAATAGGCTATCACAATTCACGCAAGAAATGGCATCAAAAATTTAAGATGCTCTTGAAAGAAAGGGACTGTTGAAATCTCCCGTTTGGTTAAAATTTTATCCTTAACATCAAACCGGCTAAAGCAAGGCTCAAATTTTAACGGCAAAGCTAAAGATTTCAACAGTTCCTTAATCGCGCTGAAGTCAAGGGTTTTTTCCTAAAAAAGCTGTTTTGTGAAAAATTTCCATGGTTCCTTACGGGGTCTTTTATGAGAAATATCTTTTTTCTCGCCCCAACATACTTTCCGATAGAAACAAGTAAGACAATGTCCCAAACACGACTTCTAGAGTCAACTGTTGCTCGTCTTTACTTCCTTCACCGGGTTTTTCACAAATAGCTTTTATTTTCCTCCTTTTTTAGCTAACAAAGGTCTTTCGGCCGAGCAATAGCTCACCCAAGTAGCTCGTGCGAGGCCGAAAGTACCCTTTTTTCAGGTACCTTTTGCTGCTTTTGTTCTCCATAAATAAAGTCAGTTTTATTGAGCCACATCCTATGCATGATCACTGCAAGTTTTCTCCCTACTCCCATACATGCCTTTTTAAAACCATGTTTCTTCTGTAACTTTAGGCCCCATGCTTTTAGCTTGCTCCATCGCTGTGACCGAGTAAGCATAACTACCGCGGCTTCATTTAATAAACGTCTCATTTCCGAAGAGCCGCATTTCGATATTTTCCCTTGTCTTTTTGTTTCTCCTGAAGAATATTGCTTGGGTGTCATCCCTAAATAAGCGCCTACTGCCCTAGAATTTTTAAAACGATTGGGATTGTCAATTTCTATTTGGTAAGCCATTCATGTGATTATCCCCACTCCGGGGATGGTCATGAAACGTTTGACATTCTCATCCCCACTTGCTAAATTTTCTATTTCTTTTGTAAGAACTTTAATCTCTGCATAGACCTTTTCAAAACTATGTAAAAGTCCTTCAATACCTTTCTTAGCCATCTCATATTCTTTGGGTAGACTTTCTATAACCTTTTTTGAAAAGCTTGCATCCCCAAAAGTCCCTAAACGAATTCCATCATAGAAACGTCTAGTCCTACATAATGTTTCATGGGTTTGCTCCTTATGTTTTATTGAGGTTTTACCTCGGTTATTATGAGAATGTTAAGTTCTCAACTTTGTGGAGAATAATACTACCACGTTTTAAAGGAGCAACCCT
>DAHXLK010000015.1 GCA_027366035.1 Chlamydiota bacterium
AGGCGGTTCCGGTACTTGATCAAAAACAGAACGTACTTTTTGCAACATCCCCGTTGCAGAGAGTTGCTTTTTCTCGACAGAATGGACACCCATGACCTTTTCCTACCCTTTGCGAAAAAATAGTCTATCTCATTGCGAAAATTTATTTAACGGGAATCGCTGAGGAAATAGACCAAAGTCGCTGATTTTTCAAATATTTAACAATTAAAGCATTGTGATGTTTTTGCTAGGTTTTCTTTGTTTTTTATTTATGATCTTCTACACTGCTCGTACCATTTTTTAGTTTTAAAGTGATGATTACGTCCTGTTTTTCTTTGCACGATTCTTTAAAGATTGTTGGGTATAGCAGTCTATTTAGCTTTTTTTTAGCATTACTCTCTTTATTTTTATTTTCTTTTCAAGAACTATCTTTTGCTGTAGAAGAAAAAGCTTTTGTAGAAGAAAAAAATAATTTCCCCTCTTTTTCCTCCTGCTTTGTAAAAAAAGAGGCCACTACCCTTTCTTATTTTCCAAGCCTCCCTTCCCAGATAGAAGGAGTAGCTACTATTGGCAGACCGGATGGGAAAGGCAAGCTTTTATATTCAGTAGTTTTAAAGAATGGTAAAGAGGCAAAAAATTGTGTAGAAGGGGCAACATTCTACTTAAATAATAAGGATAGTTTTTCCTTTTCCGAGAGCAATACTCCCCTATGGATAGTCATAACAAAGATATTACCGGATGAGATGGAGATAGAAATAGGTATAGAAAGTAGCGAGCCGGAAAATAAGATATCTCCGGATAGGATCCGGCTTCCGATAAGGAAAATACCTCCCTCTACTTCTATAGCACATCCTGCTTTATTACAACTTGCAAACGGGAAATTTCATGGAAGTGACCGGTATTGGGCCGTCTACCATCCTGAGCAAGAGCCTTTATATCGGATCGTACTATCTCAGGATACCCTCCTTTTCAGAAAGGAAAATGTTTTAGTTTATCAAAATGGACAGTGGGATGTCGCAGAAAATAAGATGGATACAACTCTATATCCGATTGCTTGTATCGAATCGGTTGACAAGGAAAAAATGGTAATAAATTGCTGGGATGAGAAAGGTACATTCTTTGTACTTAGTCTTCCTATATCTTCTACTAGTGATAAAATTTTTTTGGAAGAGGTCCTGACCCAGGCTAAGTTGAGGACGGCGAAACAGGTAAGCTGTCTTATTGAAAATAAGAGGGTACTACTTAAACCGGGTGATTTTTTAGTACACCACAATGGGAAATGGAGAGTTGCTTCTACTACAAAATCCAAAAGCAAACTGCGAGAAAACGGGGTGGAGGGAGAAATTTTCGTCTTCGATTCTTTAGTACAAAAAGGGAAAAAAAGATTCCTAAAAGGTTATTTGTTTAATGGGTTTTGGTCTACGGCCCACGAGGTTTCCTTGCCTGTAAATGTTCCTGATAAGCGAATACCTCATAGTGAAAAGAAAAAGAAGAATTAAAAAATTATGCAACTGTTTTTTTTATCCATTTTAGCTTGCTTACTTTTTTTGTATGGAGAAGAAGAGATCCCTATACAGGAAGTAGTGGATATAGAGCAGTTGGAAAAACACAATGAGGATATAGCGGTTTTAAAGGAAAGACTACGACAAAAATTTGTAGAATCGCATGAGCTTAAAGATGAGGCAGCGCACAAAGAAGTTTTAGAACAGATACAAGGGATTAAAAATGAAATTCGCTTGCTGCAAGAACACTTTCGAAAAGAATATACAGAAGATGCTGCATTACAAGGAGAAGGATACGCTTTTTGGAACCAAGGGGAAACCACTCTTTCTCAGTTAATTTTGGAATATGGATCTAGCGATTTTCTTTATATCATCCCCTCTGAACTAGGTTCATTAAAATTGCACCTCTACTCTTCTATTGCCATACCTAAAGAATGTTGGAGTGAAATGATTGAACAAATCTTAAAAGCAAATGGTATTGGACTAAAACAAATAAACCCTTACGCAAAGCAGCTCTATATTTTAAAGCAGGATATCTCCGCTATTGAAGGAATCGCCCATAAGGTAGAAGACTTACAGACACTAGAGACGAATGCTAGAGTTTTTTATGTATTTTCTGCTCCGCCGGATCAAGCAAAAGCAGTACAGGCTTTTTTCGAGCGCTTTTCAGATCCCAAAGAGACAACGGTACATTCGATAGGGAGAAAAGTGTTGATTATCTCTTCTAAAGAGAGTGTGGAAAAGCTAATAGGTCTTTATCACGCTGTCTGGGAGCAAAGTAATGGCAAAATGATCCGTATGCTCAATCTGAAAAAGCTACAAGTTTCTGAAGCAGAAAAGGTCTTAAAGGCCCTTTTCCCGGATCCTAATATGAAGGTACGGACCAGTTTTTATCCCCAGATTGCAGAGGATCTGATAATTATGGCCCTTCCTCAAGGACTAGTATTGATTGGGGAACCGGAAACGGTCCAAAGGGGAGAAAAATTAGTTAGTGATTTAGAAAATCAGCTCGATGATCCTTCTGAGCTAACTATTTTTTGGTATGCGTGCAAGCATTCAGACCCTGCCGATCTTGCTATAGTGTTGGAAAAAATTTATAGCTCATTAACCTACTCTGATATTACGAATAGGGAAGTAGCTTCTACCTTTCCTAATGCGGATAAGCTAGTTACTGCCTCGCCACCGGTCCCCACTTTTGCACCACCATTGATGCAAGTAAAAAGTGAAGAGAAGAGGCAAATCTCAAACCAGGGATGTTTTATCGTAGACCCAAAGACGGGGTCTCTCCTTATGGTAGTTAGAAAAGAAGAGCTGGCAAAAATAAAAGCACTTTTAAAAAAGCTAGATGTCCCTAAAAAAATGGTACATATTGAAGTCCTTTTGGTCGAAAAGAAACTGCAGGATAGAAAAACCTCCGGGATTAATCTTTTAAGAATAGGCAATGCCAGTGGAATAAAAGAGACTTCCTTGGGTTTGGATACCGGATCCAGAAGTGCAAATAAAGGGATCCTTGAATTTCTTTTCGCAAGAAAAAAGAGTAGTTCAACTCCTTCTTTTGACTTAAGCCTAAATTTTCTTATGGCACAAGAAGATTTGAAGATTAACGCCAATCCTTCGGTAATCGCTATTAATCAAACACCTGCTTCTATCTCTATCGTTGAGGAGATATCGATCAACAACGGAGCCATCCTCGATGGGGGATCTGCTTTACAAAAATCTTTTTCCAGAGCTAATTATGGAATCACTCTTTTGATGACTCCTACTATTCATCTCCCCGATCCGGAAGAAGATGGAGAGGATCAGAACGGGTTTATTACGTTACAAACAAATGTTACTTTTGATACGACCACAGTTTCTGTAGATGACCGACCTCCCGTTACCCGCAGACATATTGAAAATGAGGTAAGGATAGCAGATGGTGAAACGATCATTTTAGGTGGGTTGAGGCGAAAATCAACGGAAGAAAAACGGGAAAAGATCCCTTTCTTAGGAGATATTCCCGGTATCGGAAAGTTATTTGGCTCTACTAGCACTGTGGACAGTCAATCGGAGATGTTTATTTTTATCACACCTAAAATTATTCGCAATCCCGTAGAGGATCTTCGAAAAATTCGAGCAGCCGAGTTAGAAAAAAGGGCTGGAGATACTCCACAATTTCTTCAAAGATTGCAAGAAGCAAAAATTAGAGAAAAAATGCGGTTATTTGAAGACAGCATCCAATTAATTTTTAATCCCTATGGATAATGAACTTGCCTTTGCCAATAGATTTAGCATACCTACTACAGTATCCTTAGATCATTATGAATATGTAAAAAAAAGAGTCTCCCTTCTCCCCTATTCTTTTTCTAAACAATATGCCCTCCTTCCGGTTGCAGAAATAGAAGGAAAATTGTGGGTGGCAGTTTCTAATCCATTTATTTTAGAACCATTAGAAGAGATTCGTCTCCTTTTAGGCAAACCAGTTGAGGCTATCTATTGCCCCAAAGAAATTTTGGATGAGGCTATCGAGCGTTGCTATCATCATAAAAATGGTGAAATGGAACGGTTAATTTCCTTGAAGGAAGGGGGAGAAAAGCGTGACAGAGGAGAGTCATCTGAAGAATACGACCTTCTAGAACAAACCTCGAGTAATCCTGTTGTCCGCCTTCTGAATTTGATTATTATGGAGGCCGTTCGTCAAGAAGCTTCCGATATCCATTTTGAACCAAGAGATGGGGGGCTGCAGGTACGTTTTCGTATCGATGGGATTCTACAGAAAAGATTTGAGCCGCCCCTAGATTTACAGTCTCCGATCATAACCCGTATAAAAGTGATGTCACGACTGGATATTGCCGAGCATAGACTCCCTCAAGACGGGAGAATCAAATTACATGTCAAAGATAGGGAGATCGATTTTCGAGTCAGCACGATACCCACTGTTTATGGAGAGAGAATTGTTTTAAGGATTTTAGATAAGGGAAATCTTTTATTGGGACTCCCAAAGTTAGGAATGGAAGAGACTATTTTAGAAGAATTTCAAAAATTACTTCGCTATCCGGAGGGGATTATTCTTGTAACCGGACCTACAGGAAGTGGAAAGACGACTACTCTTTATAGCGCTCTTATGGAAATAAACGCAGCTGAAATGAATGTCATGACAATTGAAGATCCTGTGGAATATAAGCTCAATTGCATTGCGCAAATCGGGGTAAATCCCAAAATCAATCTTGTCTTCAGCAGTGGCCTTCGGCACATATTGCGGCAAGACCCTGATGTGATCATGGTAGGAGAGGTCCGCGATGCTGAAACTGCCGAAATTGCAATCCAAGCGGCACTGACAGGCCATTTAGTATTTAGTACGCTACATACTAACGATGCCCCTTCTGCTATTCCACGGTTAGTGGATATGGGTATTGAACCGTATCTTTTAAGTTCGTCGATCATCGGGGTATTAGCGCAACGCCTGGTGAGAAAAATTTGTCCACAATGTAAAACGAGTTATATCCCCTCTCGAAAAGAATTGCAAGATCTCAATATGTCTGATTATTCCGGACCCCTCTTTAGGGGGAATGGGTGTGAGAGTTGTTTCATGACAGGCTATAAAGGGAGACATGGGATTTTTGAACTAATGACTCTTACCCCTTCATTGAAAGGACAGATTTTAAAAAATGTCGATGCCGGAGAGCTTAGAAAAGTGGCCTACCGGAATAAGATCGATTTAAAACAAAGTGGCGGAAAGCTGGTAAGAGAAGGGATTACAAACAGCTCAGAGGTATTGCGAGTAGTCCGAATGCAGGAGGAAACAAGTGGTGATGTTTCGATATAAAGCCATTTATAATGGAAAAAAAATTTCTGGCCATATCAATGCCGATGATAGCCATGAAGCACAGCAAAAGCTATTTAAAAAAGAGCTTTTAATTACTTCTTTATTCCCTTTAACCATGAAAAAACGTGGGATTATTCTTTTAAAAAAAGAGCTTTTTATTTTTACCTCTGAGTTGGTCAAACTGTTGCAAGCAGGGCTATCTCTTTTTGAAGTGCTTATAACTTTAGAGGAAAAATATCGGGGGCATCGGGCCCACCCTCTTCTTTTGGATTTACAAGAGAAAATAAAAGAAGGAAGGCATTTTTCCGAAGCATTACGGGGACATCCTAATTCTTTTGACAATCTCTACATTTCGATGATAGAAAATGCTGAAAAAACCGGGGCTTTAACAAAAGCATTGCAAGAGTTGCAAAATTTATTGGAAAAGAGGCAGGTTTTAAAAAAAAAGTGTCTTGCAGCTATAATCTATCCTTCTCTCTTAGCCTCTTTTTCTTTTGTAGTTCTAGCCATCCTCCTTTTCTATGTCATTCCGACCCTCTCTGAGCTTTTTGAAGGAAGGGCAATACATCCTTTTACAGCTTTTATTCTTTCTGTAAGTAGATGGGCAAATCAAATGAAAGGGGCGCTGGCCGCATCTGTGGCCCTTTTTATTATAGGAGGAGGGTATGTGATTTTTTCAGGGAAAGGGAAAAAAACTTTTTCTCCTATTAGCTCCCATTTCCCTGTTGTGAAAGACTTATTTATAAAAATAGCTCTTGCTAAATTTTGTAGAGAGGGGGCGAGTCTATTGTCCGGATCTGTACCCTTTTTACAAGCAATAAGGCTATCTAAAGCCTCTATGATTCATCCCGAACTGGAAAAGATAATAGAAATGGCAGCTAATAAAGTTGAAGAAGGTGGGAAATTTAGCGAAATCTTACGAGAGGCCCCCTTAATTCCGCCATTAGTTACTAGACTTATTTCTATAGCTGAAGAAGGGGGAAATCTTCCGGTGATGCTATTACATATTGCCTCACTGTATGAAGATGAAGTGGAAAAAGATCTTACAAGACTTACGCAAGTGTTGCAGCCGGCCCTTCTATTATTTATTGGGTTTATTGTAGGATTTGTATTATTATCTATCCTAATTCCTTTAACAGATGTTAATTCGTTTTTAAATACATAAGGATATTTTATGAAACGAGCGATGACACTTTTGGAAATTATGATTGTGATAGTCCTTATTGGAATTATTGCCAGTGTTGTAGGATATAATATGAAAGGGAGCTTAGATGAAGGAAAAGCATTTAAGACAAGGCAAGCCCAGGAACAAATACGAGATATTTTATTGCTTGAATATGCTAATGCCCCTCCCGAGGTTTCTTTAGATACAATTATAAACAATGCTACTCTTTACCTAAAGCAATCCGGCCTGGTAAAAGATGCAGACTCTCTTGTACGAGATGGTTGGGGGAAGCCTTTGATTATCCGTCTTAAAGACAATAATGAAGATATTGAAGTCCTCTCGGATGCATTAGATACCTATAATGCGAAAAAAAAGAAATAGACCTTTTTCGCTTATCGAATTGATGATTACGTTAGCTATTATTGGAATAGCGACTAGTTTTTTGGCATTGAAAGGATACAGCCTTTTACAAAAAGCACGATTTTCTATAGTGGTAAAAGAAATTACTAATACCCTTAAAGAGATGAGGGGTCTAGCATTAATGCAAGACAAAGACCGTATTTTTTCTCTAAAAAATGAAGGAATGGGGCTTATTTTAATTACAGGAATAGAAGGAGAGCGGCTATTCACCAAGAGGTATGAAGGCTTTTTTTGCACTTGTGATGGGCAAAAGAGGAACGTCTATTTAAGATTTAGTAGCCGAGGAAGTATCGCCCCACTTTGTGAGATTGAGATAAAGTATTTCAAGGAAAATTATAAGATTGATTTAAAAAAATTTTTTTCAATCTCTCTTGCCGGGAAGGAATAATCAAGACCTCTTACATAAGGGACTGTTGAAATCTCCCATTTGGTTCAAATTTTAAGAGCTATACGAAGATCGAAACAATCCCATTATTCATTTTGCTGATCTGTCCCCGAGATGGCAACATTTCCTTCTTTATCAAACTTATGTCTTTGCCCATAGAGCTGGTCATTTTGATATGTTTGGAGTAGATAAGGTTTTCCATCTTCATAGTACTTATTGAATTTGCCATGACGCATCCCCTCCGAAAATTCTCCTTCAAATATTAAAACTCCTTTATCGTTGTAATGTTTACTTAGACCATGCAGTTGATCGTTTTTATATAAACACAAGGAAGCAACGCTGCCCGTATCAAAATAAGTGGTTTCTAACCCTTCTTTTTTATCATCTAGGTAAACGACTTCTCTAAACACTTTCCCATTAGGAAAGTAGTGAATGGCAGGGCCATTTTTATGATCATTATGGTACTGGAGGAGCATAAATACTTTGCCATCCGGGGTATACAAGGAGGCTTTGCCCTCCTTGTTGCCATGCATATAATGTGTAGATCCAATTAAGACGCCCTCCTCTGTAAACTCTTCGACCTTGCCTTCCAATTTGTCATTTTCATAGAAGGCTTTAAGAGCTAATGTTTTTTTCCCCCCTTCTACTTGCGGATAATAGATCTCATGCAGTCCATGTTTTTTATTATTTTTATAGTGGAAAATAATCTCTTGCCCTTGCGGTGTTTTTTCAAAGAATCTTCCTTCTAATTTACCTTGCATATAGTTGGCTTCTTGTAGGAGGTTTTCATTATCATTCCATTGTGCTTTTCTTCCATGAAGCTGCCCATGCTCGTAGGTAATCTCTGCTTCTTTATGACCGCTTGGAAAATACGTTATCTGAGTTTTATCCGGTTTCCCTTCAGTATCGTATTGGAAAATTCTTGAAGGTATTTGCCCCTCTTTACTGTTCTTCCTTGGAAAAAATTCTTCATGGGTTCCAACAGGTAGTCCTTGATGAAAAATTTGTGAAAGTTGTAGAGAGCCATCAGGAAAATATGCCTTTACCTCTCCATCTAAAAGGTCCTCTTTATATTCGCTAGTCCGTTGTAAGAGGCCATTTTCATAAAACCACTCATGTTTTTTTACCCTTTTTCCTTTATCATAAAAAAATTTGGCTCGTATTAATCCTTTTGCATACCAGGTTGTGACAGGGCCATCCAAAACATCGTCCTCATAATTCCCTTCAAATACAAGGTCTCCCTTTTCATTCCACTCTTTATGTGGGCCTTGCCTCTTCCCTTTATTGAAAAAGATTTTGGTTTTTAGTTGGCCATTTTCATACCATTCGGATTGAATGCCATCTAGCTTATCCAGGACAAATGAAGCATCTCTTTTAGTTTGCCCATTAGAATACCATTCCGTAGTATGGCCATTTTTTTGTCCGTTGAGGAAAAGTGTTTGGAAAGCTAAAGTACCATTTTCATGCCATTGCTTATAAGAACCAACTCGTAAATTATTTTCATAAAAGCCATGGGCTTTTTCCTCCCCCGACTCATAGAATTCGACCTGTTCTCCATCGAAATTGCCATGCTTATAAAAGTGGTTGCTTTTGATCTTGCCATTGAGAAACCGCTCGGTAAACCTTCCATGCCGTTTGCCATCGCTATCTAAAGAATATTCTTGTATTTTACTGCCATTTTCCGAAAATTCGACCGCAGGGTGTAAGAGATTGCCCTGCATGTCAAATTCTGCTAAATAAGCGAGCTGTCCATTGTTGTGTTTTCTATAGTGCTTTCCTATAGGCTTACCCTCCACATACTCCCCTTCACCAAGCAGGAGGCCCTTTTCAGAGAAGAAGAATTCTTTTCCTGTCTTTTTTCCATTGTTATAGCTCACCCGATAGCTCTCATTTCCATTAGAGTGATACTTTACATGGGCTCCTACAGGATTATCATTTTGAAAATCAAGGGCTTCAATAACAGCACCTTTTTCATCATAAATGACAAGAGCCGGTGTCTTTTTATCCCCTTGTAGCTCTCCATGATGGAAGGTTTTTTGAGATTTTAACGCTCCTCCTTCAAACCATTCAAACACTAGCCCATCGATAGTACCGTCTACATAGGGGTATAGAGCAGATTTTGCCCCCGAAGGATAGTAAAAGAAGTAGTCTCCCTGTAATTTACTTTTTACATACACCCCACTTTCTTTTTTTTGCCCGTCTTCATAAAACATTTCAAAAGGGCCATCTAACTCTCCATGTTTATAAACAGCTTTATTTTTTAATTTTCCGTTTGGGTAAAAAGTTTTACTCTCCTCTTCTAAAAATCCTGTTTCATAGTAGGAAACTTTTTCAACGGCTCCGGTCGGATAGAGGTCGATTTTCATCCCGTGGGGAACAAGTACCGAGTTCCATAATGTAGCTGCCTCTGAATCAGGAGCCACTTCGGTAATATCCATTTCAACATGTATCTTGCCGTCTGTATAGAAGTTGATTTGCTTTATAGGTATTTCTTGGTTTTCCCCTTCTCCCGGTTGATAGAAGATAATGGTTTCTGCTAGGCCATTCGGGTAGGAGCTAATAATCTCAGGACGCCAGTTGGGCTCACGTGGTAATAACCTCTTATTACCCTTTGTATTATCAGCTATAATAGTAGATACGAAGAGGCAAAGTACGAACAATATCTTTTTCATAAAAAAGGACCTCAAGCTCTTAGATTGCCTATAGCTTAAAGTAAAAGGTTAAATAGGTGCAAGGATCTATTAACCTAATTATTTTTAGAAGGTTAAGTGTATTTTTTCTTAATAATTTTACGATTGTAGTGTTTTTTTATTAGGGAGAGAGTAGAGTTAAAAATGTAAAACAGTATACATGTTTTGAAAAACGGTTTTTCAAAACATGTACTGTCATCAAAATTTGGAGAAAAAATTTATGGCACAAGAGAAAGGAAAACCACAACAACAACCACCACAAAAACCAAAAGGAAAGTAAGTGTATCCTGTGGCGAGCAAATGATTGCTCGCCATTTTTATTTCTTTTGAAAAATAGATAAAAAAGAATCTCCAAATTTTTTTTGATCATAGAGGGTTAAGTTAGCAAGCCGATGAGAATTTTTTTCCCCTTCTTCAATGAATAGTAAGCCCTTTTCTTGTATCCAGGGCTTTTCTGAAAGGTATATCAAACATTTTTCTAACAACTTTTTCTCCATATAGGGAGGGTCTATATAGATAATTGTAAAAGATTTTGGAGTATTTGCAAGATAGGCAAGGGCATCTTTACGGATGACCTCTACTTGTTTTTCTACTCCCAAGGAGCAAATATTTTCTCGGATACATTGTAGAGATTTTGCGCTGTTTTCTACCAGTGTTGCCGATAAAGCCCCTCTACTAATTGCTTCTAGCCCTATTGCACCGGATCCTGCAAAAAGATCTAGAAAATTAGCTTTTTCAATGTAATCTTTGCAGATATTAAAAACAGCTGCCCTTACTGACGATAAAGTAGGTCGCATATTTTTAGGACTTTTTAATACTCTACCCTTGAATAACCCGGAAACAATACGTAATGTCATTAAAATATGGTGGGTAGGTGGTATTCTTGTAAGAGCTTATTAGCTTGCAGAATATGTTCTCCATTTCCATCTCGGAAATATTGTTCATAAAGATGGTAAGAGTTATATAGTGCCCATTCAGTGATAAGCTGAGCGTCTCCATTTTTTGCATGAGAAAAAGAGATATTTTTTCGAATATTTAACCACGCATTTTGTTGTTTTCCTTGGATAAAGAGTATGAAATCTTCTAAATGATCCGTTTGTCCTATAAGAACAAAAGGTTGGTTGGCGAATAACGCCGGTATTTGTTGATTCGATGGGAATAGAGTGATGGTAGTATTTGGCGATTTTATTATAGCGGAACAGGTAATATCTTTTGCGATAGGAAATTGTAATGATTTGACTAATTTATATAGCTTACGTTTGATCCCATGCATGGAAGGAGCTGTGTATAGCTTTCCTTTATTAAGAGCGCTTAAAGTATCGAGATAAGTGGTTTTATCTTCGGAAGTAGCTAAAGAGTAGAGGGAAGTTTTGCCACTATTTTTTTCAGTCCATCGATGGATAAAATAAGACTGTTTATTTTGAGATATCAAACCACCGCCATTAGTAATTAAGATAATAGTAGAAAGGGTATTAGGGTCATTTTGATCAAAAAGAATAGCTTGCAAGGGTTTGAAGGGATCGGGAGAGGAAAAAAAACTACCTAACTGTAAATGATTTAGAAAATATCTAACTAGTTGCTTGGAGTTTTTATTAGGTTTTAGATTTTCTATAGATAGTCGCTCAAATTTCCCGTCATAAACGAGAATATTGAATTGATCCTCTTCATGCAGAAGGGAAAGGGCTTTATACACTCCATTTACTGTTACTTTGAGACGATTTTTTTGTATGGTATTGGACTTATCGATTACAAAATAATAGTTCTGTTTCATTTTCGGCAAGAGAGCCTCCGGACGAGGGATAATGGTTAGAGCAAAGATATACCCTACCCCTTCTTTAGGAGAAACGACAAGGTCAATATCGAAAAGGTTCGAAGCAGAAATAGTACTAAGGTCATTAAGGGTGGGGATTTGTGGAAGTGGATCTTCCAAAGTGACCTCATTTTCTTGTGGTGGTTCCGGTATTTCTTGTATAACAAGATGTTTGGCTAAAGAAAGGTGGGAATCCTTTTCTATAGAATTATTTTGTTTATGTAGATGTAGAGACAAGAGGTTTTTTTCTAGAGAAAGCTCTTGAGGTTTTTCTTCAACCAATATCAGTTTGTTCTTAGATTCATTTATACAGATAGGATAGGTAATTTCAGCAAGTAAGGGTGCATGCGCTTCTATGGAAAATGGAATTTGTTGTGGTTCATCTGAGATAAGGAGGTGATGAGAGGAGGTAGTATCGGTGCTGAATAAAAGCTTATCAGAGGGGTTTTCACACAAATGCATGGTACTAGGCGATGTGGCTAAAAGACTTATGGAAACTTCTTCTTGTTGAGGATCTATTTTCTTTTCACTAGCTCCTTCTTTTTTTATAGCTTCTTTAAGGACAAGCGTGGTTTTACTTGCAAATACTTGATTTTTTTTGGATGTAGGAGCAAGTGTTTTGGAATAGAACCATAACGACTGTGTTTGAATGACTGTGATAAAGGCAATATGTAGAAATATAGAAAAAATAATGCAGAGAACAAGGAGGAGCCTTCTATTTTTTAAGAGTAATGACTCTAGGGAGATTTCTCTCTTATTATTCGGGTAGATTTTCAAGTTGTTTTTTTGTTTTTGTATAAAGATATTGTGTAGGAGCATTTTCTAGGACAACAGTAAAAAGTTTTTTAGCATCCTCAACTTCATCATTACAAAGGAGTAGCTCACCCTTCATATATTGCAAATAACTTTGGAATAACTCTTCCTTTTCGGGCATTTTTTCTCTAGAATCCTGATAATCCTTTGAAAGGATATCTTTGCAATCTTGAAAATCTGATAATGTTTTCTCTATTATGGACTTGCAAAAATTTCTATCCTTATTTAAAAAATAGTGTATATCGATATACTCTAAGGCAGCTTCTAAATAAACAGGCTCGTTAGCAAATGTTTTCTGTATAGTAAGATCTTTTAATAAAGCGAGGATAGATAAAATCTCCGGGTCATCTTGTGTCTTACATTTTTCAAAACGGATTCTGGCGCTTTGCAATGCTGAGAAGGCGGAAAAATAATTTGTCAAGTAAGTATCTCTCACCTCTTCAAAAAGGATAAGAGCTTTTTCTTTTTCCCCTTTTTTCCCGTAAGCTTTAGCTAATTCAAAACAAATCTGTTTTCTATGTAAATCATCTGATTCTTGAAGCTTTTTAAGAAGTTCGATTTGTTGATCTTGCTTCCCTTGAAGGGCATAAAGATTAGCTAAAGTGATTCCCCGCAGTGAGCCTATTTGATCTTCTCGGATACTTTCCAAAATATAAATTGCCCGATCCAAATAATGGGCCATCTCAGGAGATTCCGCAGGATTTTGCTTCCAATGCTTTTGGAAATATTGCGATATTTTTTCATAATAAAAGCTTGCTAACCAATCTTGGTTGACGGTTTGAATATTTGCTCCCATTATTTTTGCTTGATAAAGGTGTTCGGCTGCAAGGTCTAAGTAGGCAGGATTTTTCAAATAGATATTATAAAGGGCTAGATGGGCTAAAGGAGCCTCCGGAACATTTGGATTCAGAAGTAGGGCTTTTTCAGCATGAAAACAGAATTTATCCTCATCACATAATTGGCTTTTATAGCAAAAAGCCAATAGCAAGTGAGCTTCAGAAGCTAGGGGCGAGCTTTTATCGTTTTCGAGAAAGGGGACCAAAAAAGCGATAGCAGATTCATATTTTCCCATTTCATATTCTACCTTTGCTAATGTAAAGGAAAGCTCATCTTTTTCATCTTCCCTCAATAGAAAATGATTATTTAGTATTTCTTTAAGATCCGCTGCCAATTGTTCTTTAGAACCGCAGGCTTCCTTTTCGCTCTCGATAGATGCATTTATAAGGAACCTCCAAGCTAGCGGGGTTAGGGTACTGCCGGGATAGGTAGAGATAAACTCTTTAAATTTCTCCCTAGCTGTCGTGAAACTTTTAGTTAGATAGAGAAGATGGGCAAAATTATAGAAGATCACTTCTCTGTCTTCTCCTAAATTTTTATTTTGTAAAATTTCTTCAAAGTCTTTTTTTGCAGCTGAATAATTGCAATTTTCTTTATTCAACAATGCCTTACGGTAAAGAATGGGTGAAAGAACTTCTTCGGGAAACTGTATCTTAAATTGAGTGAGTGCTTTTTCAAAAAGTTGCATGTCCTTCAATTTTTCTGCACAGATCATTAAAGAATGTAAAGCAGCTTTACATTCTTCGTCTTTAGATGGCGGTGTATCTAAGAAGAGCTGAAGGGATCGGACAGCCCTTGGATAATCCTCTATAGCCAGATAGCTTTTACCTATAAAAAAGTGTAAGAGGGGGATTTTTTCTTTTGGAATATGGTGAAACAGCTGTTCTTTCGCTAGTAATATTTCCGGATATTTTTTGGTTTCATACATAAGGATCATCCGGTTAAAGGCCGCATCTGTCGCCCTCTCTTTTCCTAAATGACACACTTGTCCAAATGTTTGGATGGCCAGATCTTTATCATATTCAATTTGTATAGTAGCCGCTTGAAAAAGCATCTCCTCTTTCAATGAAGGATGTTTTTGAGCGAGTGTTATATATAAATTGGAGGCTTTTTCCGACTCCCCAAGGAGATGATAAGTATAGGCAAGGTGAGGAAGCATTTCTTCTTGAAATGGACTATTTTGCAATGATTCATACTGAATTTTTGCAAGGTTGGCGTAACTTTTTCTACTATCGCTATTTTGAGGGCTTTTCATGGCTAAATTATATAGGGCATCTGCCAAGATAAAAGTGAGTTTCTGTTTTTTGGAAAGATCGGAAGAAAATTCTTCTAAATAAGGCTCTGATTCTTCTAAAACCGCTTGGTACCAACCTAAAGAGCGATAACACTGTAATTTATTAAACAGAAATTGCTTAGAAACTTGATGAGTTTTTATGTTTTTATAATATTCGGCAGCTTTTTCATATTCTTTTTCTTTAAGGCTCAAATCCCCTAAAATAGCCTGAAGCATGTCTGTATAGTTACTACTGGGGAATTTCTTTAAAAAATCCAACATCTGAATCTTTACGATATCGAAATTTCCTTCATTCCAAAATTCGGAAATTCTACGTAAAAAGAGGGCTTCTTCTTGTGTCTTAGGTTCAGGTAGAGGGTAAAATGGTTCATCGGCACAAAGGAAAGCAAAGCAAAGAATTTGGAAAAAAATAAAATAAAAGCGCATACTTACAACTCGTAGTATACCGAAAACGACAATATTTCGGAAAGGAGAGGTTATGGCAATTACCTTTGTAATTTTTGCAGGGCTATTAACTGCTTTTAGTAACTATTACATGAGAAAAAGTGTCGACGCAGGAGGCAGCAGTAAATCTTTCTTGATGATCCAGCTATCCATCGCTTTTTTGGTAGCTATCCTTCTCAATCCTATAAGGACCCATTTTTATGCCATTAACCTTCCCATGTTATCACTAGGTCTTGGAGCAGGGATGCTCTTTGGTTTTATGATGCTATTTTTAGGCAAAGCTTTGGAAAACGGCCCTCCGGGGCTAACCTTTGCCCTATTAAGTAGCGCTACTGTGATTCCCGGCCTGATAATGGCATTATTTTTTGGCCCTTCCTTTGGATTCGACTACAAGCTTTGGCATGGACTTGGTTCTTTTATTGTCATCCTAGGTCTTTTTTGGGCAGGATGGGGAGTTGTGCTAATACGAGATAGAAATAGGTGGATCTTTTTCTCTCTTGCTGCGGTTTGTCTGCACGCCTTATTCTTGTCTACCATGCAATACCGATCGCTTGCGATAAATTTTTCTAATTCTCCAACTTTTTTAAACTCGCATGAAGCACAAAGTCAGTGGTTTATGCCTTTAATATATTTCGTAGCAGCTCTGATGCAAGCTTTTACCTTTTTCTCAGCAAAATCAAAGAGGATTTCTAGCATAGAATGGCGATATGGGGTGTTTGGAGGTGCAGCAAATAGCATCAGCACCTTTTTTTTAATATGGGCTACCGAGATTGCAGGAAGTTTGGAGCAAGCTATTATTTTCCCCATATTTTCCGTTACTATCATTTTATTATGTAATTTTTGGGGGCAACGATTTTATCAAGAAAATGTTAACTGGAAAGCCAGTCAACTTTCCGTTCTTGGATTATTTATTGCTACGGTGGATTGGAAGGCTATATCTAGTTTTTTCTTTCCATGATCCATAAAAGGAGATCAACTCTTCTCCCTTTTTAAAGTTAGCGTTTTTTAGCTCTTCGTAAATTTGTAACCCTTTTGCATTTTCACCTTGCTCGAAATATAAGACGCCTAAACGATACAGGGCTTCTGTATTTAATAAGTGAGATTTTACGACGGTTTCATACTCCTGAATTTCCTCGAGCGCCCGCCCTAAATCTTGGTAAATCTTTGCTAATTGAAGATGTACCCAAGGGTCATTAGGAGCATAATGCTCCAGGATTTTAAACTCTTCAATTGCCTTTTGAGCATAGAAGCTATATTTTTCGTTAGCTTCTTTTAGTAGCCGGCTGAATCGGAAGCGTAGCCAAAGAGATAATGGAGGGATTTTGTGTAAATTATAAAGAGAAATATAGCAATTTGCTAAAGAGGTATGAAGCTCAAAATCTGTCGGAGTTAAACGGACTTGTTGTAGATGTTCCTCTTCTGCAGCTAGTAAAAGGATTCTTTTTAAAAGAAATATGTCTTCAAAATGAGAAAAAATATTGAAGCTTTCGAGAAATTTTGGAGACCATTTTAAAGAAAAGGGGAGCTGCTTTTCAAAGCCATCCAGATAAGAAGATAGGTGAATTAGGGCGTGAGCAATATTTATATGATGCTCCCCCTCTCCAATCGGAATATCTAAGGCGGTTTTACAATCTTGTAAAAAGATATGGCAAATGTCTTTTAACTCTTCCGGTCTTTTTACTTGAAAATAAAAAAATAATATCGAATAGGAAAAGACGGTAAGGAATATACTTCCTAGGACAAAAGCCGTAAAAGTAGAAGAAAAGAGGTTCGTAATTAAAAAGAAAAAAACGAAAAGTTGTGAAACAAAAAAAATGAAAAATAGGGTGTGAAAGATAAAGGTAATTTTAGTGAGCTTTTTAACACGGTTCAAAAGCTTTCGATAATGAGGGAACAACTTTTCCTGAAAAGATTGAAAGTCCACTGAGTAAATCGTATCATTCTCAAGCTTTGTAGCCATATCTACCTCAATAAATTATTTAATTTTAAACCGGGGTATAACGCCCTGTGTCTATCATATAGGATATAACCCTTTGGCTGACCCCTGCCGTCTGTAACTTTCTTATCTGTAATTGATTAAGGAGATAGGAGGTCTTAGTATCCCGAATATATCGGACAATCGTCTCCTCGCTTAATCCACTATTATGCAACCAAATGACATCTTGTACTGTTAGAGGTTCTCCTTTTTGCATTTTTGCAGATGTTTCCGGACTTACCTCTTTAAGGATCTTACGATCCTGATCATCAAGGAGATAACCTATTCCAGCTCCCCCTCCTTGGCAAGATCTACAGCCGCATCCTGTGGTAATGGTCATGAAAAGGGAAAAGAAAATAATGTTTCTCATAGAGGCTCTCCTTCTTCATCAGCCCATAGCGTGTCGAAGCCATAACCGTCAAGGCACAATCTCATTTTTTTTCTAATTGCCTTATTTCTTGAAACCGATATCCAACCCCTCTAACAGTCTCAATCCATTGAAAATTAGGACCTAACTTTTTTCTAAGCGATGCGATATGGACATCAATATTTCTGTCTACAATGAAGGCATCATCATTATTGACATCATCCAAAAGCTGGTTTCTTGTCAGGACCTTACCTCGATTGACTAGAAGCCTTTTTAGGATGCCAAACTCGGAGAGGGTCATAGGAATGATAGCTTCCCCTTTTCTGAGAAGATACCTGTCTACTTCAAGGTTAAACTCTCCAAATTTGATCGCCTTAGGAACTTTTTCGGCCTCTTTTCCCCTTCTAAGGACCGTCTTGATCCTAGAAAAAAGAATTTTAGCGGAAAATGGTTTAGCGATATAGTCATCAGCTCCTAGTTCTAGCCCTAAAACTATGTCGAGCTCTTCCCCTTTTGCCGATAAAATGATAACAGGGATATTTTTGAGCTCAGGGGTATTTTTCATTTTACGACAGACATCCAGGCCATTTTGTCCCGGAAGCATAATATCTAATATTACAAGATCCGGTTTCTCTCTTTCTATGGCACGATATCCATTGATACCATCTACTTCTACATGTAATTTGTAACCTGAGACTTCTGCCTGCAACTTGATGAGAGCGGCAATATCTTCTTCATCTTCTATTAAAAGAATCCGCTTTTTTTGTGACATGACAATACCTGATTAGATGAAAATCAACTGTATCGAAATAGATTTAAAAAAATCCATATTTTTTTAAATTTTTTGAGAAATAGTCTTGCCGAGAGAAACCCTCTGAGGGGTACCTATGGAGAAATCAAAAATGCGGTCGGCTATTTTTTTGAATTTTTCCGGTTCCCCGGTGACATAAAACCGATAGTTTCCTTGGGTAGCTTTAAAAGAGCATTTTCCCTCTTGTCGTAGAAAGGTATATATCTCTTTTGCCACATCATAAGCAGGATCGACTAACTTTACTTGGTTCGGAAGTTTTTTCTGTAATATCTTAGAAATAAAGGGGTAGTGGGTACAGGCTAAAAGGACTGTGTCGATTTGAGTTTTTTGTAAGGGCTCTAAATATTCATCTGCTGCTTTTTCTAATAAGGGATGGGTAAAAAATCCTTCTTCAATTAGAGGAACAAAGCGGCTACAAGCAATGGGATAGAGGGCGAATTGAGATAATCTATTTTGATAAACACCTGAGGCAATTGTAGAAAGCGTAGCTAAAATAGCTATATGGTTAGTTTTTGTTACCTGTGGCAATTTTTGTAAACTTGGATATAAGACATTAAAGAGAGGGAGAGAAAATATTTTTTGAAGTTCTTGTAGCGCATTCGTGCAAGAGGTATGACAGGCGATGACTACCAACTTTACACCCAGCCGTTGCAAAAAGGAGATATTTTCTAGAGAATATTGCAATATTGTCTCTTTATTTTTATTGCCATAAGGGCTTCTGGCAGTATCTCCTAAATAGACAATATCTTCCCCGGGCATTATCCGGATAATTTCCTTGAAGACGCTTAAGCCACCTACCCCTGAATCAAAGATACCAATAGGAGAACTCATAGATTTTTGGAGATAGGAATCTTAAGCTCTTGATCAATATAGATAAGATCTTGGTCTAGTTGATTGAGCTTTTTAATATATTCAACAGTAATCTGATGGTTCTTGGCTATTTTTTCTAAAGAATCTCCCGCTTTTACCTTATAGAGCTTAATCTGTACCCCATCGCCGGGTATGGCATTTTTTAAAGACTCTAATGTAGCTGCTAACTTAGTTAATTCTTCATACTTTCTTTCCTGAGTAATAAGCTCTTTTTCTAATTCAGCAATCCTTTGCTTATGTTGTTTGAGGGCTAAGGTAGTTTCGTTGGCATGATCTGTAAGATTTTTCAAGGTTTCTTGTGCCTGTAAACTAGCGATTTTCTTTTCTAATAATAAGAGGGTATGTTTCAAATCTTGTAGCTTTTCATCCTGTTTCGTCTGTTGTTTTAAAGAGTTTAATATATTTTCATGATGAGAGATTTTCCCATCTAGTAATTGGATATCGGTTGTTACACAGTGAACATCGTGCCTAAGGTCATCGAGATTGGTTTGGAGCTCATGTAAAGTGAGCTCCAACTGATGTTTTTCCTCTTTAGGAGAAGATTTGATAGGAGAACAGGAAACGGCAAAGAGTAAAAATAAAAGACTATTCTTCATATAACTTAAACTGTGCCCTTCTATTTTGCTTCCAATCCATTTCTTCATGACCTAGGGAAATGGGTTTTTCTTTCCCATAAGAGATAGTATAGACCCGCCCGGGATGTACCCCTTTTTTACAAAGAAGTACTCGCACATATTGAGCCCTTCTCAGCCCTAAGGCCATGTTGTAGTCGGCGGAGGCCCTTTCATCACAGTGTCCTTCAACGATGAGATACATTTTAGGGTTGTTTATTAAATATTCGGCCATTTGAGAGATGGCTAAAATGTCCTCTTTATTGTCGAGAACATGTTTGTCCGTTCTAAAGTGGAGATGTTGAAAAAGGGAGCGAAGGGTAGAGGGAGGTTCATAAAATTGTTCAAATCCTACTAGACATTTATCCGGTTGTGGCACAGGAGTATCTCCTGAATATTTTTTCAGGTCTTGTCCGGCCATTGGAATAAAATCCCCTTCTCCCGGTCCGGTAAATTGATCACTAGATAGTAACAGACGAGAGTCGCTTTGTGAGCAATTTAATCCTTTAGACATTTTCATATCCTGCCAACAAGTATGGCAACTATGCCTATGGCAAGAGGTAAGTATTAACAAAAAACTGAAAATAAAGAGATAGTGTTTCATGGTATTTCTCCTTCATCTATTTCCCATGATGGAAATCGTTTGTGACCGATACCTTCAGAAATTTTCACGAATTGGTTTTGATGTATATTAGCTATATAGAGCTCCGCTAAATCTCCTTCCGAATTAAACACAAGATGTAAACTGTCTGAAGCCCACATAGGATTTTCCATATTTTCTTTTGCAAAAGTAAGCTGTGTTTCTATTTTTTCTTGAAAGTCATAAATCCATATTTGTCTTACACCATCTGTTTTAGCACTATAAGCTAATTTCATGCCATCAGGAGACCAAGCCGGAGAGGTGTTTTGCTTGTTTTGTTTAGTCAACAACTCCGGTGCTGTATTTGCACGTGTAAGATCTAAAAGATAGATGCGAGGAGGGCCATCTTTGTCCGATACAAAGGCAATTTTAGCCCCATCCGGACTAAAAGTTGGTGATGCCTGCGTTGCAAATGGGTAAGAAAAAATTTGCCTAGGTTTTCCTAGCAAGTTTCCTTTGTCGTCAAAACTCTGGAGGAAAAGATCCGGTCTTCCCCCTGCGTCACCTATGAAGGCAATTTGATCTCCCTTTTGACTTATAGAGGGAAGAATTTGATTGCCTTTAAGTGGGATAATGCTAACCCCTTTTTTTAATTTTAAATCACTTAAATAAAGTTTTGCTTGACCTAGCTGATAAGATACGTAGAGATAGTTTCCCGGTCTTTTAGGGAGGAACTTGGGACTTATACAATACCCCTTTTCTTGAGTAATTTGCTTGACATTTTTCCCGTCAAAATCACATACAAAAATTTCTGAAATTGTCTTCATCCTATTGGCATAAAGGATCCTTTTATGAAATATTCCCTCTTGCCCAAACAGTCTTTTCTGTAATTTAGATAGTAGATAATGAATCTTTCTCCTATCTGTAGACAGATTTCCCGTAAGGGGTGTTGTGAGCTCAAAAACCTCCCCTTGATTGGTAGCTTCTACAGTAAGGCCTGAGTCTGTCAATTTTGGACGAAGGGTAATAGGGGCTTTTTCTGAAACTACTTTAGAAAATGCAGAGTGGTTAAAATCAAAAGAGAGGATGGCAGACACCTCATTTACGTAACTTTCTGAAAACCTATCCGAATGTAAAGCGCACTTTACAATATGAACGGGAATTAAAATTTCTTGAGTAGCGAGGGGAACTTCTAAAATCTCTTCAGAAAAAAGAAAGAGCGGGAACAAAAAAAGAAAAAATTTATTTTTCATTTTGGAAGGAGAAAGTTATTGTCTTATCACTTCCATTAAAGCATGGAAAGATGAGATCTGGCAATGTGTTTTTTAAGTAGTTTAGGTTCTTACTGCTTTCAGAATTTAAAACTTGTATTGATTTCACCCTTCCTTGAGGGGAAAATGTGAGTTGTAATTGCACTTTTCCTTTTTCCGGAAGGGTCAGTCGATCTTGAAGGAATTGGATAAGATAAGAAGGACTCTCGTCTATTTCTGAAGGAGAAATTTCCGTAGTTGCCTGTATCTTTGGGAGTTGTCTAGGCACAAGTAACTCTTGTTTTGGTTTATATTGAATACCATTTTTAGTAGAAGCTTTTTCTTGTTTGCCGGAAGCCGTTTTTTTGGGGTGTGGTATCTTTTTTTGCAGGGGAACAGAGTTAGGTAAAACAGATGGTTTAGGGATAGTATGCAGGGAAGTAGGTTGAGGAGGGGTCTTTAAGGAAATATTTCTTGTTTTTACTACCAACTTGCCTCCTTTAGGAGGGGTGGATTTTAAGGTACATAGTATTAAAAAAAGAAAGTGAAAAGTGAGGACCCATAAAAATATTTTGCGGGAACTCATGGCAATAAGACGACATCCAGTTCGGAAAAGGCTAAGGTTTCCATAGTGTTTTTAATAAACTGATAGGTCCCAAAGGGGGCTTTTTTGTCATGAAATAGTTGCGGTATTGATTTGGGATATTTTTTTTTTAAAATTTTTAGTTTTTCAAAAAGTTGTTCCGGGGATACCGGCTCTTTATTCAAACAAATGGTGTTATCTGCCTTGACGGTGAGGATAATCCCCTCTACTGCCTTTGTCTCTTTTGCGATCCCTGATGCGGAAGCAAGATCTACTTTATCTATTTCTACCATTGGGGCAATGAGGATGAAAACGATTAGAACGACAAATACAACATCGATAAGTGGGGTGAGATTGATGAGTCCCTCTTCTAACCCTTCTTCTTCCGGTAAAAGTATCCCTCTTTTCACTCTGTTTTCCGATATTGTAGTTCCACCGAACCCAATAAAATCAGGGAGGTATTTTCTAAATCTTTTCGAATATCTTTTATACTGGTTTTTAGGTAGTTATTGGCAATTAAAGCCGGTATGGCGACGAGTAAGCCTAAAACAGTAGTAGCTAGCGCCATGGAAAGACCTTGTAGAAATGAGGCATTACTTCCTGCTAAAGCGTTGTGGTGAAGTTCAGAGACGGTGATCAAGATACCCCATACCGTTCCTAGAAGACCCAAAAAAGGGCCTAAAGTAACAATGGTCGGCAAAAGAAAAAGGTATTTTTCTAGCTCCCTTAGGCATCGAGAGATAGTAGTAGCAAGCGACGACTCAATCATTTCTAGATCGGATCTTGAAAGAAACACAGAAGGATTAGCAGGGTCGGTAAAAAATCGATTTTTCCCCAATACTTGCATCGTTGTACGTTGTAAATTCTTATAAATTTCCATATAGGGATTCAGAAGAGGAAAAGATTTTTCTTCTAGTGGCAACTTCAGGGGATCTGATTGCTGCATTTGAAAAATTTTGGAAAATCCAAGCCCCATATTCTTTACATTGTAGGTCACCCAAATTTTATAAATAAGGAGGGTCCAGGAAAGGAGGGAGAGGATGAATAAACCTATAAAAATCCCTTTGCCAAAAAAGTCAGAATGGAGGTAGGCAGTAAAGAAGAGGTTCATGGGGAAGAGAAATACCTAAAAAAAAGGGAAAAGTCAATGAAAATTGCTAAGAACTTGTTAGGGATGGAATGAAGATAGCAAGTAGTATTACCTACTGTACCAATGATTATAGATATCTTGCAAAGTGTATAGAAGAGGCAAAGAAATTTTCGGATCAAATCGTAGTCATTACTTGCGACCATTTTTTTTGTGGAAAAAGAGAAAATAGACTTCTTCTTAATCAAAGTTATTCTGAGCATCCGGATTTGTCATTTGTCGAGATGACTTATAGAAAAGATCATCTTTATAGCGAGTACATTAACCGAAAATTTACAGATAATGATTGGATAGATTTTTGGTATTCAACTACCCGCTATATCTCTTTTCTTTTTGCCAAAAAAGAGATCGATTATATCCTTTTTTTGGACAGTGATGAGATTATTGAGGGAGAAAAATTTAAAATATGGCTAAATACCTTGGAATATCAAAAATATGATGCAATGCGCTTTCTTCAATATTATTATTTTCGAAATGCCTGTTTCCGGGCTAAAGCTTTTCAGATAGGGGGGCTTTTTCTAAAAAAAGGGGCAGTACGGCCTTCCCAGCTTATGGATACGGATGATCGATGTGGGATTTTCCATAAAATAGAGGGGAGGAAGAAAGAAAAAGTAACTCTGAAGGGGGTCCCATTCATCCACCACTACAGCTGGGTAAAAACCTTAAAAGAATCCTTAATAAAAGCTAAATATCTAAGTAACCACTGGGAAAGAGATTGGATAGCAGCTGTAAATTGCGAGTTTTCTAAAGCATTTTCCGGAAAAGATTTTGAAAATAGAGATTATGAAAAGGTCTCGGACATCTATTTTGATCCGTTGCAAGTTTCTTTGATGAAAAAAGAGGTAGAAGGGCCATTTTTACATGTTCATAAAGTAGATATGGCAGAAATCAAAAGAAGAGAGCTGGCTTTTGAGTTCCACGTATAACGACATAACTACCTGCATCAGTTTTTGTACTAATGATTCTAGGTATTTAAAGAGATGTTTAGAGGAAGTAAGAGTATTCTCATCGCAAATAATTGTAACGGTTTGCGACCATTTCTTTAATGGAGAAAAAGAAGACTATCCGCTATTACACCAATTGTATCAAGAATATTCTGATTGCGAGTGGATCGAATATCCCTATTTACATAATGAGCTTTACAACCCCTACGTTTGTAGCTCTCCTGAAAGTGTGAATTGGAAAATGTATTGGCATGCCACTTCTAGGTATATCGCCTATTTCTTTATAAAGCACCCTTATACCCTTTTTTTAGATGTAGATGAAATCGTAGAAGGGGAGAAATTTCATAGTTGGCTAAAATCAAAAGCTTATACAAACTACAACGCCATTCGACTACAGAACTATTATTACTTTCGCGAAGCCCATTTTCGAGCTACTCAGCACCATAATAATACCCTTATTGCAAGGACAAAGGCCTTATCCCCTGAGAGGATATTTAATCCCGATGATCGCTTTGGAATTTTTTTGAAAATACCGGAACCGAAATGGGAAAATGTATCCGGCTTGGACGGAAAGCCGATGATCCACCATTATTCAGGGGTAAAGACAAAAAATGAGTGGCTTAAAAAAGGGAAAACTGTAGGGCATGATTGGGAAAAAGATTGGGCCAGTCTTATTGAAGAAGAATATGCTAGGGGTTTTATGGGCAAAGACTTTACCTTCGGTCATAATTATGAAATAGTTAGCCCGTATTTTGATCCTTTGGCCGTCTCATTGAAAAATGAAACGTACCCTCCCTTTATATCTCATGTAAGAAGGGTAACCAAAGAAGAAATTAGACGATTAGAGATTAAGCGTTCGTATCTATGATTTCTTATATCGATTCTCATGCCCATATCACCGCTGCTTCCCTCGAGGGAGAAGAAGAGGCGATATTACTGCGAGCAAAAGAGCGCGGCATTAAAGGGATTTTGAATATTTGTACCGATCGTAAAAGCCTAGAAAGAGGGCTACAGTTGTCTAAGCAGTTTCCCTGGCTTTATCACGCAGGGGCAACTACACCACATGATGTAGAAAAAACAGGAGAAAAAGATTTTTCTTTTTTTCAAGAAGCTGCAAAAAATAAAAGGATTGTAGCTATTGGAGAAACAGGATTAGATTATCACTATCTTCACTCACCAAAAGATATACAACAAAAACATCTGATACAATATTTGACTTTAGCTACAAAATTTAATCTTCCAATAATTTTTCATTGTAGAGATGCCTTTAGCGATCTATTTTCTATTTGTGATACCCATTATCGAGGTAAAGCGGTCCTTCATTGTTTTACCGGAACTGTGAAGGAGGCAGAAGAGGTGTTAACAAGAGGGTGGTATCTGTCACTTAGCGGTATTGTCACTTTTAAGAAATGTGGAGAGTTAAAAGAAGTTGCGAAAAAGGTTCCATTGCATCAACTGCTCGTAGAAACGGATACCCCCTATTTAGCTCCAGGAAAATACCGTGGAAAAATAAATGAACCTGCGTTTTTGCCTCTGATTGTAGAGGTAATTGCAGAGATAAAAGGGATAGATGTTTCTGAAGTGGCCTTTGTTACTAGTAAAAATGTTAAAGACCTTGTAAAAATGGATTTTTCTCTTTAAAAATAAAGGTGCATGTTTTCGAAAATAGAATCTTTAGTTCCAAAAGCTTTTGTATGGAGACGCCTTCACTCTTTACTAGGCCTATGGATAGTGATTTATCTCATCGAGCATCTTATCGTCAATTCTCAAGCAGCCCTTTGGATAGGTAATGATGGTGCAGGATTTGTACGTATGGTCAATGCGATACAGCACTTGCCCTATCTACAAGTTATCGAATCGATGTTCATAGGTATTCCTATTGTTTTTCACGGTTTTCTTGGTCTGAAGTATGTTTTTCAAGCAAAGTCGAATGCTTATACCTATAGTCCTAAACAACCTTCTCTACGTTATGAAAGGAATCAAGCCTATTCTTGGCAACGCCTTACCTCTTGGATATTGATCGTCGGCATAGGATTACATGTAGTTCAAATGCGCTTTATCGATAAGCCTTATAAACTACTCCGTGATAATCAATATGAGTATCTTGTGAAGTTGAAGTTTGATCCGGGTCTCTTAACTTTAGCAGATCGGTTGCATGTAGAGATTTTCCAAAAAGAAGTTATCGAAAAATATAAAAAACAAAAGATTCAAGTTATTTCCACCAGCTTTGTAAATTCGAAAGAAACAGGCGTAGAAGCGCAACAAGATCGCGAAAGGATGCAGTGGATATTAGGGCTATCTTCTTTTCATTTATCCGAACATCAAGTCGTTGCCGCGGCAAAAAATCCGGGGACCGCTATCTTGCTGACTACCCGCGATACCTTTAAAAGCCCATTTATGGATATTTTATATACCTTTTTCGTGCTAGCCGCAGTATACCATGCTTTCAATGGATGCTGGGTCTTTCTCAACACTTGGGGTATTTTATTAAATATTCGCTCCCAGAGAGCCATGGTGCCTATTAGCTATGCTTTTATGCTTTTATTTTTGTTTTTAGGGTTAGCTGCAATCTGGGGCTCATATTGGATCAATTTAAGAAGTTAAATATATGAAAAACGAGGCCATTGTCGTAGGGGGAGGGTTAGCGGGTCTTGCAGCCGCTATGAAGCTAGCAGAAAATGGGATCAAGGTAAAACTGGTCTCTATTACCAAAGTCCGAAGATCCCATTCTGTTTGCGCACAAGGGGGGATCAATGTAGCGATTAATTTACACGGAGAAGAGGATTCTCCCTATATTCACGCTTACGATACTATCAAGGGTGGCGATTTCCTCGGAAATCAACCCCCTATTTTAGAGATGTGTCTAGCAGGTCCTGCCATTTTACAACTTATGGATAGGATCGGTTGTCCTTTTAACCGTACTCCTGAAGGAAATATCGATTTTAGACGTTTTGGGGGGACTCTCTATCACAGGACTGCCTTTTGTGGAGCTTCGACAGGCCAGCAGCTACTTTATTCGTTAGATGAGCAGGTGAGAAGATATGAAGTTAAAGGAATGATAGAAAAGTATGAAAATCATGAATTTTTAAGACTAGTCTTAGATGGAGATGGTAAAGCTAGGGGGATTGTACTCCATGACTTATATACCCTTCATCTGCACGTGTTAAAAGCAGACGCGGTAGTGATAGCCACAGGAGGCCTTGGCTATTTATTCAAAATGTCCACTAACTCTACTTTTTGTACCGGAGCCGCCAACGGCCGTCTTTATATGCAGGGGATGAAATATGCCAATGGAGAATTTATCCAAATCCACCCTACCGGGATCCCCGGAGTGGATAAAATGAGGCTGATCTCTGAGTCTTCTAGAGGAGAGGGGGGGAGAATATGGGTGTATGGAGACTCTTGCAAAAAAATCACTTTCCCCGATGGAAGTTTACGACCATGTGGAGTAACCGGAGAACCTTGGTATTTTTTAGAAGAGATGTACCCCGGTTTTAAAAACCTAGTTCCTAGAGATATTGGCTGCAGAGAAATTTTAAAAGTATGTGAATTGGGCTTAGGGATCGATGGAAAGATGCAGGTCCATTTGGATGTTACCCACCTTCCTAAGGAAGCGCTTCATAAGCTAGAAGCAGTCCTGGATATCTATCAAAAATTTACGGGGGTAGATCCTAAAAAATTTCCTATGAAAATTTTTCCTGCTGTACACTATTCCATGGGTGGGGGGTGGGTCGACTGGCCAAGTAGTGATGACCCTGATAGAAATCAACGATTTCGACAAATGACCAATATTGCCGGCTGTTTCAATATTGGAGAATCTGATTATCAGTATCATGGAGCAAATCGCCTTGGAGCAAATTCCTTACTCTCTTGTATATTTGCGGGGCTGGTAGCAGGTGTAGAAGTTCCTAAATATTTAGATTCTCTTTCTTCTAACGTACTTCAAGAAGCCCCTTTTCAAGAAGCTATTAGCCAAGAAGAGGAGATACAAAAAGAGTTGTTATCTAAATCAGGGAAGGAGAACGTACACTCCTTGCATAATGAGCTAGCTGCAGTTATGGTCAAACATGTCACGGTAAAGAGGAACAATCAAGATTTACAAAAGACGATAGAAGAGATAAAAAAACTGAGAGAGCGGTATCAACATATCGGGTTATCCGATAGAAAAAAACTCCTCAACCAAACCTATGTGTTTGCCCATCAGTTTAAAGCGATGTTAGAGCTTGCTTTAGTTATTACGAAAGGCGCTCTACTAAGAAATGAATTTCGAGGATCTCATTATAAGTCGGAGTTTCCAGAGCGAGACGATGTTAATTTTTTAAAAACTACGATTGCTTCTTTCCATCCTGACGAGCCCATTATTAGTTATGAACCCGTTGACATTCGTCATCTAGATCCCGTAAAAAGAGACTATACCCGAGCAAAAAAAGTGACTCCACAATTAAAAAATATTCCTTCTAACCTACAGCTTCCCTTATGAAATATACTTTAAAAATTTATCGTGGGAGTATAGGACGTCAATATTGGGAAGAGTTTGAACTCGATGTAAAACCACATGCAAATGTTATTTCCGCTCTCATGGAAATTCAAGAAAATCCTATCAATAAAAAAGGGGAAAAAACTACCCCTGTTGCTTGGGAGCAAGGTTGCTTAGAAGAGGTATGTGGTTCCTGCTCGATGCTTATAAATGGCAGGCCCAGACAGGCTTGTACCGCTTTAATCGAGTCTTATCTCGCCTATTCTTCTATCATTGTATTAGCGCCATTTACTAAATTTCCCTTGATTCGAGATCTCGTGGTTGACCGGAGTCAGATGTTTGAATATTTGAAGAAAATTCATGCTTGGATCGATGTGGATGGCCTCTTTGAAAGAGGGGGTGGCCCTAAAATAAGTCCTGAAGTACAGGAAGCTAGGTATCGTCTATCTACTTGTATGACCTGTGGATGTTGTTCCGAGTCTTGCCCACAGGTGAATAACCATTCTAAATATATGGGCCCAGCCCCTATTTCACAAGTTCGGCTGTTCAATGCACATCCTACAGGGAAAACTCAGAAAACCTTACGACTCAGACCAATGATGGAAGAAGGAGGGGTAGCTGATTGTGGAAAATCGCAAAACTGTATTCAAGTGTGTCCAAAGAAAATTCCCCTTACCGAATCTATTGCTCTTATTGGGAAAGAGGCAACAAAACAGGCCCTTCACGATCTTTTTAGCCTACCCGATACCAAAGAATAATGAAGATTATTGCAATTTTGTTTTTTTTATCCACCCTTTATGCCCTTCCTAAAGCAGAGATGTATATTCAGTGGGACAATGTGAGTAATTTCGAAGAATTTGGACAAAATCATATCTATGGAAAATTACGAAAACTATTTTTGGAAAAAGGTGTGGAGCTGCTAGGGATAGGAGATGGGGCTTTTGACCCTTCTCATTTCTCTAAAAAAGAGACCAGCTACCTTATTTTTTGGGGGATGGGAGAGCGTGCTGAAAAATTCAACTTTAAAAAATTTTTTCAAGGAAAAGTTGTCTTATTTATTTGGGAGCCTCCTACAAATGCAAAGAAGCTTTACAATCGTAAGTTTCATAAAAAATTCTACAAAATATTTACCTTTGATGATGACTTAGTCGACAATAAAAAATATATTAAGTTTTACTACCCTTCCTTACAGCCGAAAATCAAACAAGAAATTCCCTTTCATAAGAAGAAGTTTTGCGTCATGGTAAACTCTAGAAGATCATCAGATAATAAAGATGAGCTTTATAGCGAAAGGGAGAAAGTTGTCTCTTTTTTTGAGAAAAATGCTCCGGAAGAATTTGATCTTTTTGGAAGATTTTGGGAGATGAGGATATGTTACCGGGGGTTAGCTAAGGATAAAATTGAGACGATAAAAAATTACAAATATTGCATCTGTTATGAAAACACTAAAAATATTAAAGGCTATATCACCGAAAAAATATTCGATTGTTTTGCAGCAGGATGCGTTCCTATCTATTTAGGAGCCAGTAACATTGAAGAGTATATTCCCAGGGAGGCATTTGTCGATCGAAGACAATTTACCGATGATGCAGCTTTATATCGACACTTAAAAAAGTTATCAGAAGGGGATTATCAGCGATACTTGCAAGCAGCTGATGAATTTATCCATTCAAATAAGGCTAGGTTTTTTACCTACGAACATCTTTTAAAGACAATGGGAGAACTTCTATAAAGGGCCTCTTTCGTAAAGATTTTTAAAAAGTCGCAATAGAAAAAATAGATTTTTCATGCATAACTTCTACTACTCAAGAAACTTGTGGTTTCTATTGGAGCATAGCAAAAAAATAATTTGCAGAAATTGACTTAAAATCTTAAGATGACGTTAAGATTTTATAAGGGTTTTTAACCCTGCTGTATGGGAAACCCCGGGCACTTAAGGCCTTTCAACTACAAGATGCATTAAAAGGGATCAGAAGGCCAGAATTTTAGCGAGAGTAAATGGGCAATCATTTCAAATCGCTTCTTCTGGGGATGGTCCCACCTTGATGAACAAGGTTGAATGAAGCAAGTACCGGGACCCTGCAGTGGGGTTATTTTTTTTCTAGTAGCTTTGTGGATTGACGGTGAGGAATACGTATATAAGATAACGCTTCTTCAAGAGGAAAATTTTTCACTGAAAATTGTTTAGATAGTTCTCCTTTTATTTTTTTAAATACCATCTCTTTGCTGAAGAAGAGGTTTTTTAAAGTGTAGAGAAACTCTGAGTGATTTCTGTCTTGTCGATACTTGGGCCTTTTGCGAGGGAGGTAAAGGAGGTTCATTTTTTTTGGGTGGTAGTCCCACAAGAAGGTCGTATGATGCAGAAATTTATCTTTCGTAATGTATTGTGCATTTCCCCCACATTTGAATCCGTCTAAAGTGTAGTCATTTTCAGAGACTGTGAAGTGGGGGAGGGCAAAAGCTGAGCGATAGAAAGTTTCAGTCCAATGGAGTATTGGCTCCGGAAAGAACGAAAGGGGGAGAAATCCTTTTGAAAAAATAAAGGTGACAAAGAGGGTATTTTCATCGGCGACCACACAGCCCCCTCCGGTGAACCTCCGAATTATTGTGATATTTTCTTGCCCTGCTTTTTCAAGGTCTATGAGCTCTTCCGGTTTTCCTGATACTCCCATAATGATGGAGGTAGGAGTTCCGATATTGAGAAGGCAAATACTTTTGTCTCCCACCCTTAAGAGAGCCTCTTCGAGTTGCAGCTGATGGTAGATAGGGTAATTGACTAGCTCTAAAAGATAGATCATGGGACTGTTGAAATCTCCGCTTTGCCGTTAAAATTTGAGCCTTGCAAAGCCGGTTTGATTTTTTTGAAAGTGACATATCCTGCTAAGGTATAGGCACTTTTAAAAAAATCAAATCCGAAGAAGCAAGGGTAAAATTCTAACCAAATGGAAGATCGAAACAGTCCCATCATGGATGTATGTTTTGTAAAGCTCTTCCTGCAGTTGCAATCATCTTATCAAATTCTCTTTCTGCCTCTAAAGTAGTAATAAAAAAAGTTAAAGCAAGCTCGAGCGGCCCTTTATTGGTTTTTAACGGATGAGCCTTCATTTTTTTCTCCAAATCTTGGAGCAAAGCATTTGCTTTGGAATCTTTGGTATTAGGGAGAATCAAAAGAAACTTTCCTTCCTTAGAAGAGATAAGGTAGTCCGTTTTACGAAGATATTTAAAAAGAGCTTTCGCTACTGATTGTATTAATTTTTCCATTCCGGATCCGAATCTGCGATGTAAATCATCGATATTAGTCAAGGTGATGATGGCAATAGAACAGGGTAGATTATTTTGTTTAGCTTTTGCTAAGCCCCTTATTGCCTTGTCAGGTAAAAGAAATTTGCCGAAAAGGGTTTCAGGTAATTTTTCGCTAGTTCGTTTTAGCTCTAAAGCAACTTGCGAGACTTTTTCCTGAAGTTCCCCCTTTTTTAGCGAGGCTGCTATCTTGCTAAATAGCTCTTCTTCCTGTAGAGAGTCTCCAAGAAAGTCGATGACTCCGGCTTGTCGTAATAAATCTTGAAAAGACGGGTGGTTATTTTGTTTCTTGAAAAGGATGGGGATTAAAGATCCTTTTATGACCTTTTTCAGCTCAGATAAAAAATAGATAGGGTCAAGATCCATAAGATTGCCATCAATAATAATAAAATCAATCTTCTCCTTTTTTAACCTTTCTATGGCAGTGTATTCGGTTTTTTCATGAAAAATATAAAAAAGGGATTTGAGGTGTTTTTTGAACCAGGCGGCAGTAATTACCTGATCGGATACAAGCAAAAGGTTGGGCAGTTTCATCAAGAGCCCCCCCCTCTTTTTTTCAAGGCGATCATCATAATGGAGACATCACTAAAAGATACCCCAGGTATCCTAGACGCTATCCCTAAATTCTCAGGAAGGTGGCGCATAAGCTTTTCTTTTGCTTCTTTTTTTAGCCCCATAATTTCCAAGTAATTAAAATCAGACGGGATATGGATCGAGTCAAGATATTGAAGTTTTTCTACCTCTTTTTTTTGCCTTTCAACATAGCCTGCATATTTTATATCTATTTCTATTTGGGCATTTATCTCTTCTCCATAATCTTTAATTTGATAATTTTCAACTAGATAAGCATAAGTATTTTCCGGCCTACTCAATAGCTGTAAAAGAGAGGCATTATTTACGTAAGTTTTTGAAAGGCTTACTTTCTCTTCGTCGATGATTCTTCTTTTCTTTTCTAGGTGTCTATATTGTTCCTCAGAAATTAACCCTAAATGAAAACCGTAATGCCTCAAGCGAAGATCGGCGCTATCTTGCCTTAGAAGTAGTCTATATTCTGCCCGAGAGGAAAATATCCGGTATGGCTCAGAGTGTTCTTTTGTGATCAGATCATCGATCATTACCGCTATATACGCCTCGCTCCTTTTTAAGATAAATGGCCCCTTTCCTTGTGATTTATTGGCAGCATTTATCCCCGCCATTAGCCCTTGAGCTGCGGCTTCTTCATACCCTGTCGTCCCATTAATCTGTCCGGCGAAGTAGAGCCCTTCAACCTGTTTTGTTTCTAAAGATGCGTGAATTTGCCCAGCTTTTACATAGTCATATTCAATAGCATAAGCAGGGCGCATCATCTCTGCTTTTTCTAGCCCCGGTATCGAATGGACCAGTTCTAGTTGTACCTCATAAGGGAGAGCTGTAGAGAGGCCGCTTGGATAAATTTCTTCTGTATGGAGCCCTTCAGGCTCTAGAAATATCTGGTGCCTTTCCTTATCAGCAAAACGGATGATTTTATCTTCGATGGAAGGGCAATACCTTGGCCCTATTCCTTGGATTTTTCCACAGTACATAGGGGATAAATGGATGTTTTTTTGAATGAGCTCTTTCGTTTTGGAAGAAGTGTAGGTGATATGACAGGGAAGCTGGGCCAATCTAGGAGCTTTTTCATCGAAAGAGAAATAGACCCCTTCTTCCCCAGGTTGTAATTCAAGGTGTTGAAAATCTATAGTTTTACGGTTTAAACGAGGGGGTGTTCCGGTCTTTAATCTTCCCATTTCAAATCCAAGCTTTATTAAAGACCCCGACAAACCGGTAGCCGCAGCCTCCCCTCCTCTTCCCCCACTTACGTTAGCCTCACCTATATGAATTAACCCCTTCATAAAAGTTCCCGAAGAGATAATGACCGTTTTGGAAGGGTACAATACCCCTTCTGTTGTATAAACCCCTATAAGTTTTCCTCTCTCAACAACTATTGAGTCGATTGTCCCTTGTTTGATATCCAAGCCAGCTACATTTTCCAATACATGTTTTATCGAGGTTTGGTAGACAATTTTATCTGTTTGGGCTCTAGGAGAACGTACGGCAGGACCTTTTGAGGCATTAAGCATGCGAAATTGGATCCCACTTCGGTCCGCCATTTTCCCCATAAGGCCGCCTAATGCGTCGATTTCGCGGACGAGATGTCCTTTTGCCGTCCCTCCAATAGAGGGGTTGCAGCTCATTTTGCCAATGGTATCGAGATTCATGGTCAGAAGGAGTGTTTTTGCTTTTAGTTTAGCTGCCGCGTAAGCAGCTTCACATCCGGCATGACCTGCTCCTATGACAATGACATCATAGAGATAAGGGTATTTCCACATAAAAAAGATTATTGGACAAGATCGTTACTTTTTCTTGTGACGATCGCGACGGCGTCTTTTTTTTCGTTTGTGCTTAGCGATTTTGGCTCTTCGCTTCTTTTTTACAGAAGACATAAATTTATTTTTTGCACCTGCTTAAAAAGTTGCATGTAGTTTACTTACCTCTATATAAAAAGTAAACCACTACTTTCTGTCAACAGGTGATCCCGCGCCAGCGGGAGCACCTGACATTTTACCAATTATCTTGATAAAGCATTTGTTTTCCGTTTATCATTAGGCACAAAAAATCACCTATCCTCATTGAATGAGCAATAGTTTGTGGATCGCCCTGCTACTTCCACTTTTTTTATTCTCTGAAGTGTTTCTGCTGGATTTGGGACCCTAGGGAGTGTCCGTTATATTTATGAGGGAGAAAGGCTACTTTCAGTAGAACGGCTGACTATTTTAGGAGAGGTTGTCTATACTCATTCGTATCGATACGATCCTGAGGGAAGGCTAATTTCGGAAAAACTGATTGGCAATCTTGGTGAGATCGTATATGGAGAGGGGAAAATTACAAGTCCTTATAGTAGTGAAGAGATTGCTTACTTACCGGAAGAAGGGGTCATTCGCCACACTATGGACGGTATCGTCCATAGCTATCCATTCCATAAAACCGGTGAGTTGGTTACATCAACGCCTAATATATGCCGAGATGAACGGGGCCGTGTGGTGCAACATAATAACACCCGGTATATCTATGACGATGAGGATCATTTGATAGAGGTTGTCTCTCCTTCCGGAGTGGTGAAGTATGCCTATGATGAAACGGGT
>DAHXLK010000044.1 GCA_027366035.1 Chlamydiota bacterium
AGGCGGTTCCGGTACTTGATCAAAAACAGAACGTACTTTTTGCAACATCCCCGTTGCAGAGAGTTGCTTTTTCTCGACAGAATGGACACCCATGACCTTTTCCTACCCTTTGCGAAAAAATAGTCTATCTCATTGCGAAAAATTATTTAACGGGAATCGCTGACTTTGACATTCTCAAAAAGATCTTTGGGAGGAAGCTCTCTAAAGCCGCCCACTGGTACCATATAAAATAAGAGTAATAAAAAATAGTTATTTTAACAAGAAATTAAGGATTGACGAATGTAGGCTTATTCTTTTACCCTTTTAGGGTAGAAACAAATAGTACAGAGGTATATTTGACATTCGAGGAGCACGCCGACTCTACCCCTTCAGTAGAAGGGAAAAAGAGGCGAAAAGGGTTATTTGATTTTTTAAAGCCTTCCCCTTTTTTAGAAGAGATTCAAGATAAAACAGCAGTCGATAAAAAGTACCGGTATTGGCGTTTTAGGACTTTTTATGCGATGTATATAGGCTATGCCTTTTACTACCTTACAAGAAAAAGTTTTACTTATACCATCCCTGCCTTAAGCGGTTCTTTAGGATTTGATAAAGCGCAAATAGGCCTCTTTGGCAGCGTCCTTTCTATCACCTATGCTATTAGTAAATTTTTAAGTGGGATCCAAGGAGACAAATCGAACCCTCGATACTTTATGGGGATTGGGTTAATCCTAACAGGTGTTTGTAACCTTTGTTTTGGGATGTCCTCTTTATTTATCACCCTTCTGATTTTTTGGGGGCTCAACGGCTGGTTTCAAGGTTGGGGGGCTCCTGTTTGCGCTAAACTTCTCACCCACTGGTACTCTCATTCGGAGAGGGGGCGGTGGTGGAGCGTGTGGAATACTGCGCATAATTTAGGGGGGGCGCTAATTCCCTTGCTCGCAGCCTTTTGCATTCAATGCTATGGATGGCGATATGCTATGTATGTGCCGGGGATTTTAGGGATTCTAGGGGGATTATTTATCATCAACCGGCTTAGAGATACTCCACAATCTTTGGGCCTTCCCTCTGTAGAAAAATATCGTAACGATTATATTCCCGAAAGGCGAGAAAAAGCTTCTATAACAGCAAAAGAAATATTGGTCGACTACGTCTTAAAAAATAAGTACATGTGGGTGCTGGCTTGTGCCTACTTTTTTATTTATGTAGTAAGGACAGGAGTGAACGATTGGAGTTTGGTCTATCTGATGGAATCTAAAAAATATTCTATACTGACAGCCGGGGCTTGTCTTTGTTGGTTTGAGATCGGCGGGTTTTTTGGGAGCCTTGCAGCGGGCTGGATTTCGGACAAATTATTTCGAGGAAAGCGCAATCCGATAAATTTTTTATTTACCATAGGCGTATTAGCAACGGTATTTTTACTTTGGAAAACGCCTATGGCTTCTCCGGTATGGGATTCTATTTTAATCTTCATTATCGGCTTTTTCATTTTTGGTCCCCAGATGATGATAGGGATGGCTGCTGCCGAAATGTCTCATAAAAAGGCGGTGGCAACAGCTACCGGCTTTGCAGGTTTTTTCGCCTATCTGGGAGCTACCTTTGCCGGATTTCCACTGGGTGTTATGATGAAGTCTTGGGGATGGGAAGGATATTTTTTAGCCCTTTCGATTTGCTGTGTGGCGGCGGCTCTCCTTGTCGCCCCCCTTTGGTCTATCAAGTCGAATCCTAAAGGGGAAACTTTTTAAAGAATTGCGGAAGAGGTATTCCAATTTTCCATTGACGAAGGAGATAGAATCTTTTTACAATCCTTTTCCTGATGACGTGGGTACCATTACATAGCCATTCCGGGTATTCTATTCTTGACTCTACCCTATCGATTGAGGATCTGGTAGCAAAGGCCAAAGAATTTTCCTTCCAGGCTCTTGCATTAACCGATCACGGCAACCTTTTCGGAGCTATCGATTTTTATAAGGCATGCAAGGAGGTTAAGATCCAGCCTATCATAGGCTGTGAGGTATGGGTCGCCCCTCATTCTAGATTGGAGAAGAAAAAAACTTTAACAGATCCTCCGGGCTACCCCCTTATCCTTCTCGCGAAAAATCAGAAGGGATATCAAAACCTTTGCAAGCTCTCTTCGTTAGGATACCTGGAAGGATTTTACTATTATCCAAGGATAGACAAGGAGCTTTTAGGAAAATATGCCGAAGGGCTTATCTGCCTATCAGGATCTACTTATTCGTATATTGCCTATTTGGCCCTTCAAGATGGTAGTGAAGTACAACAAGAGGCTGCTTGGTACCGGAATCTTTTTAAAGAGGATTATTTTTTTGAGCTGCAGCGCCACCCACCACCGGAAGTGGCGGTAAAAGAGGCTTGGGTGAACCGGACTTTTGCCGATTTTACCGTTAAACAAGAGAGAATTATCCTAAGACTTCAAGAGCTTTCCAAGAAAATGGGGATATTGTGCGTGGCAACAAATGATACCCATTATCTACATCGTGAGGATTATTCGGCTCATGAAGTCCTCATCAATATTCAGTCAGGGGAGCCTTGTGAGATATGGGAGAGAGACTCGATGGGGAACCCCAAAATACGTGTCCCTAATCCTAAACGGGTGATCTATCCTAGCCGGGAGTTCTATTTCAAATCGTCGCAGGAGATGTATGCCCTTTTTTCCGATATTCCTGAAGCTGTGAAGAATACTTTGGAGGTGGCCGATAGATGTCAGCTATCCTTGGACCTCAAAACGAGGCATTATCCTATTTTCACTCCTCCAAATACAAAAGAGCTAGGGGACAATAGAGAAAAGGCTGCCGAGGAGTTCCTTTTTTCTTTATGCCAAAAAGGGATGCCAAGCCGTTACACCCCTGAAAGGTTGCGGAAAATAGCTGAAAAATATCCCGGAAAAGATCCTGTAACGGTCGTCAAAGAGCGGCTTGCTTATGAGCTGGAGGTGATCACTTCGAAAGGGATGACCGATTACATGTTGATTGTCTATGACTTCATCTCCTGGGCCAAGGAGAGAAAGATCCCGGTAGGACCCGGGAGAGGATCAGTGGCAGGTTCTATTGTCGCCTATCTTATTGGGGTTACCGATATCGAGCCGCTGCGTTTTCACCTTTTCTTCGAAAGGTTTATCAATCCTGAGAGAGTCTCATATCCTGATATCGATGTCGATATTTGTATGGAGAGGAGAGCAGAGGTAATTGACTATACGATCCGGAAGTATGGCAAAGATAAAGTAGCTCAGATCATCACTTTTGGGACGATGAAAGCAAAAATGGCTTTGCGCGACGTAGGTAGGGTCTTAAGTGTTCCATTATCTAAAATAAATGCGATTGCTAAGTTAGTGGCAGAAGATCCCAATATAACTTTAGACAAGGCTATCCAGCTTGACCCCGAATTGAAACATTTCTATGAAAATGATTTAGAGGCGAAAAAGGTAATCGATATCGCAAAGACGTTAGAGGGGTCGATCCGCAATACTAGCATCCATGCGGCGGGAATAATCATTTGCAAAGATCCTTTAACCGACCATATCCCCATTTGTACTGCTAAAGACTCGGAGATGACGGTCACCCAGTTTGCTATGAAGCCTGTTGAAGCGGTTGGGATGTTGAAGATTGATTTTTTAGGGCTTAAGACCCTCACGTCTATTCAGAAAACAAAAGAGGCGGTAGCTAAAACTACTTCAGTAGTCTTAGATTTGGACAATTTATCGTTGGAAGATCCCAAAACCTTTGATCTGTTAAATCAAGGAAAAACGTTAGGGGTTTTTCAGTTAGAATCTGCGGGAATGCAAGAGCTTTCTAAACAGCTACATATTGATAGCTTTGAAGAGTTGATTGCGGTAGGAGCCCTTTATCGTCCCGGTCCTATGGATATGATCCCCTCCTTTATTGCCCGCAAACATGGGGAAGAGTCGATTGAGATCGATCACCCCTTGTTGAAAGACATTCTCGCAGAAACCTACGGGGTGATGGTCTACCAAGAGCAGGTGATGCAGATAGCGAGTACGCTTGCGGGGTATTCTCTTGGAGAAGGGGACATGCTAAGAAGGGCGATGGGGAAAAAGGATCGGGACGAGATGACCCGCCAACGAGAGAAATTTTTAAAAGGAGCTATTCAACAGGGGATTGATGAGAAGACGGCAGCTATGATTTTCGATAAGATCGAAAAGTTTGCCTCCTATGGTTTTAACAAATCACATGCGGCTGCTTATGCCTACCTTAGCTATGTCACTGCCTATTTAAAAGCCAATTATCCTAAAGAGTGGATGGCGGCTTTGATGACCTGTGATAGTGATGATTTGACCAAGGTGGCTAAATTTATCGCTGAGGCGAGGATGATGGGGATTGCCATTTTACCTCCTGATATCAACGAGTCGGGAAGGGAGTTTGTGGCGACCAAAGAGGCGATCCGTTTTGCCCTGACTGCGATTAAGGGGATTGGCTCTAATGTGGTCGATGTGATTTTGTCTGAGAGAAATAGTGAGGGAGTATTTCAAAGTTTGTATGACTTTATCCGTCGAGTAGATATTTCCAAGGTTTCCAAGAAGACGATCGAACTTCTTATCTTAGCAGGGGCCTTTGATTTTACAAGATGGTCCCGCGATGCGCTACGAGAGAGCTTGGATGCTATGTATGAAGAAGTCTGTCAGGAGCAAAAGGAGGAGACAAGGGGTATTTTAACCCTTTTTTCTTCGAAGGAAAAAGAGAAATTTCAAGAACCTAAAGTGAAGTTCCCCTCTTCGCCTTTATCGCAACTTCAAAAGGAAAAAGAGCTTTTAGGCTTTTATCTCACTGGCCATCCGATGGATAGTTTTCGAGATATTTTGAGCAAGTTTTCTTGTATCCCTTTTCAAGCTATCCACGACTATTCCGGGGAACTATTTCGTATCGCATTTATTATAGATGGCGTTCAGTATAAGATATCGAATAAAACTCAAAAGAAATTTGCTATACTTACGATTAGCGATGGAATGGAGCGGGTTGAGGTCCCTATTTGGCCTGAAATGTATGAGGAAAAAGGGCCTCTTTTGCAGGAAGGGAAAATGCTATTTGCTATCTTGTATAAAGAAAAGAAGGAGGGAGAGCTAAGGCTTACTTGCAAACACCTGGAAGACCTTTCCTTAATGAAAGAAGGAGATGTGAAGAAAAGGGAGGCTCTATATGATTCTTTAAAAGTAGAGACAAAATCTTTTCGAAAACAGGAAGTCGTTCAGAAAATGGCCGCACGCATCATCATTACTATAGATGCCGATGTTATCCGCCTTTCTCATATCCTGCAGATGAAAGAGATTTTTCGAAGTCATCCTGGAAAGGCAAAGTTAGAGCTGCGATTTCTGGCAGCGCATGGAGAGTTGGCAACTATTTATATCGAATCTCCTTGGGGGGTTAACCCTACGACGGAATTTTTGCAACAACTTAAAGGGTGTATGGGTGTTACTCATTGTAAGGTAGATGAATAAAATTTGCTTAGACGCTAGATTGATTGGCTCTTCCGGTATTGGTACCTATATTAAAAATATCGTCGTGCATCTAAAAAAAAAGCCCTAACACTATCTGCCCTTATCTACCCAAGAGATCGTCACCTTTCCTTATGGGATAAGATTTCTACTATTTCAGTTACATCTCCTATCTATTCTATTAAAGAGCAGATTGAAATCCCTTTACGAATCCCCAAAGGGTCGATCCTGTGGACCCCTCACTATAATATTCCCCTTGTATATCCCGGAGTAAAGGTGACGACCATTCACGATGTGTGCCATCTTGCTTTAGCAGATAAATGGAATTACTTGCAGAGGTTGTATGCAAGGGTGATGATTCCTTGGGCTATGAAGCTGTCTCATCAGGTGATTACCGTCTCTGAGTTTTCTAAAAAGGAGATACTTAAATATACTCAAGGCGATCTAAAAAAGATTACAGTCATCCCTTGCGGAGTGGACATTGGTTTATTTTCTCCACAAGGAGAAAAAATCTACTTCCCTTCGCCTTTTTTACTTTTTGTAGCCGGCAGAAAATGGCATAAAAATCTTCATGGGGTCCTTAGGGCTCTAGATATTTTAGCCTGTCAAGGAAAGGTGTGGGATCTTGTGATCATTGGAGACAAAGAGGTAAGCGACAAGAAATACCTCCATTTTGTAGGTAAAGTATCTGAAGAGGAGCTTGCTTGCTACTATCGCTCTGCCAGTGCCCTTATTTTCCCCTCTATTTATGAGGGGTTTGGACTCCCACTTTTAGAAGCTATGAGCTCCGGTATCCCCGTGATTACTTCGAAGGAGGCCTCTATGCCGGAGGTGTGTGGGGAAGCTGCTTTATATGTTGATCCTTTAGATCCTTATGATATAGCAAGAGGCATTCAAAAATTGTTGCAAAATAGCGAAGTTGCAAGTAACCTTGTCTGGTTAGGAAAAAAACAAGTTTCCCATTTTTCTTGGGAGGAAGCTGCTAATTTGCACTATGAAGTTATGTCAAAATTATAAACTGTTTTTCCTCCTCTGCCTCCCTCTGATGGCTTTTGACATCGCCGCATATTATGATCTGGATAGATTAGCATTAGAAGCGGAAGCGGATAAAGGCTCTTTTTATCATAATTATACCAAAATATACTCCCAATATTTTGCTCCTATTAGAAACCAAAATCTTAAGATTTTAGAAATTGGTGTGTGGCAAGGGGCAAGCGTTCGGCTTTGGGAGGGATATTTTCCAAATGCAGACCTCCATTTTATCGATATCGATTACTCTCATTTAACATATATGCCTTCAAGGGCACATCTACATATTTGTGATCAATCTAATGTTAGTCAACTAAAAAGTTTTGTTCAAAAAACGGGAGGAGATTGGGATATTATCATTGATGATGGCGGTCATACCATGGAACAACAGCAAGTGAGCTTCAAGACCCTATTCCCCTACTTGAGAAGTGGCGGAATGTATATCATTGAAGATCTTCATACTTCTTACTGGAAAGAATATGGAGGCAAAGGAGGGCAAATGCATCCTGCGGCAGCAAGGGACTCTACTACTGAGTTTTTGAAGAGATTGATTGATGATATCAACTATGTAGGGGCGAGGACGGCTAAGGCAAATCACGATACCGATTTACATTCTATTTCCTCTGAGTTGACCGGATATAGAAATAAAATTCTATCTCTTACGTTTTATGATAGCCTGTGCATTATTGTGAAAAGATAGATGAAAGCCGTTTTTTTTATTAGTAGGAGACTGTTTCGATCTCCCATTTGGTCAAAATTTTACCCTTGCTTTCTCGGATTTCTTTTTAAAAGTGACTATACCTTAGTAGGATATGTCGCTTTCAGAAAAATCAAATCGGCTTTGCAAGGCTCAAATTTTAACGGCAAAGCGAAGATCGAAACAGGCCCTTTTTTTTTGGCATAGAGGATAATTTTTTAATAGAGAGAAGCCCCAGCCATTTTTTTATTGCTCTACGAGTTATTCGGATCATAGGCAACACTTTAATTAAAAAAGGGGCCTTTTTTATAGATAAATAACACATTTGTTCTAAAAAACAATTAAAGTGGTGGTTTTTTAAATCTTGTAAACACTTTCCTGCTTCGTCCCATTTTTTCAAAACAAGGGAGTCGATGAAACATTTTCTATAGATGAATCGAAAGAAGTTATGCAATTTATCTTTTAATAATTTATTGTCCTCATCTTCATTAGGAATTCTATTTAGGATGTTTAGATGACCTTGTTTTATCAAAAAATAGGGCAGCTTTTTTGAAAAAGAGCCGTTATGAGAAAGGAAAAATCCTGCAGGGTTTTTGGAAAGATATATGGGATATCTCAAAGCAATTTGTATTAGAAAATCACAATCCCAAAATCCCGGATTAGTATAATCGGGAGAAACATGATTTAAAACGGAGGTAGCAAATACCACGGTAGAAGGGACGGGAAACTTTCCCACCATCTCTAAAGCAGCCTCCTTTTTTTCCCAATACCCGTCTCTAGCCCAATAATCATTGGGAGAACCGATCATTTTTTTTTCTCCTAATAAGATGGTAGCAGCCCCGGCATAACACCCAATTTCCGGATATTTAGTAAAGGTCTCCATTGCTTCGTTATAAAAATTAGGCAAAATAGTGTCGTCATCGGATAGGAAATGAAAATAAGGGGTATGAATTTGAGAAAATCCATAAGCATAATTGTGGATCATCTCTAAATTTTCTTTATGTTCTATATATTTTACCCTTGGATCTTTTCTTTTAAAAGCTTGGGCAATTTCTTTTGTTCCATCTTTAGACGCATCATCTAAAATCAGAAGCTGAAAGTGAGGGTAAGTTTGAGCAAGGACGCTCTCCACTGCCTTTCGCAATAAATGCGGCCTTTTGTAGGTTGTAATAATTGTCGTAATTTGGAATGCTTGCATTGAAACGATATTAGCAAAAAAAATAAAAATAAGAAAATGAAATATACTCCACTACCCTTATCAGGGAGCTTTGTTATCGATTTAGAAATGGATCAAGATGAAAGAGGATTTTTCGCAAGAACTTTTTGCAGGCAAGAATTCTTAAAGAGGGATCTGCAAGCAGATTTCAAACAGTGCAGCTTGTCGTACAATAGCTTAAAAGGGACGCTTAGAGGAATGCATTTTCAAACGGCTCCTCATGAAGAGGTCAAATTAGTCTCCTGTATCCAAGGTGCTATCTTTGATGTGATAATCGATGTCCGCCCTGTTTCGAAAACTTATGGGAGATGGGCTTTTGTGGAGCTTTCATCCAAGAACTATAAAATGCTATATGTCCCAAAAGGATTTGCCCATGGATTTCAAACCTTGGAAGATCATACGAAAGTGTATTACCAGATCTCTAGCGATTTTATCCCTTCTGCCGCTAGAGGTATAAGATGGAATGATCCCTATTTTTCCATCGATTGGCCTTATACAAATGGATTAACTATTTCCCTAAAAGATCAATCTTACCCTGATTTCACTCATGAAGAAAATCTTAGTCACCGGCGCTAATGGCTTTATAGGCAGGCAGACCCTCCCCCTTCTTAAAAAAGGGGGTTATGAAGTGATTGCCTGCTGTTTAAAACCGGTCAATCATTCAGAAGTAAAGTGGGTTCAGTGTAATCTCTTAAACCTAGGAGAAGTTTCGAAAATGATCCGAAAGGTTCAACCAAGCCACCTCCTTCACTTAGCTTGGTATACCGAACATGGAAAATTTTGGGAATCGTTGGAAAATTTCCAATGGATAAAGGCAAGCCTACATCTTGCCTATGAATTTGCAAAATTTGGGGGGCGACGTTTAATGGTTGGAGGGAGTTGTTGTGAGTATGATTGGTCGCATGTTACCGGTTTTTCCGAGGAGAGGACTCCTTGTAATCCTTTTTCCGTATACGGAAGGGCAAAAAATATGTTGAGGGTTATTTTAGAGGATTTTTGTAATCTTATGAATATCAGCTTTGTTTGGCCACGGATTTTTTTTCTTTATGGTCCTTTTGAAGATAAAAAAAAATTAGTAGCTTCGATAATTCTGACCCTGCTTCAGGGTAAAACCTTCACACTTCAAAACAGTCATTATTTACGAGATTATCTTCACGTAGAGGATGTAGCTGCAGCTATAGTTTCTCTGCTCAATAGCCCTTTGCAGGGTCCTTGTAATATCGGTTCGGGTCAAGGGGTTTCGCTGAAGACTTTGGGAGAAGTAATTCAAAAGACCCTTTCTTCCATAAATCTTTTAAGATACAGCGACTCCGAAGCTCCTTCTCCTGGAAAAGCCATCATTGCCGATGCAACCAAGTTGCAACAGGTAGTAGGCTTTACCCCTCGGATATCTTTGGAACAGGGTATGGGTTATGCTGTTGAATGGTGGAAAAAACAGCAACAAAGCTCAGAGATAAGAATCTCCTAGCCTAGCCTTTAAGTGACTGTTGAAATTGTTCACTTTGCTCAAATTTTAACGGCAAAGCGAAGATCAAAACAGTCCCATATCCTACTCTTTTAAAAAGATCAAATCTGGGAAAGCTAGGGTAAAATTTTAACCAAATGGGAGATCGAAACAGTCCCTTTAAGTATAGACGAGCTTAAGCCAGTTACCTTTTAAAGATTTTACGGTTATTTCTAAGCAGTAACCCCTTCGTTGCGGTTCTAGGGCTGATAAAGCGCGCGGCTTTTCGCAAATAATAGTCCGAGAGCGAAAAGAGACAGGTTCGCCATCCGCATCTTGGTAAGAACCTGTATAGGCACAGATGCATTGATAACAGAGAAATGTGATTATTCGGACAGTGCGATGAAGGCTTTGCCGTTTTGTATCTGCAAGAGGTGTGTGGCAGGAGGGACATAGAGTGTTTTGTAAAATCCTTTGTATCTGAAACGTACCAAATCCGCAGGGTACTTGGACAAGGCTTTTTGCTAAAGAGCAAGTGTTATTTTGGCACGATCCGACAATATTTAATCCAAAAGAGAGGTTGTTATAGATACGATCTTGAGGCATCGATAGGAAAGTAGAGGAATTTTTTGAATGCAGGCAGATTGGAAGAGGGGTGTTTTCTAATGTACGAAAACAATAGATCAATGATTCAGCCTTGATACCAGAATTCTCTAATGACAGGACCGATTCTCTTATCTCCCGTCGTTGAAAGATAAGGAATTGACGAGTGATGGGAATTCCCGTGTATTGCTTAATATACCTTTGCAAGCCTACCACCGAAGTCATCGAGTCATAGGGAATTAGAAACACCTGACCGTTATATAATCGTATGAAGATGCTCACAGCTCCTCCTTAAAATCTGAGATTTTATCTTCTAGGGGCACCGAAAACTTGGCCATTCATGGCCGAGATGAATGCGGTTTTGTTTAATTAAGCGACTGTTGCTATTCAATATACAGCAATATTGCTCCTCCACAGTAATCCGAAAAATAGCTCAGCGATCATAATTTTTTCCCCATAAGTCTTGCCTATTACATATAATGGGACCGTTTCGATCTTCGCTTTTTTGTTAAAATTTAAGCCTTGCAAAGCCGGTTTGATTTTTTTGAAAGTGACATATCCTGCTAAGGTATAGGCGCTTTTAAAAAGATCAAATCTGGGGAAGCAAGGGTAAAATTTTAACCAAATGGGAGATCGAAACAGTTCCATAATTAAAGCAATTCGAGAACCGGCTACAATCCTTCTCTCCCTTGCCCAATTAATTCTGACCTTGCCTCCAAAAACTAGTCCAGTTGAGATTGGAGGTTCGTGATAAACTATTGCCAGTGTGGACCCAAAGCCAGGATATCCTTTTCTGCAAAGGAGGTCGATTACAGTAGCCTTCAGTTTGGGATCTATGCGATTGGGGCTGACTTTCCCTTTATGCTTCGACATAAGCCCCTGCTCTCCCTCCAACAAATAACGTTAATCCGTTTTGCTTGCCTCAAAGACACCCCTAGCACTTCACCAGCTTTCTTCAAATTTAAATTTTCACTGTCTATCTGTCTCATTATACTCAGCCGATTGGCTTCTTTTATGCTCATCATGTTTTCCAAAGCTATCCCATCCCTCTTTTTTAAGGTTAGGGTGACATTTTAACTTTGGCGAAGTGGTGACATTACAACTTTGTTGTTACAGTCTCATAAAAAAATTGCAAACAATTATCCTGATTATTGATAATAATAAGCCCCCAATTTATTAGGAAGTTTTATGAGCGCCTATTCCCTTCCGCCTTCCCGTGGTTCTCTCGGAGAACTCCCTCAAATAGTTCCTTTAGGATCTTTGGAACAAGGTTACGAACAAACTCAAAATCCTTCATATAAGAGAAGTGGTAATGACTCTGATGCCTCCGATGATGTGCCTATATATTTTGAAAATCCTGATCCGTGCCGTTTAGAAGTGGTAGATGCTATTCAAACTATGCAAGATTGTTCCTCATTTACATGGGTAGGTATTAATTTTTCTTTTGATAAAGAACTATTTAAACATTGTTTTCCTATCGCTTCCGAAAATGTGAAGCCTTTTCAGTTTAATCCTGTATTGCTTACGCAATATATACAACCTTCAAATCTAAGTAAGTGGAATTTATTATGGGAGTATGACCTACAACAATCCACAAAGCAAATCCGTTTTTATTTTTCCAAACTATATCTTATTTTTTCGATAGCTCAACTAAAAAAATCACAAATAATTCAAAAAATGTCTCAAATCATGAACTATGATTTTCCTGATAAGCGAGGCTTAGAGAATTTCTTACAAGAGAAGGTAGAGAGCCTTTTTCGCACTTACGCTACCCGGATTCGTCTTGTTCAGATAGCGATTTTTGCGTTGGATACCTTTGATCGAACAATTACCTTAGAAGATGTATGCCATGCTATGGTCAATGACTCTTCTATAGGTGAAGTTATAGAAAATTATATTCTTGCAGCTTTTCCAACTTCTTGTGAAGAAGGGCAAGTATTTAGGGATTTTATATTTCCACCGCCAGATAATACTCTTTCTATACAAGGGGCACTTTGTCTCTTACGGCGGGCAGGTGTTGTTGAGGTGGCAGATAAGGATTCACTAAGTTCGCTTACAAAACTGAAAGTATAGGCATTTTTTTATGGGACTGTTTTGATCTCCCATTAGGTTAGAATTTTACCCCTGCTTCCCCGAATTTGATCTTTTAACAGTGCCTATACCTTAGCAGGATATGTAGTCGTCTCTGAAAAACCCATCTATTGTCTATAGAAAAAACTAAAAAAAGCCTGAGAATTTTTAAGCGTTTTTATACAATGCTTA
>DAHXLK010000004.1 GCA_027366035.1 Chlamydiota bacterium
TGAGGTTTTATCCTCGGTTATTATGAGAATGTTAAATTCTCAACTTTGTGGAGAATAATACTACCACGTTTTAAAGGAGCAACCCTCTTTTGCTAGCAATTTGTATCACGCTAAGACAAAAGCGCGATTACAGTATGTCCCCGAAAAGACAAAAGCCGACTTTGCAGTCACTAAATTTTGGCTTCAAAGCAGACTATGTAACCCCCATATTAGCAGATGGTGTTGTTGTTTGCTAAAAAACGTGTTGACGGAAATTATCTTTCCGTCTATTGTAAGATCTCTTTAATAACTTGCGGAGTTCACCACTATGAGTATCAAAAAAAGTAAAATTAAGCCATTAGGCAATCGAGTACTAGTCAAAAGATCAGTTGCAAAAACAACTAAAGGGGGGATAATCCTTCCTGATTCTGCCCAAGAAAAGCCAAAACAAGGAGAGATTGTTGCGGTAGGAGCAGGTAAAGTCGACGCTAAAGGTGTGACACAAAAAGTAGAAGTATCTATTGGAGATACGATCCTTTTTAGCTCCTATGCAGGCACAGAATTTACATCGGAAAATGATGCAGAGTACCTAATATTAAATGAAGAAGATATCATCGCAATAATTCCATAATAGATAAGGAGAAAAATACCATGGCTAAGATGTTACAGTTTAATGAGGAAGCATTAAAATCAATTCTTAAAGGAGTCAACTCTTTAGCTAAAGCTGTGACCGTCACTTTGGGTCCCAAGGGGAGGAATGTGGTAATTGGAAAAAATTCTGGGATGCCGATATCTACCAAAGATGGCGTCACTGTGGCTCAAGAGATCCACTTACTAGATAAATTTGAAAATATGGGAGCTCAGCTTGTAAAAGAAGCTGCGGCCAAAACATCAGATATTGCCGGAGATGGTACGACTACAGCGATAGTACTTGCTGCTGCTATCTATGCAGAAGGGGTGAAAAATGTCATGGCCGGGGCTAATCCTATGCTTATAAAACGGGGTATCGAAAAAGCGATCTATACAATTTCTACCTCTTTAAGCCATATGGCAAAAGAGGTTAAGACTCGAGAAGAAATTGAACAAATTGCAACTATTTCGGCTAATAATGATGCAGATGTTGGGGCAATTATTGGAAAAGCCATGGAAAAGGTGGGTAAAGATGGAATAGTTTCTATTGCAGAAGCAAAAGGGATCGATACCACTTTGGATGTTGTAGAAGGGATGCAGTTCGACAAGGGATATATCTCTCCTTACTTTATTACCAATGCTGAGAAGATGAGCGTGGAGATGGAAAACTGTCAAATTTTTATTACGGACAAAAAGCTTTCGAGCGCAAAGGAGATTATCCCTCTTTTAGAGAAAATAATAGCTAAAGGTTCTAAGCCCCTTTTGATCATTGCTGAGGATGTCGACGCAGAAGCACTGGCTACACTCGTGATCAATAAAATTAAAGGAGGCCTTCCTTTTTGTGCGGTGAAAGCTCCCGGCTTTGGAGATAGAAGAAAGGAAATGCTAGAAGATATAGCAATCTTAACAAAAGCCACCTTAGTTTCTGAAGAAAAGGGGATGCAGTTAGAAGAGATAGATCTCTCCGTATTAGGTAGTGCAAAAAAGGTCAAAGTTTCTAAGCAAAATACCACCATTATTGGCGGAGCGGGTTCTTCCAAAGAGATAAAAGCCAGGGTAGCTCAAATAAAAAATGAGATCTCTGTATCCACTTCTGCTTATGACAAAGAAAAACTAGAAGAGAGGCTTGCAAAAGTAGTAGGTGGAGTTGCCGTAATCAACATTGGTGCAGCAACCGAATCAGAAATGAAAGAAAAAAAATCTAGGGTGGACGATGCACTTCATGCCACAAGGGCGGCAGTTGCCGAAGGGATTGTTCCGGGCGGTGGAGTAGCTCTGCTTAGAGCCGTCAAATCTTTAGATGGATTAAAATTGCATGGGGATGAAGCGATAGGGGTTGCCATTGTTAGATGCGCCGCCTTTGCTCCGGCGATATGGATTGCTAATAATTGTGGGAAACAAGGCAATATTATTGCAGAGAAAATCTTCGAAAAAGATGGCGCTTGGGGCTATAATGGTTTATCAGATCAGTTTTCTGACCTCGTCAAGGATGGGGTCATAGATCCTGTACTTGTAACAAAAAGTGCCCTGATTAACGCAGGTTCTATTGCATCACTTTTACTTACTATTGCAGCAATGGTTACAGACAAACCAAAGCCAAAGGCTAAGAAAGAGGCCCTAGGCATGGGTAGCGGCGGTATGCCTCCGGAAATGATGGGTGGTATGCCGGGGATGGATATGCTATAGAGGATTATAATGACACCGTTAGAAAGCTCTATTAGGACAAAAAATTTTCCTTACCTTGCCGAATTTTTCTTTTTAGAAAATACCTGTGTTTCAAAGAAATCTGTTATTTTCAAATAGGTTAAATTGATTTTGGAATCATCAATTATTTCGCTTAAAACGGGTTATCTGAGAGGTCTCAATGATTGAAAAATTTCTTTATTCTCTTTTACTAATAAGTAGCATCATGAATATAGGTTGTAGTAGTCAAAAAAAACAAGCTTGCTATTGTGAAAATGAATGTGGCTGTAAAGGAAATAGACCTCATAAAAACTCTGAGTGCGATACAAGCTGTGAGCCTTGGCATAAGAAGTAAAAGGGACTGTTTCGATCTCCCGGTTGGTTAAAATTTTACCCTTGCTTCCCCAGATTTGATCTTTTTAAAAGCGACTATACCTTAGTAGGATATGTCACTTTCAAAAAAATCAAACCGGCTTTGCAAGGCTCAAATTTTAAGGGCTATGCGAAGATCGAAACAGTCCCTAAAAGAATATTTTTTTATGCCCAATGCAAGATTGGCTACAATTATTAATTTTTGCACCTTAGATTATCCTTTTCTCCCTCACTTGCTTAAGGAAGCTAAAAAGTTTTCCTCATCCATTTACGTTGTACTAGCCGACCACTTATTTAATGGGAGAAAAGAAGACATACAAGACATTTGGTCGATTGCCGCTGAATTTTCTGATGTCTCATTTATCCTCTTTCCTTATTTACATAAACCCATTTTTTGGAGAGGGCTATCCTTAGAAACTACTGCTCATATGTGGCATAATGTCAATCGACTAGTTGGGTTTCATCATCTTAGCGATGAAATAGATTATGTTTTTTTTCTCGATGCCGATGAAATTCCTGAAGGAGATAATTTGCGCACCCTTCTTAGCTACTATCCTTATGAGAAGTATGATTGTATCAAGTTCGCCTGTTATTGGTATTTTCGAAAACCAATTTTTCAAGCGACTGTTTATGAAACTTCGCCACTTATGGCTAAGAAATCTGTTTTGACTCGAAAGCTTATTATGCAAAAATATGAACGCACCGGCATGTTTGTTTATGCTAAAGGGGAAAAGATTGAAGGGGTTTTAGGGGAAAATGTAAAGCCTGTTTTACATCATTATAGTTGGGTGAGGACTAAAGAGGAGATGCTAGAGAAAGTACGATCCTGGGGTCATAAACACAATAAAGATTGGGAGAGCTTGATTCATGAAGAATTTTCTTCAGAATTTCAGGGCAAGGATTTTGTTCATGGCTATTCTTTTAACCTGGTAGAGTCTTTTATTCCATTAGATCTTCAAGCTAAGCCAAGCAAAAAAATCCAAAATGCACCTCAAAATTTAAAGACTCTTTCAGAAACTGAGCTTTTCAACATACTAGGAGTTAGCCTATTATCTAAGCTCTTTACTAGGCACCGGTAGCTCAATGGATAGAGTACCCGGCTACGAACCGGGTGGTTAGAGGTTCGAATCCTCTCCGGTGCAATTTTTGTGAGATATGTTATTAGAAAAATTTATTTGTGGACCTCTTCAGACCAATTGCTATCTTATTGGTTGTATAAAGACCAAGATAGCTGCAGTCATAGATCCTGCCAAGGGAAGTGCTCCTTTAATAGTAACTGCCTGCGAAAAAAATGAGATGAAGCTAAAGAAAATTTTACTTACCCATTCCCATTGGGACCATATTGTGGATGTTGCTGCATTATATCAGGAAACCTCAGCGGAAGTTTGGGTGCATATTCTAGATGCGGAGAATTTGCAATATCCCGGTGCCGATCAACTTCCCCTTTTTTTTTCTATTCAAGGCTTAGAGGCAGATCATTTTTATGAAAAGGATCTATCTGTTGGAGATCTACAACTAAAAGTGATACATACACCAGGCCACTCTCCGGGAAGTGTTTGCCTCTATTTAGAAAAAGAAGATCTCCTCTTTTCCGGAGATACCCTTTTTGCAGGAACAATGGGAAATGTAAGTTTTCCCAATTCAGAGCCTAAAAAAATGTGGGAATCATTAAAAAAATTGCAAAGCCTCCCTAAAAAGACAAGGGTATTGCCCGGTCATGGGCCTGATACGATCCTATCCGAGGAAAGCTGGATAGGAGAAGCAGAAAAATTATATAACAATCAGTAAGTTCAAAGGAGATGTTATGAATTTAATAGGAAAAAAAGCCCCTATTTTTGAAGCAAAAGCTGTCATCAAAGACAAAATTTTTGAAAAATTTTCCTTACAAGAATTCTTAGGAAAATATGTAGTTTTTTTCTTTTATCCTCTTGACTTTACATTCGTATGTCCTACAGAACTGCATGCTTTTCAAGAAAAACTATATGAATTTAAAAATAGAGGGGCCCAAATTGTTGGATGCTCTGTTGATAGCTGCTTTTCTCATAAAGCTTGGCTTGCAATACCAAAAAATATGGGGGGAATTCAAGGAGTGACCTACCCAATAGTGTCTGATATTCAAAAAGGAATTTCTAAAGCATATGATGTATTAAATGAGGATGAGGGGGTTGCTTATCGGGCCCTTTTCCTTATCGATAAAGAGGGGGTTATTCGGCATCAATTGATCAATGACCTTCCTTTAGGGCGATCGATAGATGAGGCGCTGCGAATTTTACATGCGCTGATTTTTTATGAAAATAATAAAGAGGTATGTCCTGCGAACTGGAAAGAAGGAGATAAATCGATGCAACCTACAGAAAAAGGGCTTTATGAATATTTTCGTACTTGAGAAGTCAGGTAATCATAAAGATCTTTCTCTTGAATAATGAGAAGGCTTTTATGAGTTTTACAAATAGCTTGCGTTGCCTGAATGATCTCCTTATCACCAACACCCGGCATTAAAAGGGCTTCTATATGTGTATTGTCTGCGTTTTCTAAATATTTTAGTCCTAAGAAGTAATCTTTAGCACTAAACCCCTCCTCTTCAACGCGAAAAAAGACTAAGTTTTGTTTATATAGAAGGGCTTGCACTGCATAGTGTAGGCCTTGACTATCATGGGGAGGATTTCCTAAATGATCCACTAACTGTGACAGATCTTGTAAAAAATAAGGGATATGTAATTCCCCTTTTTCAGCTTCACCAAATGCAGCAATTTTCTTCTGCTTCATAAAAACACAGCAATAAGGAGAAAAGAAATTTTTGGCAACAGGTTCTTTAAAGGGATTGTTTCGATCTTCGCTTTGCCATTAAAGTTTGAGCCTGATTTTTTTTTGAAAGAGCTTATACCTTAGCAGGATATGCCTCTTTCAAAAAAATCAAACCGAATCTCAATTAGACTAATTTTCGGTAACAGTATCCAATTCTTGGGACTGAAAAGATAGAGTAAAGGTACTCCCTGCTCCCAAAACAGACGCTACTTTAATTTCCCCTCCATGTTTTTCCACAATCGTTTTTACAATAGAAAGCCCTAGCCCCGCTCCTCCATGTTTCCTAGATCTAGCCTTATCTACGGTATAAAATCTTTCAAAAACATGATGAATATCTAATTCAGGAATTCCGATCCCTTTATCTGAAACGGTAAGGATTACTTCCTTTGATTTTCTTTTTAATTGTATGGTGACTAGTGGTGCGTCTTGAGAATATTTTGCAGCGTTATCTAAAAGATTCATAAGCGCAAGCTCTAAAAGATCGCTATCTCCAATAATACTAGCATTGTCACAATCGACATGCAAAGTGGCATTTTTATGAAGAGAGGAAAAAAGCTCTTTACAATGGGCTATTACTACAGATAAATCACACTTTTGAAACTCGGATGAAAAAAGATTTTCTATATCTGACAAAACTAAAATGTTTTTTACTAATTTATTTAATCTATCACAAGTTTTCACGATCTTATCTGTAATCTCTTGAATCATTTTTTTTGATAGATTGGGAAGATCATTTAAAGTTTCGGCAAATCCACGAATAATGGTAATGGGGGTTCTGAATTCATGAGAGGCATTAGCAATAAAATCTTTTCCCATTTCCATATGTTGAAAATAGGAGCTTTTATCTTGTAAAACAATAATTACTCCTTTATTCCAAATGGCAAAAATCTCCATTTGTGGCTGAGAAGGGGTATTTCCTAAAACGATCTGATCTTTGACGATAGCTTTTTCCTTACAACATTTAGCAAAAATTTTCATAAATATTCTAAATTCTTTGGGTAATTTTTTTTCAAAATCGGATACAAGGATTCCGGCAATCGCTTTTTTTTCAAGGCTAAGCATATGACATACTCTTGTATTTGCATACGTAACCCTCCCTTCTTTATTCAATAAAATGATGCCGTCAGAGAGAGTTTCGTATAGAGATGAAATCTTCATGTCTTATAAAAATTTTTGTAGCCATCTTTGGTGATTGCTATTGTATCTTCATAACGAACTCCCCCTAGACCCGGTAAATAAATTCCGGGCTCTACGGTAAAAACCATCCCTTCTTCGAGAACTACATCTTTATCATCTCCATTCCATCTTAAACGGGGATACTCATGCACCTGCAGTCCTAAACCGTGCCCTAAATTATGGACATAATAAGGTAGCATTTTTTCTTGATCAAATATCTCCCTTACCCTCTCATCTAGTTTCCCTAGTTTTACCCCCGGTCTACAAAGAAGTAGGGCTTCTTTTTCTGCTTTTTTTACCAAAGTCATAATCTTTTGTAATTTTACATTGCCTTCTCCTTGAAAAAAAATTGTTCTGGTACAATCAGAACAATATCGATCAACAATTACACCAAAGTCAATTAGGACGATATCCCCCTTTTTTAATTTAGCTGAACCGGATACATGGTGAGGATAAGCGCTATTTTCCCCAAAAGCAATGATGGTTTCAAAAGACAACTTCTCTGCCCCATTTTTAAGACAAAAAATTTGAAATTCGAGAGCCACTTGCTTCTCCGTTATCCCTTCTTTCAAGATAGAACAAACATGTTCAAATCCTCTCCACGCCAAATTGGCTCCCTTATGAAGGCTAATCATTTCTTCTGTGTCTTTAATAGCTCGAATTTGCGCTAGTGGTGATGGTAAAGGGACGAGAGTTCCTTTACATTTTTTCTTGAGTGTTTCAAAACCCGATACAGTTATTGTATTTGTATCAAACCCTATCCTATCTACTTGAATAACCTCCTCTTTTTTCATCAAAACCACTTTACAAGGACTTTTTTTCTTAGCTATTTCAAAGTATCTACCATCGACAAAAAGAATAACCCCATTTTGTTGTAAAAGAAGGCTGCCGGCAGATAATACAAGGCCTGTAAAATAAAATAGATCCATAGGATCTTCCACCCATAATGCGTTTACTTGAAGCTTTGGAAGTAAGGCAATGCCTTTTTGTAATCTCATAATTCCTCTAATATCTTGTCTAAATCTTTTTCTGTGATAAGTTTTGCAAGAGGTTTACCTAATGGACAAAACAGTGCGATTTGATCAGCTAAAAAAGATTCTAATAGCCGCTCTCCTTCCTCTTTTAGAAAATCTTTTGTTTGTCTGGCAAACCGAGTACAAAATTGAGCGAGTCCTCTGTTACGTGCGGAGAAAAGGCCAGAAGCCTTCCCTTCTAAAAGATCTAATAAGAAAAGGACAACATCGACTTCTCGAAGAACGGAAGGATAGCCATCGATCGCTAGAAGGTCTTTTCCAATTACCCTCACTTGTAATCCTAATGTTTGCAAAATAGGGCTAACCTCCTCAAACGATAAAACTTTTTCCTTACTTACAGTTACTGTGATTGGGATAAGTAGGTTTTGTATTTCTTCCTTCGCAACCTCATTTTGTAATTGTTTGTAAAGCCGGGTTGCATAAATTCTTTGCAAATCCCAAAGGGTGACTCCATCTATCTCTTTTGAAAGTAAAAATTTCCCTACTAAAGCTAAAATTTCAAACGCACGAGGCGGTACCGCTGGGGCGTTCCATAATGTCTCTTGTACCGCTTGATTATAAGTATAGGCCGCAGGCTGTGTCTTTAAAGTTATCGACGTAGGAGTAGAAAAAGAAGTGGAAGAGAGCATAGGGCTATTAGCGGCTCCAATAACTTTTTGAAAAGCTCTAATCAAAAGATTTTTAATAAGGGCCTTTTCCTTTAACCGAACTTCCCTTTTTTGAGGATGGATATTCACATCTATATGATCTTGTGGCAAGCGGACATGTAGAACGAAATAAGGAAAAGAGCCTTCTTTAACATGTGTACCATACATTTCTTTTACTATTTGATTAATATAAGGACTTTGGACCCATCGTTGATTAAAAAAAAGATACTGTCCTAACCGATTTTGTTTTACAAAATTAGGATCTCCTAAATAACCATAAATTTGATATTCCCCTTTTTCTTCAAAAAAGTAGGTAGATTGAGAATAGAAGGTTTCTCCTAAAACTGATTGTATTCGGTATCCTAAAAGGGCTTCTTGTTCTATGCAATCAACCTTCCAAGTTTTTAGAATATTTTTACCTTGTGATCTCAATTCAAATTGCCTATCAGGATACCCTAAGGACAACGCAGTCATAAGGCGAATAATTTCCGCTAAATTTGCAGCTGAAGATTTTTGAAAATGCCTCCTAGCGGGAGTATTGTAAAATAAAGATCGCACCTCTATGGAAGTACCTCTTTCTTTTGCTACCACCTCTTTACTTACTATCACTCCCCCCTCTACATGGATAGCAATACCTGATAAAAAGCAAGTTTTCAGAGTTAATTTAGACACCGCTGCTATTGATGAGAGGGCTTCTCCACGGAACCCCATAGTGGAAATAGAAAAAAGGTCTTCAGCACTAAAAATTTTTGAAGTAGCGTGACGTTTTAAAGAAAGGATCGCATCGTCTTCCTCCATCCCTATCCCATCATCATCTACACGTATCATCTGAAGCCCACCTTCTTTGACTTCGACAATGACACACTCTGCTTGAGCATCCAAAGAATTTTCTACTAACTCTTTGACAACAGATGCCGGATTTTGGACAACTTCTCCGGCTGCGATTTTATCGATAACATCATTGGGAAGGATTGCAATATTTCCCACAAAAAAATCCTTTGGTATTGAGTATATTAAAATATCATCCTATATTCAATTCTCTATGCGAAAACTTTTGTTTACTCTTTGTTGTATTTCTTCTTTACATGCTATTTATACCGGTAATCCCGCCTCTCCGGCTCTTTTAAATAAAGGTTTGTTTGGAGCTCAAAGCTACCTTATTACTGTAGCAACGGGCTATATATATGACAATGTATGGAATGCAAGAATTTATAGAAAAAATGACCCGGAAGCTTCCTCTATAGAAAAACTAGAAGATTGTGCAATTTATTCCAATTGGGCCTCTCTTTCCTTTATTTTTTTACGAAGACTTGAATTATATGGCTATTTTGGTGTGTCTAAGGAGAGTATTGACTGGACTGCCAAAATTCCCCGTACCGATACAGAATTAAAAACAAGGAATCATTTTTCTTATAGTCTGGGGGGAAAAGCCATTATGCTCCAATTTGGAGGCACTGTTCTTTCTCTTGATTTTCAGTATTTTATTATGCCGACCTCTAATAAATTTTTACAAAAGGTTGTCAATATTTATATGCCGCTAGAGCTCTCTTCCCAGAATTTAGATACGAAAGAGTGGCAGCTTGCCTTAGGTCTTGCGACTAAACTAGGACCACTTTGTCCCTACATTGGAGGAAAATACTCTCAGTTAAAGATTAATATAAAATCGGAGGACCTTCCAACACTACTTCTCCAAAATAAATGGCCTTGGGGACTTTTTTTAGGGGGATCGTTAAGCTTAAGTCATAGTTTTTATGTTAATGGAGAAGTTCGTTTTTTTGATGAAGATGCCTATTCTATTGCTATTACAACCGCTTTTTAAATATGCATGATGAGCATCCCGAGGCTAGATTTATTGTAGAAACGCTAGCTAAAGCAGGTTTTGCGGCTTATTACGCCGGTGGTTGGGTAAGAGACTATCTCCTAAAACACCCTTCAGATGATATAGATATTGCCACCAATGCACCTCCGGAAACCATACAAGCCCTATTTCCAAAAACAGTCCCAATTGGCCTTGCTTTTGGGATTATTTTAGTCTTAGTGAATCATAAAAAATTTGAAGTAGCTACGTTTAGAACAGATCAAGAATACAAAGATGGAAGAAGACCAACGAAAATTGCGTTCACTACAGCAGAAGAAGATGCAAAGAGGAGAGATTTTACGATCAATGGGCTGTTTTATGATCCTTTAAAAGATCATATTTTAGATTTTGTGGAAGGAAAAAAAGATCTCGAGAAAAAGGTGATACGCTCGATTGGCAACCCCCACCAACGAATTAAAGAAGATCGCCTTCGGATGATTCGAGCTATCCGCCTTGCGTGTAGGCTCCGTTTTACTATCGAAGAAGAGACTATTCTTGCTATTAAAGATCATGCTCTAGAACTATTTCCGGCAGTTGCAATAGAACGCGTATGGCAAGAATTTTGCAAAATGGCGGCCTTTCCGGGCTTTGATAAAGCTTTAATTATGTTACATGAATGTACCCTGTTAGGGACTATCTTTCCTGAGCTCAGAGATCTACCCGTTGAAGAGATTAAGAACTGCGTAAAAGCCATAGAAGATTTCCCCACAGATACCCCTGTTATTGCCTATTTATTAGAGCTATTTCCCGGTTATTCCTTAGAAAAACGCCTAGCCCTTTGCTCCTATTTAAAATTATCTAATTTTGAAATTCAATTCGTCCGTTTTTTTTCAGAAAGCGAAAAATTATTGCAAAAAAGAAACGTTGAAGACTATGAATGGGCTTACTTTTACGCTAACCACCTGTCTACCAAATGTATCCATATTTTTGCATGTAAAATAGCTTTACATTTTAGAAAAGAATATTTGAAAAACCATGAGATGAAAAAAAAATCTTTAGAGCAGGCTATCTGTCGAATACAAAAAAAGAAGACTATTGTTACTTCAGAGCATTTAAAAAACAGGGGGATTCCTCCGGGACCCGATATGGGCAAACTTTTAAAAGAAGCCGAACGTATTGCAATCAATGAAAATTTACAGGATGCGGAGACAATTCTTAACCGTCTTTTACACAAATAACTAAAACAGTCTGATCATCCTCTAAAGGTCTATTTCCGGAAAAATTTTTGACCTCCTCCAGTAAATTAGAGGCTATATGTCTAGCCGAGCGCTCTTCAGAATTGATTAAAAATTTTTCCAGGCGCTGAACTCCAAACATTTCTTTATTTATATTTTGCGCCTCTACAATGCCATCGGTATACAAAAGTAAGACATCTCCCGGATCTAGTAGTACCCTTTTTGGATAAATATCTATCCATGGCTGAGCTCCTAGGGCAATTCCAGGAGTATTTAATGAAAATATTTCCTTCGTCTCTTTCCGTAAAAAAGCAGGAAAATGTCCGGCTGAACAATAGGTTAAAGTCCGGTTTTCTAATATCCCTACCCATGTCGTAATAAACATCCCCGTTTCTCCGGCATCTTTTGCGAAAAGATGATTAGAAAATTGAAGTATATCCGATAAAGAATGATAGATAGTTGCATAAGCCCTAAGCAGACTTCGCATCCCTAAAGAATAAAGACATGCAGAAATCCCCTTTCCTGCAGTATCGGCAATCACTAAAAATAATCTTCCGTCATGAAGATAGGCATCGTAAAAATCTCCACCTACTTCTTTAGCGGGCATATATCCGGCGCCTATATCTACATGAGAAAGCTCGGGTAAGTGTAAAGGAAACATCTGTTTTTGGATCTGCCTTCCAATAAGGAGTTCTTTTTCTAATTTTTCTTTTTGTGTTTTTTCACTTTGCTCTCGCTCTTTATGTAATACTATAGCGTCCATCATTTCATTCAGGTGTCTTCCTATAATGTTGATTTCAAACCCAAAAGGATCCTTTTGATATCTCGCATCTAGCTCTCCATTAAAAATCCGATCGATTACCCGAAAGATATTGCGTAGCGGTCTATTTAGCCTTACCGTTAAAGCAGCAACCAATCCTCCCCCTAAAACCACAACCAAAAACAGGAAGGTAAAAAGATGAAATAACACCTTCTCCCTGCCAACTTCCGTAATTCGTTTTTTAGAAACATCTACGATAAGTTGAAACTTATCTAATGGGAGAAAAGTGGCATAGCCTTCACTATTCAATTCATAACCATCTTTTATATCTATCAGTGGAGTAAAAACAGCCTTTTTCCCAATAAGCCGGTCATTAGTGCTAGCAACTATCCTATCGGTATCTTCTAGAGAAATATTTATAGGATAGGGAGCTTTTCCAAATCTTTTCAGCAAAGTAGAAACCGGCGTTATAGCTACTAAAGCCCCTATAGGAAGATCTGTAGAAGGGTCAAAAATAGAGACGGCTATTAGAAAGGTATCCTCTTGTAAGAAGACAAACTTTTTTTTGAACAGTTCTTGCTTTACAAAAGAAAAATTCTCTCCGATTTTCTCACTTATAGAAGAGGCTATCACGAGGAGTTTTTCTCCCTGCATTTGCAAATACAAAAGACTTGAGGGGCTAAAAACCTCATCCCACATAGAGAAAAATTGATTAAGCCCCGCATCGCTTTCCAAGGGAAGATTTGCAGAAACGATATCTAAAAAATTATATCTAGTGTGAATATATTGCTCTAAATAGAGACTTTCTCCTCGAGCTATAAGGGAAAGCTCTTCTACCAGATCTCTTTCCGCTTTTTCATGCTCATTTTCATACATGAATAAAGTATGAACAAGCAAAGGAAAAGCTAAGAGTAAAAGAGTAATAATAAGAATTCTAGTAGCAAGAGTTCCTCTTATTCGATATTTGGAAGGTTTAGGTCTATGTGATATACTAACCATCAAAAAGTTATGCTACCAAAACAACTTTTGAGTTTACAACATCCAATTATCAAGCACCTTATCAAACTAAGAGAAGATAAAGAATATAGAAATACTTCTTCTACCCTTCTTCTCATAGGGAAAAAGATGGTAATGGATATATCTACACATACCCCCATCTTAAATCTATTTGTAACAAAGAATCACCTTAACATTCCAATTGTGTCTAACAAGATCTATTTAGTCTCCGAAATGGTGATGCAAAAAATTTCAAAGATGCCGTCACCTGAAGGGATCGCCGCAGAAATTGCCATACCTACTAACGGCCAAGATTGTTTTTCCAAAAACTGGATCCTCATTTTTAATGGCATATCTGATCCCGGAAATTTAGGAACCCTTTTTAGAACAGCTGTGGGGTTAAAATGGGAATCGGCTATTTTGACTCCTAATACAGTAGACCCATTTCATGAAAAATCTTTAAGAGCCTCTCAAGGAACTACAATATTACTTCCCTTTACTTATGCATCAGAAGAAGAAATTCTTTCCAAAAATCTTTCTTTATTTGTTGCAGATAAAGGAGGAAGTAGTATTGAAGAATGTTCATTTTCTCCTCCCCTCGCTTTAGTCTTAGGTCATGAGTCAAAAGGACCCTCCTTTACTTTTCTGCAATCATCCGCTACAGTAGCTATTCCTATGTCACCCAATATCAATTCTTTTAATGTCGCTATAGCGGGAAGTATACTTATGTATCGGATAAAGCATCATGAGAAGTGATGATCACTATTTTTTTGAAGAAGAATTCCATCAAGAAGATCGAAAACGACTTAAAAAAGAAAGAAAAATAGCCCAGTCTACAGACAGATCTAAATTTAAAAAAACAAATCAAAATAAAACATATAAAAAAGAGCTTCACTATCATGCCAATACCCATTCGATAAGGGCCCGAGTCCTCTCTATCTCCAAAGAAGGGGTAAAGGTATCAACAGATGAGCGAGAGTTTTTATGTACCATAAAAGGATCCCTAAAGAACAAAACAACGCAAGAAAAAAACCTATTATCTGTAGGGGATTTTGTACAAATACAGCCTATCAACGGCTCTCAGGGACAAATTCTATCTATTGACGAGCGCTATTCATTTTTGGCTAGAGAAGATATTTCGGGAAGAAAAAAGCAACTTATTGCAGCGAATATAGATCAAGTACTCATCACTACCTCTGTAGTCCTCCCTCCTCTCAAATCCTTTCTTATAGATCGCTATATCATTGCAGCCCGCAAAGGAAATATGGATTCTATCATTTTAATCAATAAAATCGATCTTTTAGAAGGGAATACGAAAGAGCGCCTCTTTTACCAAGAGTTTTTAGAAGCTTATTCTAACTATCCTATCTTATCTATAAGCACCATCACTAAAGAAGGGGTAGATGCCTTAAAAAAAGTAATGAAAAAAAAAACATCTGTCTTTTCAGGACAATCCGGCGTTGGAAAATCTTCTTTAATCAATGCTCTTCTCGGACTCGATCTTCCAGTTGGAGGTATCACCCATAAAACACAAAAAGGGACCCATACCACCACTACCGCAATTCTCCTCCCTATCCCCGGAGGAGGATTTTGTATTGACACTCCCGGTATCAAAGGATTTGGAATATGGAATCTCACCCAAGAAGAAGTTATTGATCATTTTACAGAGATTAAAGAGGTGGGTAGACAATGTAAATATCCCAACTGTTTACATAAAGGAGAGCCCTACTGTGCCGTTCAAAAAGCAGTTCAAACATTACAACTCTCTAGACTACGCTTTGAATCCTATTTAAGCCTCATTGAAGATATTCGATCTTCCATATTATAATTTTTAAAATATGGAAAAAATCGCCAAGATTCATGCGCTGGAAATTCTCGATTCTCGAGGCAGTCCCACTCTAGAGGTTTTTGTAACCACTACTAATGGTTATAATGGTAAAGCAGCTGTCCCTTCAGGAGCTTCTACAGGAGAAAATGAAGCTATAGAGCTGAGAGATAGTGATGCGAAAAGGTATATGGGTAAAGGTGTTACTAAAGCTGTTACCCATGTAAATACCACTATCTATCACCACCTTAAAGGTGAGGCTATCGAAGACCAATGGAAAATAGATCAGAAATTGATCACACTAGACGGCACCGAAAACAAAAGTCATTTAGGAGCAAATGCAATTTTAGGAGTTTCTCTCGCTTGTGCAAGAGCTGCTGCTGCTGCTTGTAAAAAGCCTCTGTATCGATATCTTAACACAAAAGCACATATCCTTCCCTGTCCTATGATGAATATAATCAATGGAGGAGCTCATGCGGATAATCTACTAGATTTTCAAGAATTTATGATTCGACCTATCGGAGCCCCTAGCTTTC
>DAHXLK010000005.1 GCA_027366035.1 Chlamydiota bacterium
TCCGATAGGACTACCCCTAACCCTTCAAATTGTTTTTCTTCTAATTTCTCTTGCTATAGAAGGTTTTTCCGATCGTCGTTTAGTGATAAAAGACGTTCCCGGGATTATGGAACAATTTTTTTCTTATCACGTTGAAAGTAAGAATCTTAATCCAGTCATTGTCCGCAGATGTTTTAAAATCTATATCGAGCAGTTCGATCCTGAAAAGATCTATTTGTTGCAAACCGAGGTAGACCCTTATCTTTTGATGTCTGATGGAGAGGCTATGGCTGTAGCGGATCGGATGAAGGTAGGGGATTTTTCTGATTTTATAGCCCTAAATGATCTCCTTATATCTTCGATTTACCGCTCCCATACATTTGACGATGAGATTATGCATAAGATTTTATTAGAAATTAGACCTAGAGTTCCCTCTTTGGAAAGCCAGTATGCTCAAAACGATGAGGAGCTTTTTCTACGGCAGGAGAGCAGGGCTTTTAAGTTTTACTCATTTCACGCAAAAAAAATGGATCTTATTTCACAAGAGAAGAAGATGAAGGTATTTTCGTTGATGCAAAAGAAGATCAATCGTTTAGAGAGCCCCTATCTTTTGATGAATGAAAAAGGGGAGCCTTTTTCTAAAGAGCAAAAAGAGCATCTTTATGCTTTACGGATCCTCAAATCGTTTGCAAAAAGTCTAGATGCCCATACCGCTTTTTTTAGTGAAGAAGAAGCTTTAGAGATGAGGATGACATTAGAAAAACAATTTGAAGGGTTAGGGGTAGTCCTATCGGAAGGGGTAGATGGGATTGTAATTGCTGAGGTCATTGAGGGGAGCCCTGCGCATAAGTCTGGAAAAGTGCAGGCAAACGATATCTTGGTAGAGATAGATGGTATCTCTTTGAACGACATGTCTTTTGAAGAGGTATTAAGGCTTCTTAAAGAAAAAAATGGCCATACTTTAGGGGTAGAAAGGGATAGCTATCATAACAGAGATAGCGAAAAGAAAAAGTTTTTTCGTGTCTTTTTAGCTAAAGCACCGATTGTGGTTGAAGGTGATAGGGTCCAGTATAGTTACGAGCGTTATGACGGTGGAATCATCGCTACGATTATCATGAATGCCTTTTATGAAAATGATGAAGGGGCGAATAGTGAGCAAGATATTAAGAGAACAATCGCCAAACTTCGGACTTTTGGCCCTATCCGTGGTCTTATTTTAGATCTCCGCGAAAACTCCGGTGGTTTTTTAAGCCAGGCGGTGAAGGTAGCTTCCCTTTTTATCTCTAGCGGTGTTGTGGTGATCTCCAAATATAGCAAGGGGGAGCCACATTATCTTAGAAGTTTGGATCCGAAGACCTACTATGATGGGCCCCTTATCCTTCTTACGTCCAAGCTTTCGGCTTCGGCTGCTGAAATTGTAGCGCAAGCCCTGCAAGATTATGGTGCTGCTTTAATTGTGGGAGATAAAACGACTTTTGGCAAAGGGTCGATCCAATTTCAAACGGTTACCAACGATAGGGCGGAGCACTATTATAAAATTACTGTTGGTAGGTATTATACAGTCTCAGGTAAGTCGACGCAGATCGATGGGGTGATTGCGGATATTGTAGTCCCTACCATCTTTGCTCCTTTTAATATCGGGGAGCGCTATCTGGAATATCCCCTTTCTGCCGACCGCCTTCCTCAAGCTTATAACGACCCTCTTGCCGATGTAGATGGTGCTACGAAGAGGTGGTTTCAGAAAAACTATCTCCCTTTTCAGCAGAAAAAAATCACTAACTGGCACAAGATGCTCTCTGAGTTAAAAAAAAGAAGTCAAGTTCGAATAGCAGCCAATAGGGAGTTTCAAAAACTGCTCAGAATCCAGGAGAAGATGCAAGCAAAGCTCACAGATAAGGAGACCTATTTAGAATATATCAAAGAATTCTCTAGTAATGATATGCAACAAAAAGAGGCGGTAAATATCTTAAAAGATATGATCGATTTACACTCTCAAACAGTCACTATAGCCCCTCCCCTTTTAAGGATGTTTTTATATCCAATGCTCATTCAAGCTTCTACCCTTTAGTGGCTCGACACAATTGGCAAGAAAAAGTTGCTAAAAAGGGTCTTTAGCCTCTATGATTTTAATCTTTAGATCTCTACTGGCCAGATAGCTCAGTCGGTAGAGCAGAGGACTGAAAATCCTTGTGTCGCTGGTTCGATTCCAGTTCTGGCCAAATGTCTTATGCTCTTGCCGGAGAAAATTGCCGTACTATAGCCGTAGTACGTAAATTCCTTAAATAGCCCAATCAGGGTTGTTATTTTTATTTGAATACAGCCCTTTTGGAGTGTCGGTTACGGCAGAATTACGTCAAAAACCAATGTCACTCCAATTAAGTAATTGAAAATGAACAATTAAAACATTGGTGTCAGAGGACTAACAATCCTTAGACCGGCAAAGAAGGAGTAAGAATATGGGCTTCATAAGAGAGAGAAAAACCAAAAAAGGCGGCAAACGATTTCAGGCGGAAATCCGCTTAAAAGGCCACCCCATGCTCTCAGCAGTCTTCGACCGCAAATCAGACGCTAGGACATGGATTATGAAAGTGGAGACAGATATACGGTGTGGAAGGCAACAGATCTATTCAGAAGGGAAGAGGCATACGTTTGCTGAGGCTGTTGAAAGATACTTTAAAGAGATGCCTATTTCTGTAGTAAAGCGAGGCCATCTTCTCTGGTGGAAGAAAGAGCTAGGCTCTCTTTTTCTACATGATGTTAGGCCTTCGATTATTTCGGAATTAAAGCAAAAACTTCTCTCACAACCAAATGAGAAAGGGGTCGTCCGTTGTGGTAGCACCTGCAATAGATATTTGGCTTCATTAAGCCATCTACTAACGCAATGTGTAAAACAATGGGAATGGGTCAATGAAAATCCAGTAAGAAAAATTGCTAGAGAAAAAGAGCCTCAAGGAAGGACTCGATTTTTGAGCCCTGCTGAGAGAAAGCAATTACTTGATGCATGCAGGATTAGCGACAACCCCCTTCTTTTCACATTTGTCGTTATTTTGTTGAGTACCGGTTTTCGTTATAACGAGGCTCGTAATTTGAGATGGTCTGATGTGGATCTTCATCATGGGAAGGCCACTATTTATAAGTCAAAAAATGGAGATGTTCGTTCTGTTCCTATTCGTGGACTTGCTTTAGAGCTTCTTCGAAATCTTTCCTCTCAAAGCTTGTCAATAGGCTTTGTATTTCCTAGTAAAAATAAGGCGAAACCTATTGAGTTTCGGCGAGCATTTCGCACGGCTATCAAAAGATCTGGACTCTCTGGGTTTAGGGGGCATGACTGTCGGCATAGTTATGCAACAGAGCTTATGGCACACGGGCTTACACTTGGGGAGATTGGTCCTTTACTTGGACATAGATCTCTGAGTGTAACGAAAAAATATTCCCATCTGATGGAATCACGATCTTCTGAAGCTATTTCGAAGATGTCTGAACAAATCTTTCAAGGGGTAGGGAATGAGTAGAACAACCGAACCCAGAATCAAACAAACAGTTCAGATCAGTGATAAGGAATATAAAAGCTTTTTGAAGCATTTACCTAGGAACATTCGCATTCTAGTAGAAACTTATAAATTTGCTTGTGATGTCTATGCAACGGTTGGCTTAACGTATTATTGGGAGGAGCTGTTTAACTTACCTGCTCAAGCAGTATATAAGCCGGAACGTGGTCCAGCTATGATCTTACTCTTTCGTTATTCTAGGTACGCAACCAGGAAAGAACAGTGGTTTGGGCATTATCTTCCCAAGAAGCTTTCTAGAGAATTACTGTTATTATCTCAAGATCGCGATGGTCTCTTATTTCAAAGAGAAAAAAACAGGAAATATACCGTGAGCTACATATCAAAAGTGTTTCAGAAAACCTCCAAGAAAGCCAAGGAGATGAATTTAATAACTTTTCCAATCAGTCCTGGAAATCTTCGATCTAAACCTTCTACAGACATTAAATATATGCCTGGATCTCCTAGAGAAGTGTCGGAAGAGAAAGAGAAGGAAATATTGAAAATTCTCACAAAAAAAGCTCATAAAGCAGGATGCCCTAGAAAAGTTCCATTAAATCCCATCCTTGAAACTCTCTTAGCTCAGGAAGATTTCAAATATTCTCGAAGTGAACTAAAGGAGCATTATCCTTATGCAAGAGCAGCCGAGTCTCAGAAAAGACGTTGGATCAAGGCAGGCATCTGGCTAAAGATTCGACGGACGCTAATTAAATAATTCAGCGCCAATATTAGGAGTTTTATCTTCATCTCCTATAACATTCGGTAAAAATCTGCAAATCATTGATAATAAGTTTCTTAATTCTTATTTTTTGTGCAAACTTGATCTTGTTTGAACTACTTGGGGAATTCTCCGGCAAGAGAAGACCACAATTAAAAAAAGGAAAAAATATGAATGAAAATATTTATCTTACAAAACAGCAAGTCACAGAAAAATACCCATTCTTAACCAGTAATGTTTTAAAAAATTTACTGTTCCGGAATTTGAATCAATTTCGAAGCAAAGTGATACATCGGCTTGGAAAACGTATTTTAATCAATGAACAAGCTCTGTTGAAGTTTTTATCTGAAGCAAGAGAAGGAGGTGAAAACTATTCAAGCACTATTGCCAATAGCCTTGGCCGAGATCATTCGGAGGTATATTGAATATCAAAAACCCTCGGCCGTGGAGACAACAGAGGGTTTAAGAAGCAAAAATAAATACGGAACGGAGCAGAACATGGATAATATCAACAGTGGAACTTCTTTTCCAGAAAACGAATGTTTAGAGCATATGAGGGTTAACGGTATCCCATTCAACCATTTAATCTGTTGGGATGGGCAATTCCATAGATTTTCTATAGATAGTAATCGAACAAAAAAAGATGAGTGGTATATCGCTAGGTCTTGGGAATATCTAGGAAAAAGATATTTTACTGCATCTTACGGCTCTTGGAGTACGAACCAGAAATTTAGATTTGAATCTTGGACAAATGAATATTTCTCAGAAAAGGAACATTTAGAGATTCAAAAGTATTTAAACAACATAGAAGAGCAAATCGAAGTAGAAAGAAAAAAACGTCAGGAAGAAGCGTCGCAAGAGGCCAATGAAATATGGAAGCATGCTTTGAGAGTACCCACTGAACAGCACCTAGCATATCTACAAGCCAAAAATATTGAACCTTACAATATTCGTTTTGGGGACAACCCTAATAGATTTCCCTCGGTTATTCTACCTTTGTGGAACATTGAAGGTAAGATTAGTACTTTGCAGTTTATTTCAACTGATGCAAATGGGAAAACTTACAACACATTCTTAGCTGGAGGAGAAAAGAAAGGGTGTTTTTTTGTAATCGGCGACCTTAGAAATGCGGCTTCTTTTTTGGTGACTGAGGGTTATGCCACAGGAGCAAGCCTTTATAAGGCTGACGGGAGACCTATTGTAGTTGCTTTTGGAGCAGGGAATTTAGATTCAGTTATTGGAAAATTAAGAATAAAATATCCAAATCGAGAGATCATAATCGCTGGAGATGATGATAAGCATCACTTAAAGAATCCTGGGCGTACTCATGCCATAGCAGCAGCTAAGGCCCATGGGTGCAAGGTTGTTTTTCCTACCTTTCAAGAAGGGTTGTTGCTTAGCAATAGCGAGCCTCCAAAAGATTTTAACGACTTAGCTAATCTTTGTGGTCTAGAAGAAGTTAGAAAACAACTAAAAACTGCCCAAGGTGTTACTGACACAACTGACATAACTAGTTCTGACAGTTTTGGCAGTACCCTGGAGGCTCAAAAATGGGAAAAACCCAGAGATTTAAAGAGTGTATTATTGCCCGTTTCCAAACTTGACCCAATGATTTTGCCTGAACCAGTACGTTCTTATGCCCAAGATGTATCTTATAGAATGCAGTGTCCTCTAGAGTTTGTGGCCATTCCATTATTAGTGGTTTTTTCCTCATTAGTTGGGGCAGGATGTGCCATACGGCCAAAAAAACATGATCCATGGATTGTGATTCCGAATTTATGGGGGGCTATTATTGCACCATCTGGAGCAATGAAATCACCAGCTATAGGAGAAGCTTTATCATTTATAGGAATTCTTGAGAAAGAAACTGGAGCTGCTTATAGAAAAGCATTGGAAGGTTATAACGTACAATCACTTGAGATTAAGTTTCGTAATGAAAATTTAAGAGAAGATTTAAAAAAGGCCATTAAAGGGGAGAGTGATAGAGATATTGAAGCTAAGAAGGAAGCTCTGATTGCTCTAAATAAAGAAGATAATATTCCAAAGCAGAAAAGATTTATGACTAATGATTCAACCGTGGAAAAACTAGCGATATTACTACAAGATAATCCCAGAGGCCTATTGGTTTTTCGGGACGAACTCAGTGGATTTTTGGCTACACTTGAATGTGAGGATCGGGTCGCTGACAGATCATTTTATCTTGAAGCGTGGAATGGTTTTTCTTCTACTACGTTTAAAGCGGATCGGATCACTCGTGAAAGTGTTGATTGTAATCCATGTGTTTCTGTTTTTGGTGGAATTCAGCCATCTAAACTATCTCAGTATCTTCTTGGGACCTTATATGGAAATTCAAATGACGGGTTTTTTCAAAGATTCCAAATGGTTGTATGTCCCGACCTTCCAAATACATTTATCAATATAGATCAACCAGCTGATAAAAGATCTCGAGACCAAATCATCTTCATAGTAAAAAAGCTTGTGGATATGGATTTCATTGAAATGGGAGGTGAGGTAGAAGAAAGTCTTCCTATGCCTGTTTTTAGGCTTAATGATGAGGCGCAATCATTTTTTAATAATTGGTATACTGCTCTTAGAAAAAGATTGTTATCAAATTTTGATAATGAAGTTTTTAATGAGCATCTTTCTAAGTATCCAAAGCTAATAACTAGTTTAGCTTTAATCTATTATTTACTTAGGGTGTCAATAGGAGATCCCCCAGGAAAAGTTATGCTTTCTGATATTGAAAATGCGGCTAAACTATGTGATTTTTTAGAAAGCCATGCTTTGCGGGTTTATTCAGTTACAGAGAACACTAATTTGCAAAGAGCTAAAGAGCTTTTTAAGAAATTAAAGGCTGGAAGACTCCCTGAGTGTTTTACTGAGCGAGACGTTTATCGTCACGAGTGGAGTTATCTTAAAAATTCCAATGAAGTTTCTGTTGCTTGCTCAGAGCTGATAGCTTACGGGTGGTTACGAGAAGAAAAAACTATGTCTGGTCCGAAAGGTGGCGCTCCTTCAGTAAGATATCGCCAACATCCTGATTTAGTAAAAAATAGCTACCTAGGCACTGACAAAACTGACATAACGATCAATGAATAGGTTTTGTCGGTTCTGTCGGTAGGGAAAAGGTTATTTTTAAGAAAAGAATGGGGTCATTTATGAGCAATGATAAAGAAAATAAGAAACTCACTTCCATACCACCGCACCAAAAAGGTGATACATTTAAATTTGTTGATGACCCAGTATCTGGAAAGCTAATGGGTTTTTCTATTAATGGAACGGTGATCGATAAAAATAATGCTGCTAATCATACGGGATTATTTGAGTGGCTTGATTCAGCTTCGAAAGCTATATCTGGAAGTAACGATTTTCAGTTAACACTAAGGATTTTGCAATTTCTTCAATATGCAATGATTGGTAGTGATCCTGATGAGCGAATGTGTGCTTTAGCTGAAATCCTCCCGTTATTAAATCCTGGAGATGAAACTGAGACGTTATTATTGGGTCAGTTTGTCTGTCTTCAGAAAGCAGGGCTTAGATGTCTTGGAGAAGGAAATATCTCTGGTAATGATATTGAGTTTTTTCAGAATCAAGCTATTAAGCTATTGCGCTTAGCCAACGAAACTATGCTAACGCTTCTCCGCTATAGAAATGGAGGGACTCAAACGGTTCAGGTAGTGCATGTAAATAATGCTAATGGGCAAACTATTGTAGCCCAGAATCTTTCTTCTGGAAGGGGGGAGGGGGTAAATCAAAATCAAGGAGGAAGCCCATGTCCACATGGGAATGCGGGGCCAAGGCAAGAACAAATGGACATAAGCCATGCCGACAACCAGCAATGGCAAACGGACGCTGTAGGTTCCATGGAGGAAAAAGCACGGGGCCGTCAAAAGAAGGACGGAAAAGGCTCAAGAAGATGAATACTAAGCATGGGCTATATACTGCCGAGATGATTAGGAAAAGAAAAATAATTCGAATGCTTATAAAGCAAAGCAAGAATGCTTTAAGCGGATTTACATCTTAGAAGGATATGATCTTTTATTTTGCGCCATTTTCAATAAGCCAATCGATAATATATTTATGAATTTTGACATCTCGAGCCCATTCTAGAATTCTCCACCAAGGCCTACCATTTAAAGTCATTTGATAGTTTAGATTGGCTCCGGCTTTTAGCAAATAGTTTAAAATTTCAAAATCATCTTCTAGGGGACTTTGACTGCATAGTGCAAACATTATGGGTGTATGACCACCAGAGACTTTTCCGTTCCACATTGGCATGTTTACATCCATTTTTTGATTTTCAATTAAATACTTTATTAACTCAAAACGTCCTGGAAGCGAGATATAATGACATGCATAATGTAATGCATTCATGCCTGATGTAGAAAATTCATTTAAAGACTCACCTCTTTTTACTAATTCTTGTAGGATTTCTATGTTGCCAAGCTCATATGCTCGATACAATGGCTTCCATCCTTTCTCATCTTGAGTATGAAGATTAGCACCGTGATCTAGAAGGGTAACGAGTATTTTCTTGCCTAATCCCATACCTATTTGTGCGCTTAAGTTTATTCCTGTATGGAGTGGAGTTCTTCCATACAAATCTTTAGCATTAACCTCAGCTCCTTTAGATAATAGAAGACATAGAGCTTCATATGAGGTCTGGTTTTGGTTACCATAATTTTTCAAAAGATAATGTAAAGGAGTTTGTCTATGAGATAATCTAATATTTACATTTGCCCCTTTATCTAATAGATATTTAAAAATTTGTGGATGCTGGAAGGCTACTGTTAGTGGGCACTCTTTCCTAAATTCTCCAGAGCTACCTGTATTCGATATTTGGTTAATATCTGCTCCATTTTGTACTAAATTTTTTACCGCTGCGAAATCTCCATTTTTTATGGCCCTAAGTAAAGGAGGAACTTCTTCTGAATTAGCGCTATTCAAATCCCCAAGAGCTTCTTTAGCCTGTGCTCCAGAGACACCAGCAAGAGTCATTGCGCCAGTAGCAACGGCTATAGTTTTGGTATTATTCGAAGCACTTTTCTTTTCTTGTAGCTTGATAGCGGCAATCATCTTTTCGATATTTCTTTTGTATTGCAGGGTTTGAATTTGTCCATACATTTGGCGACCACGTACTCCAGCCATCACCATATGTGCGCATCCTTCCAAGTAATGTCTTTTCTTGAACTCATCGCAGGAGTTATACAACCCAAGGAAGATTTGGCATCCGATGGAAGCTATCGACCACTCAAGTGACCCCGCGAAGAAGCAGCCAAGGTATATAGTGTTATTCATAAGCTGCATCCCTATCTCAGCCGCTTTTTTGTAATCTTCCTTCTGGACAGCGTGGATAAGCTGGGTAATGTCCAAGACGATGTCATATGTAGTTGTCACAAACATTCCGAGCGGGTGGGCTAATATAGAGCATGTAAGTGCAGTAGAGGTAATAGCCACTTCAAGAACAGATCGACCTATTGCATTTGGATCTCTAGAGCCTATTGCTTCCATCATTTGACTGATTGACGAAATAGTCCTGGTAGCTCCTAAAACGATTGATAGGGGCTTTCCTGCGGGCTTATATAGAGAAAGAAAGGGCAGAGCGACTAATGCTACTCGTTTGCATTGATCCAAAGCTGAGTGGGATTCTTCAGCCCTCTTGATGTCATGTTCATATTCTCGGTGGTAGTAGAAGGGTTCTCTAATGGTTAAATTAACCCGAGAACCGCGATCATTTAATTCTGTAGCTCTTTCAGTCATAATTCTCCGCTTATTTTGTTTTTTAATGATAGAATTATGAACTTTTGTTGATTTTAAATTAACTTAATTAAATTGTTTGTGTTTGTTAATAAATTTGTTAAGGTATTTCTCTGGTGATTTGTTTCTTATCAAAAAAGATTAAAAATTAATAAATAGTAATGTTAAGTATTTAATTTAGATTGATTTACGTGCTTTTATGTCTTTATAATAATGCCCCTTTACAAGATTTTAAGGAGTTTTATGAATAGATTAGTGGTTACTATTTTAGGAATATCATTCTTAGCTATGAATATGGCTGTTGCAGGTCCTAAAAATAGTTATGAAGCAATAAAACAAAGAGAAACAAAACGATATCTAAATGGTGAGATTTCTGATGACGAATATCATGCAAACGTAGGAACACCTGTAGATCCACGTATCGCTGCGGAACGTAGAGTTAATGAGCAAAAAAAACACAATCCCAAATAAACAAATACTTCAAAGATAATGATGAACAACTTCTGCTCCAATTGGGGCAGAAGTAATTTCTTTTGCCTCAAGGTCCTTGAGGCTCGAAGATGAGTGATTATAGAAGTAAAAAAAGCCGTAATATAGCCGTAGTTGTACCTTAACTTGCCTTACCTTTAATCACCTTTCCTTACCCTATTTAGTAGCTTTCAAATATCTTTTGTCTGTAAACTTAAGCCATTTGGGTTAATTGAAGGAATTTAAAGGCGATCTAGCTCTCAAGCTTTTCAAGACTGAAAATCCTTGTGTCGCTGGTTCGATTCCAGTTCTGGCCAAATGTCTTATGGGACTGTTGAAATCTCCCATTTGGTTAAAATTTTACCCTTGCTTCTTCGGATTTGACCTTTTTAAAAGTGCTTATACCTTAGTAAGATATGTCACTTTCGAAAAAATCAAACCGGCTTTGCAAGGCTCAAATTTTTTGAGAAAAGCTAAAGATTTCAACAGTCCACAATTATCAACAGAACTTTCGAGCTTCAATATTTTTTATTGACATCCGACGCAAAGAATAAATTTGATTTTTCTCCTTTATCGAACTATAGTCGAAAGAGGGTAGATATCTGTCATGCAATTACAAACAAAAGCTTTATACAATTTGCTTCGCATTAATTACTTAGAAGATGACAACCTTGAATATGAGCCGTGGCAGGTCGAAGACTTCAGGCTCGTTACCTCTGAAGAGATTTTTGAACGATTAAAACAGCTATCTCTTCCCTTAGATAGTTCACAATTTTTATCCATATCGGAAAAGGTAGACACCCCTGAAGAGATGACAGAAATTTTATTAAAAAATCATAGGGAAGTTGACGATCATGATCAAATTTATCTCCTTATTTTTGAATTATTTAGACGATTTTCCCCCTATAAGGTTTCTTTGTCCATTTTGTGTGATGAACTAGATTATAGAATCTCTCAATATGACCAGGGGGAGTTATCTAGCGATGAAAGTATTCAAGATGTTTTGGCCCATCTTCAAAAAGTTTTATATGAAAATGTGGATAGTGGTGTAAAACCTTTAGATGTGATGTGCACATTAGGGGGCTATTGTGCTCATGATCTTGAATCATTTTTATATGACTATATTACCGAACAGATTGAGGGGTGTTACCATTCCTATGCTAGAGAATTGCTAGAGGATTTTCACCTTTATATCAGTAATGTAAAGCGGCTTGACTTTTTGAAAATTAGGTTGTGTCAGGATGTTGGTGAAGCTAATCGGATGTTGGAGATGCTAATCAAAGGGCTAAAGGAAGCCCCTCAAGTAGGGCTACAGTTGGAGATATTGCGATTTATGGTGCAGGTTTCTTATCATCCATTATTTATGGAGCTTCTTCTCTATACTTTCCCAAAGTTACAGCTAGAAGAAGATTTTCAAGAAATTATGGAAATTACCTCTGACTATTATCGACGTCTCGATTTAGAAGAAATAGAAAAGTCGATTCAAAAAATTATGCAAAGAAGGACAAGGCAAAATCTTACTGATGAATTGAACCCGGAGGACCCTGATATGCGGGAATTCATTTGTCTATTTTCCAATAAAAATTCACTATAACTGTAGCGGTATAAAGTCTAAATAATCAGAAGCTGCTAGCAAATACCTAACCCCGTTTTTTTCTCCAAAAAGAGAGACATTTTTTCGCAAATGATGGAGATGGCCAAATACACATATTTCAATGCCGAAGCTTTCTAGTATATTAGAGGCTCTTGAAGCTTGTAAATAGGGGCCAATAGGAGGGTAATGAGTCATGATAATTTTTCTTGTAGCATTTTTTTTCATCGAGTTAAGGCTTAACTCTAAACGTATTAGCTCCCTTTCAAATATTTTTTCAGATAGATCTTTTTGTATTGACTCCTCTTTATTTTTACCGTGAGGATTTTCTTGAAACTCAATATAAGGGGCATAGGTAAATTCTACAGTATCCCATAGTCTCGACCCCCCGATGGATATATCCCCAATAGTGATGCTATTATTTTGTAATAGAATAATGGAGGAGGGTAAGTCTTTTGCCATTTTAGTTAAAGATCCCCACCAATAATCATGATTTCCGCGGATCATTATTTTCTTACCGGGTAAACAATCAATCCATTTTAAATCTACTAAAGCATCTTCCCATTTTAATGCCCAAGAAATATCTCCAGGGACTAATACGATATCCTCATCCTGAATGTATTTTTTCCAATTTTCCTCTATTTTCTTGATATATCCTATCCACGGAGTTCCAAAAAATTCCATGCTTTTCTTAGGGACTGATATACAAAGATGAAGATCTCCAATTGCCCAAAGTTTCATAGTTTCTTAAAATAACAAATGTGAGTTTACTAATAACCACCCACATTTTTGGTTAAAATTTACCATTGCTTGACCGGATCCGGCTTTCAGACAATCCCTATACCTCCATCGGATACGGCATTTCCCGCAAAGAAAATGAATTTCGCAATTCTTCAATTATGCCATTAAAAAATCGGGGTACATAATGTTCTCAACTCATGAATATAGGGCTGTTTCGATCTCCCGGGCGGTTAAAATTTTACCCTTGCTTTCCCGAATTTGATCTTTTTAAAAGTGCCTATACCTTAGTAGGATATGTCACTTTCAAAAAAACCAAACCGGCTTTGCAAGGGGAAAACTTTAACGGCAAAGCGAAGGTCGAAACAGTCCCAATATATAAGCAATCTATAAATCTTTATAGTTCAAAATTATCAGGTATTGTCGTTCCGTAACAGACCACAAGGATACCATCACGTATAAAAATACCCTCACCATCATAAAGGGTAAGGTTATTTTTGTTGGTTAATTTTACATTATTTCCAATAAGAACATGTTCATCAATAATCGCATTTTTAATAAGACAATTTTCCCCAATTCCAAACCTTTCAGGGAGGCCCGATTCTAATTTTGTGGGAGGAACATAAAAATGGGTCCCCATAATAATACTATTGGTAATGATGCTATTAAAGCCAATTTGACATCGGACGCCAATAATACTATTTGTGACTGTCTTAGCTTGGATAATAGAGCCCTCTGAAAGGAGTGAATTTTCTATCTGAGTGGAGAAAATTTTGGGTCCCGGTAGATGAGAGTTTCCGGAAAAGATGGGGTTTTTTTCATTATACAAATCAATTCCGTATTCTCTCGTCGTCAAAGCCAAATTTGCCTCGTAAAACGAATGAATCGTACCAATGTCTTCCCAATACCCTCTATAAAGATAAGCGACCGCTTTTCCTTTCTTGATTTCTGTAGGGATCAGATGTTTACCAAAGTCTTCTCGAGGATCCTCCTTTAAGAGCCTCACCAGTGCTTCTCGTTTAAATATGTATATCCCCATGGATCCTAAATATTTGCAGTCGTCTTTTTGCTTTAATTGCCATTTTTTGAAAAAGCTTTCTTTTAGTGCAAAGGCTTCTAAGGTCTTTTTGTCTTGGGGTTTTTCAATGAAGTCGGTAAGGAAACAACCACCGTTGATTTTTAATAGGCCCATTCTTTTCGCTTCCTCTTCTTTTATAGGAAATGCGGCAATAGTCAAATCTGCATCATTTTCTATTGCACACTGCAACATCTTCGTAAAGTCAATATTGTAAAGCTGATCTCCTGATAAGATGAGAAAATATTCTGCAGGATCTTTTAAGATCGTATTTAGACATTGACGGATAGCATCTGCCGTTCCCTCAAACCAGAGTTTTTCTCCTTCCGGCTTTTCTTCAGGAGTGAGCATATCTAATGAACCCGGGTTAAAAGCGTCAAAATGGTAAGTTTGATGTAAATGATGTTGCAGCTCTGCTGTAAGGTATTGAGCTATAACGAAAATCTTTCTGATATTGGAATTGATGGCGTTAGAGATAGGGATATCGATAAGTCGATACCTTCCCCCAAATGGAACCGCCGGTTTACAATGATTTATGGTTAAAGGAAATAACCTTTTTCCCTGTCCTCCGGCAAGGACAATAGCCGTGCAAGTGTTTTGCATAAAAATCCAGAATTAACAAAAACTATTATCTAATTATTAGTATAATTAATTTTTTTAGTTAATTCAAGTAATGTTCGACTGAATTCTATTTAAAATTCTACCGGCATTATAGCTTGAGCGGATAAAAGGTCCTGTATACATCTCTTTTACTCCTAGGCTATAACCATAATCGGCATAAACCTTAAAGAGTTCAGGAGAGATGAATTCCTTTACCCTAAGCTTGTTGTGGTTTGCTTGGAGGTATTGCCCTATTGTGATGATGTCACATCCTGCTTGATAGAGGTCCTGAATAGTTTCTTTGACTTCTTCCACTTTTTCTCCTAGACCCACCATAATTCCCGATTTAATAAAAAGGCTTTTTTTAGAGGATTTCGCATGTCTAAGAATATCTAATGTTCTAGTATACTGTGCTTTATGACGAATTCTTGAGGTAAGGGATTTGACGGTTTCGATATTGTGATTAAAAATTTCAGGCCTTGCTTCTAAGAGAATGTCTAAGGAGGAGGTGTTTCCGGAGTAATCTGAGGTGAGCACTTCGATAGTAACCTCCGGATTATGGTTTCTGATGGTTTGGATAATGGTAACAATATGGCAAGCTCCTTGATCAGGGAGATCATCTCTTGCGACCATGGTAATTACAACATGCTTTAGCCCTAACTCTTTTACAGAAAGTGCTATACGCATTGGTTCGTCTTCCTGAAGAGGCTGTGGAGTTTTAGAGAAATCAATATCACAAAATCCGCAATTACGGGTACACTCTTTCCCCATAGCCAAAAAAGTAGCCGTTTTTTGAGAGTAACATTCTATCCGGTTGGGACATTTAGCTTCTTCGCACACTGTGTTTATCTGATATTTTTCTAGCAATGTATTCGTTTCGAAAAGGTGAGATCCTTTTGGCATTTTTCTATGTAGCCAAGAAGGGAAACGACCTTTCGCATCTTCTTCGGGATTAGGCGGTAAGAGGTTGAGCTTTCTCATGGTGTTTTCTTTTTTTGTGGAAAGTGTAAAGGGGTCCCTTTTGCTATTAAAGCCGATTCAAGCCAAGCTTCAGCAATAGTGGGGTGGGCATGAATAGTGTCTATTACCGAATCTATCGTAAGCTCGTTTTGTATGGCAAGGGCCATTTCTGCAATAAGGGAAGAGGCTTCGTATCCGATAACAATAACGCCTAGGATCTGTCCTGTCTTGCTATCGGAGAGAATTTGCGTAAAACCCTTTGTTTCCGCTGAAGCTATGGACTTTCCTAAAGCTTGGAAAGGGAAAAGTCCTATATTAATAGGATATCCTTGTTTTTTTGCTTCTTCTTCAGTAAGCCCTACCATGGCTACTTCTGGCGAGGTAAATACCACAGCAGGAACAGCTTCATAATGCATTTGCGCCTTTCCACCACAAGCATTGACGGCAGCGACTAACCCTTGGTGAGAGGCGACATGGGCTAAAAGGACCTTCCCGGTAACGTCACCGATAGCAAAAATCCCTTCACTAGAGGTTTGCATATATTCATCGACTTCTATCTCTCCTTTTTCCCCTAGTTTAACCAGGGCTTTGTCTAATCCAAGATTTTCAGAGTTAACCTTCCTTCCCACTGCAACTAAAGCAAGGTCGGCCTGTAAAGTCTTACCCCCTTGTAGAGAGACGGTTACCCCTGTCTCAGTATTTTTAATCCCTTCGACGGAGGTATTGGTAAGGACCTCTATTTTCAATTCTTGAAAGGCCTTTGTCATCGTCTTTGCAATAGTAGCTCCCAGCAAAGAAAGGATCGAAGGTAATGCCTCTACAATAGTCACTGCAACCCCTAACTCAGCATAAAGAGAAGCAAATTCGCAACCGATATACCCTCCTCCAATAATTACGATACTTTTAGGAAGCTCTGTCAGCTCTAAAATCGAAGTAGAATTAAGGATTTTTTTATGATCACAAGGAAATGCTTGGATATCCAAAGGTTCGGATCCGGTGGCGATAATACATTTTTCAAACGATAGCAGGAAGTTATCTTTACCTAAAACTTTTAGTTCATTTGGAGAGGTAAATTTCCCCTCGCCGCTGAAGATTTCTACACCATTTTGTTTCAATAAGTGGGCAAGGCCTGTTTTTAAGGTCCCCACTACCCGGTCTTTTCTCAATTTCATTGCAGCAAAGTCAAACGAGAGGTTACCTATATGTATTCCAAATTCCTTTGCCCTTTTTACCTGTTTCAAAACATGGCTTCCCGCAAGGAGGGTTTTGGTGGGAATGCAGCCGACGTTGAGACATACCCCTCCCAAATCTTTTTTTTCTATGAGCGCTGTCTTTTTCCCTAGCTGTGCAGCTTTGATTGCGGCTACATAACCTCCGGGGCCCGAGCCAAGGACGGTGACCTCAAAAGATTTCCTTTCTGTCATAAATACATTTTAGAGAAAAATGAATTCGTATACACTAAAATTTAGATGAAATGGCCATAAAATGAAGGCTAAAAAACGGCAAAAACTTTGCTATAATTGTGATGGCGAAGTAGATTTAGAGGTCATTTTCTGTCCTTATTGTGGAGTGGATTTGTTGGAAGAAAAGAATAACTTAGAAGAAACTCCTCCTCAATTGTATCCCCCACCCTATGTGCCGGGAAATGTAGTGACAGAAGAGCAGGAAGAGGTGCCAAAAAAAGAGGTGCACTCTTTTGTTCCTCTTATGCTTCTTACTCTTGGCGTTCAAGCTTTTTTAATTGGAATTTTACTCTTTATACTTTCAGAAAATGGCTCGGTTCACTTGCAATTTGATGCAAAAACATGGCTATTTTATCTTTTATTTTCTATCCCTGTTTTATATTTCGGCATAAAGAAATTACAAGACATTTAATTATCTTTTTTTTATGAAGAAAAAAACAGACGAGACATGGATAAAGAAGTTATTATTGTCACAGGAAGCTGTGGCAGAATTGGGACTAATGTTGCTAAAGTTCTAGGAAATGATTATCGGATCATAGGTTTTGAACTTTTAAAAGCTATCTATGCCTCTTGTAATGAAGAGCTAGTGCCGGTAGATCTTTCTTCTGACGAGAGTGTTGTTCAGGCTTTTACCCATGTCAAAAGTTTTTATGGAACGAAAATCGCTTCGGTTATTCATTTAGCTGCTTACTATAGTTTTGATCAAAAACATTCGCCTCTTTATGAAAAAGTTACTGTCAAAGGGACGGAACGACTTTTAAAGGCGCTGAAAGATTTTGAGGTGGAACAATTTCTTTTTTCTAGCACAATGCTAGTACATGCTCCTTGCCGGCCGGGAGAAAAAATTACCGAAGATTCCCCTGTTGCCCCTAAGTGGGACTATCCTTTGTCCAAAGTGCATACGGAAAAGGTGATCCATGAGTTTAGAGGAAAAACCTCTACCGTGATTCTTAGGATTGCTGGTGTTTATGATGATAATTGTCATTCCATCCCTATTAGCCATCAGATTCAGAGGATTTATGAAAAAAGCTTCGAAAGTAGGCTTTTTTCCGGAAACATTCATCATGGTGCCAGCTTTATACATATGGAGGATTTGGTAGAAGCGATTGCTTTAGCTGTACAGAAACGGAAAACGTTACCTTCTGAGCTTGTCCTCTTGCTTGGAGAGCCTTCTACAATGAGTTATGATCAATTGCAGCGGGCTATTAGCTATCTTCTTTTTCAAAAGGAATTTAGGACAATCTGTGTCCCTAAATCTATTGCGAAGTTAGGGGCTTGGCTGCAGAAAATAACTCCCTTTCTCCCAAAGTCATTTATCAAACCATGGATGATTGATCTTGCAGACGACCATTACGAAATAGATATTTCTAAGGCACAAAAAAGTTTAGGGTGGACACCTAAACATTCTATAGAAAAAACGCTACCTATTATGATCGACAAATTGAAGCAAGACCCGGAGAAATGGTATAAAGCAAATCAGCTAAAACTTCCAAAATTTTTAAAACATGGCTGAAGCTTTACAACTAGAGCATCGAAAAACCCTTTGGACAGGATATGCTAATGCCCTTTTAGGGTGTTGGCTAATGACGGGACCTTTCGCTTTTGGATATACCGATAAGCTTTATTTCTACAATGACCTAGCTTCCGGCGCTGGCTTATTACTAGTAGGTATTTTTTCAATCAATTATAAGCAGTTTTGGGCCCCTTGGGCGGCTTGCTTTATCGGGCTATGGCTTTTATTTTCTCCTCTTGCTTTTTGGGCGCCGGATCCTTCTATCTATGTCAATGAAACTTTAGTAGGATCTTTGGTTTTCGTTTTCGCCTTACTCATTCCCGGAATTCCCGGAAAAATCCCTGATAGAGGCCCTTCGATTCCCTTTGGCTGGAGCTATAATCCTTCTTCTTGGCCGCAACGTATGCCGATAGTTTTTTTTGGATGTATCGGCTGGTTTATTTCTAGATACCTAGCTGCCTATCAACTTGGATATATCTATACGATTTGGGACCCTTTTTTTGGCGATGGAACAGTACGGGTGATTACCTCCACCGTATCTAAGAGTTTTCCTGTTTCTGACGCAGGGCTAGGAGCTCTGGCATATACTTTAGAAGTTTTACTCGCAATGAAAGGAGACGAAAGAAGATGGAGGACGATGCCCTGGATGGTGGCCCTGTTTAGTATCTTGGTTGTCCCCTTAGGGATAGTTACAATCATTTTAGTAATTTTACAACCGGTAATTGTAGGAGCTTGGTGCAGTTTATGCCTATTTACTGCATTTTGCATGATGATCATGATCGCATTTGCTATCGATGAGGTGGTTGCGGTGATGCAGCTTCTTAAAAGAAAAGGGATGTCGGTATTTTTTCGAGGAGATCGAGGAGAGGATGCTACGGAAGACACCCGTACCCCATCTATGGATGCCTCCCCTTGGAAAATTTTGCAAGCAAGCGCTTGGGGAATAACCGCACCCTGGAATTTAGCTCTTAGCGCCCTAATAGGGGGATGGGTTTCCCTCTCGGCAAAAGTAGAAGAGGGGGGGGAGTTACTTGCTAATATCGATCATATCTTTGGCTCCTGCATCTTTGTTATAGCAGTGATTGCTATGGCTGAGGTAGTACGAAAAATTAGGTATGTAAATGTTATGTTTGGCCTTTGTTTAATTGGAGCTGCGGTATTATTTGCTAGACCACTAGTTATGGAAACGATAGTCAATCACATAGCAGCCGGAATTTTTCTAATATTGTTCTCATTCAGAAGAGGAAAAATAAAGGAAAAATTTTGAAGATCCTGACAACGCCTTAAACAAGAATAGATTCTTTCCCACAACACTTTTTGTATTTTTTCCCGCTGCCGCAAGGGCAATCTTGATTTCTCCTTACTTTGGGATCGGCGATGATGGGATTTTTTTTCTCTTCGACAATCTTTTCGGGCTCCTCGTGGGGGATAAAGGACTTTTCTTTATGCATTTGAATGGATATGGATGGGGTAGGCTGCTGAGGTCGTATCATTTCAAATCGAAAGAGGTCTAAAGCAATATTTAAACGGATACGTTTTGAAAAGTCGTCAAAAAGATGAAAGGCTTCTTGCTTAAACTCTATTAAAGGATCTTTTTGCCCAATAGTGCGAAGATGGACATCACTTCTTAAATGATCAATGGATAGAAGATGTTCTTGCCAGAGCGAATCAATTTTTCTCAATATCAAGCTCCGGATAACTTCCTGCAATACCTGGATGGGTTTTTCTGTTCCTTCTGTCTCAGGTCTCATTAGAGAGATGAGTTTTTCTTGCATCTCAATTTTTTGGTCCAATGCTCGAAGGATTTCTTCCACACTCCTTTCTTCAATTTGTGTCGCATCCATATAATCATTATCGAATTTTTCTCTTTCAAAAGTAACCGGAAAATGGGTAACAAGAGCCTGCAAAAAGCCGTCTACATCCCATTTTTCTTCTCTAGAAATAAAGAATGTACTTACAAAATGAGCGCAGATATTTTTCAATATTTCTTTGGCGATGAGAATAAGGTCATTAGAAGTTAATATCTCTTGTCTAAATGTATATACTTCTTGCCTTTGCTTATTCATCACATCGTCATATTCTAAGGTATGCTTTCTCATCATATAGTTTCTTTGCTCTACCCTCTTTTGGGCAGCTTCAATAGATTTATTTAAGACCTTAGCAGAGATTGGCTCTCCTTCAGGAGGGCGGAACCTTTGCAAAAGAGCGGTCATTCTGGGGGAGGCAAAGAGGCGCATGAGAGAATCCTCAAACGAGATAAAAAATTTAGAAGAGCCCGGATCCCCTAAACGCCCCCCCCTTCCTCGTAGCTGCCTGTCAATTCTTCTTGAACTGTGCCTGGATGTTCCAATGACATGTAGCCCTCCTAATTCAGAAACATTTTCCTTCAATTTGATGTCAGTCCCTCTTCCGGCCATGTTTGTGGCGATGGTGATCGCCCCTTTCGTTCCTGCTTGTGCAATAATTTCGGCTTCTTTTGCATGTTGCTTAGCGTTGAGAGTTGTGTGCTCTAATTTATTTTGTTTTAAAATTCTGGATAGTTTTTCAGAGATATCTACCGATTCGGTGCCTATTAAGATAGGACGTCCCTCTTTATGAATCTTTTGGATTTCGGCAAGAATGGCATTGTATTTTTCTCTTTCTGTCATGTAGATTTCATCATCAAAATCTTTTCTTTTACAAGAAAGATGGGTGGGGATACCAAGCACCTCTAAATTATAAACTTCTTTAAATTCATTAGCTTCAGTGATAGCTGTTCCTGTCATCCCTGAAAGTTTTGTATACATTCGAAAGTAGTTTTGTAAAGTAATAGTAGCATAGGTTTGGGTCTCGCCTTGGATGGCTACCGATTCTTTGGCTTCGATAGCTTGGTGAAGGCCATCAGAAAAACGTCTTCCCGGCTGTGGCCTACCCGTATTTTCATCGATAATAATAATCTTTCCATCTTGAACAATGTAATCGACATCTTTTTCCATTAATAGATGGGCCCTAAAAAGTTGTCTTAAATTATGTGCCCTTTCTTTCCGCTTGGCGTCTTCTTCTCTTAAGGCGACTTTTTTTTGCATTTTTTCCGTATCGGAAAGAGAGGACTGGTCGATCATCGCATATTCATGTCCCAGATCGAGCATGATAAAATCATCGACCCCTTTACCTTCATGAAACTCACTCCAAGCGTGAATCCCTTTATCAGTGAGCTCATACTCATTAGCCCTTTCGTCAACTATGATAAAAAGGTCGGCTAAAGCTTTTATTTTCTCTCCTTTGTTTTGCTCAGAGTAATAATAGGTTTCCCAGCTGTCAATTTGCGCCCGTTGGTCAGGATCTTCTTTCAAACGTTTTAAAATTTTATTGTGAGGAGTCCCTTTGCTGACAACCCATAGTTTATGAAAAGCCTCTTTCTTATCTTGACCGGACTCCAAAGCTTTTTTGACATCACTAGCGATACGATTACAATAATCACGTTGAGAGCGAACAATATGGGCTACCCCTTGTTTTAAAGTGTCATACATCTGCCTAGAGACAGCAGAAGGGCCGGAAATAATTAGAGGAGTTCTTGCCTCATCGATGAGGATGGAATCGATCTCATCGATAATGGCAAAATAATGGCCTCTTTGGCATTGTTCGTAGGATTGGGTAGCTATGGAATTATCTCGAAGATAATCAAATCCGAATTCGGACGCTGTTCCATAGAGTATATCGGCAGCATAAACTTCTTTACGTTGATGTGGAAGAATATCATTTGTAAGATAGGCGACAGATAGGCCTAATTTACGAAAGATTGTTCCAATCCATTCACAATCACGTTTTGCCAAATAATCATTGACAGTGACTAGGTGGACAGGTTTTCCGGTTAAAGCGTTTAAATAGAGAGGTAGAGCCGCTGTTAACGTTTTTCCCTCACCTGTTTGCATTTCGGAAATGGAGCCGTAATGCATAGCAATGGCGCCTAAAATTTGTACGTCATAAGGGACCATATCCCATTTCTGGTCATAGCCGGAGACATGAACATCGCTGCCTAACATTCTCCTACATTGATTTTTGACAGCAGCATAGGCTTCAGGAAGGAGAGATTCTAAAGACTCGCCATCGGAAAATCTTTTTTTGAATTCGTTTGTTTTATCTACCAGCTCTTCATCCGATAGAGCTTGAAAGGTCTCTTCTATCCGATTTACTTCGATTACAGTTTTCCAATATTGCTTTAGGAGGCGGGACTGAGCGGTACCGAAGATTTTTTTGAGCAAGCCAAACATGGTTATATCTACTTTTAAATGGACAGTATAGCAGAAATTTCAGAAAAAATACAGAGTCAAGCGGTATAAAAAATATTTTTGATAGCTAGAAAATAGCGGCCGCAGAGAGAATTGTCTTATGAAGCTTTACTATATCGACCGGATTGACAAGGAAAAAAAGGAAGAACTTATCTATGGAGGATGGTGTGTAAAGCTCCTTTACATTAAAAATTTTTGGTTAGTTTCGCCTATTACTAAATTTCCCTTTTTTTCCCGACTTTATGGGTGGATTCAAAAGCGGAGCTGGACGAAAAGAAAAATCGTACCTTTTATCAGGAAATTTCAAGTAGATACTAGTGAGTTTGAAAAAAAGCTAAATGAATTTACCTCTTTTAATGATTTTTTTACTCGTAAATTAAGGCCAAGGGCTCTTGCTAGCGGCGCTATCCTTTTTGCAGATGGGAGATATTTCGTTTATCCTAATTTAGCTAACGTAGACGGAATTTGGGTGAAAGGGAGGAGATTTTCTTTAGAAAAATTATTGCAAAATCCGGAGCTTGCAGGAAAATATAGAGAAGGATCTATGGTGATTGCCAGGCTAGCCCCCCCTGATTACCACCGATTTCATTTTCCTTGTAATGGGACCCCCTCAAAAAGCCGTATAATTGTTGGAAATCTCGATTCTGTGAACCCATTTGCTCTGAAAAAAAAGCTTGAAATACTTACCGAAAATAAAAGGGTGGTTACCGAGATAGAGACCGTAGATTTTGGCAATATTCTTTATGTCGAGGTGGGGGCAACGTTTGTAGGGAGTATTATCCAGACTTACACCCCTTTTGTAGCGGTTAAAAAGGGAGAGGAGAAAGGCTATTTTTCTTTTGGAGCCTCTTGTATCATTATCCTATTTGAGAAAGATCGTATTCAATTCGATGAGGATTTAATCCACTATTCTCAAATGGGGATAGAAGTACGAGGTCTATTTGGACAATCTATGGGAAGGAGAAAGTAGCGCGCAAATGGGACATTTTTTTACCTTATGCCCCCTGGCAGGGCAATAGGTTCTGCCAAAGTAGATAATTTGCAAATGTCGTTTGATCCAGCTTTTTTTAGCAAATAACTTTTTTAAATCTTTTTCTGTCTCTACTACCGATTTACCTGAGCTAAGCCCCCATCTTTTAGCGAGACGATGAATATGAGTATCTACAGGAAAAGCAGGGATGTGAAAAACATGGGCCATTATAACGGAGGCTGTTTTATGCCCCACCCCCGGCAGGGCTTCGAGTTCCTCAAAACTTTTAGGGACGCTACCGTGGTGTTTACTTAAAAGGATGTTAGAAAGGTTCCATATAGCCTTAGATTTGGTCGAGCTTAGCCCAATGGAGTGGATAATTTTTTTTATCTCATTGATACTAAGTTTAACCATTTTTTGAGGAGTATCGGCTTTTGCAAAGAGGATAGAGGTGATTTCATTGACCCTTTTATCAGTTGACTGTGCGGATAACAGCACGGCAATCAGTAGTGTATAAGCATTTTTATGATGTAAAGGTATCTTGGGATTGGGAAAAAAGCGATTTAGAATTTTTCCGATTTTCTTAGCTTTTTCTTTTTTACCCCTATAGGTAATATAGACTCCGTTCTTATGACGATATTGTATGAGGTTGAAAGGGTTAGTAAAAAGTATGACAGAGGGCATATTGCTCTTCAAGATATTTCTTTTACCATAAATAAAGGAGATATCTACGGAATTATTGGACAAAGTGGAGCCGGAAAATCTACATTGTTTCGTTTGCTGTCTAGCCTCCTTTCTCCGACGCAGGGGCGTATCCTTTTTCATGGGATAGATATTGCCTCTTTTAATCTTTTCCAACTTCGAGCTTTCAGAAAAACTATTGGGATGATTTTTCAACATTTTCATCTTTTTAGCTCGCGCACGGTAGCAGAAAATATTGCTTATCCGCTGGAAATTTCTCATCTTGCTGCAGGGAAAAGGAAAAAAAAGGTGGAGGAGCTCCTCGACTTAGTGGGATTGGCTAGCAAAAGAGATTTTTATCCTCCGGCGCTTAGCGGTGGAGAAAAACAACGAGTAGGAATTGCTAGAGCGCTAGCAGGAGATCCTGAAGTGCTTTTTTGTGATGAAGCAACCTCTGCTTTAGATCCCATAACTACTAAAGAAATTTTAACTTTTCTTCGTAGAATCCATAAGGAGCTTCACCTAACCATTGTCTTCATTACTCATGAAATGGAGGTGATCAAGAGTATAGGTAGCCGAGTAGCCATTTTAGATCAAGGAAGACTGGTGGAAGAAGGAGAAGTGGCTGAAGTATTTGCAAATCCACAGCATACGATTACCCGAAATTTTTTACAGCATACAGCGCATGAACTACCTGTAGAATTTTTAAAAAAAGGTAAAAAAATCTTCCGCTTGAGTTTTAAAGGATCTTTAGCCGGAGAACCTGTTATCTCACGTTTAGTGAGACAGTTTGATGTGGATGCTAATATTTTACAGGGATGGATCGATTGTTTGTCCGCCGCTATAGTGGGTATTTTAATTGTAGAGCTATGTGGAAAGGAAGAAAATATTACCCAAGCTTTGCAGTATTTAAAACAAAAAAAAATTTCTTATGAATTACTCTGAGAATGTAGTTATTGCTTTAAAAGTTTTACCTATTGAGACCTGGAACACCGTCTATATGGTTATTGCCTCTGCCTTTTTTTCTACCCTTATCGGACTGCCCTTAGGGGTATTTTTATTGATTTTCCCTAAAAATCGTTATCCTGTCTTTTACCGAGCGCTAGAAACATTGGTGAACATAGGGCGTTCCTTCCCTTTTGCTGTCCTTATGGTGGCTTTGATTCCCGTTACCCGTTTTATTGTGGGGACAAGCCTTGGGACAACGGCATCCATTGTCCCTTTAAGTATTACGGCGATCCCTTTTGTCGCCAGGATAGTAGAGACAAGTTTATTAGGAGTCGATAAGCAACTTATAGAAGCTGCCCTTATCATGGGATCTACTACTTGGCAGATGGTAACAAAAGTTTTTTTACGAGAAGCGGCTCCCTCGATCATCTCAGGATTGACGTTAACTGTTGTAAATCTCATCGGCTATAGTGCTATGGCCGGTCTTATTGGCGGCGGCGGGTTGGGACAGGTAGCAATACAATATGGCTATAACCGTTTTAATACTTTTATTATGGGAATTACCGTTTTTTTGCTCCTTGTAATAGTTCAGATCGCGCAGTGGATAGGAAATAGTATTGTTCACCGGATGATGAAAAGGCGTGGGCTTAAAAATTAAAAACTTTGAGTTATTTTCCGATACAAAACTTGGAAAATATTGTAGAAAGGATCTCCTCCGTTACATTTATTCCGATAATAGAGCCCAAGTGTTCTAGGCAAAAGCGCATATCAGCAGCAACAAATTCAGCAGAAACAGAATTTTTCAATCCCTGAATCACACTTTGTAAAGCCAATAAGGCTTGAGTTAGCGCATCTTTGTGGCGAAGTGAGGTGATACAATTTTCAGAAGGTTTTATTTTAAGGCCAATAATAGAATAGATAGCATCTTGTAAGGCCTGTAGCCCGATACCTTTTGTTGCAGAGGTAGGGATAATGAAGGGAGCCCGTATTTCTTCTGTAGGCTGCGCAAGATCAATCTTATTCCAGAGGATGACTGATTTTTCTTTATTTATCTGAGAGAGGAGGAGCTTGTCTTCTTGAGAAAGTTTTCTACTTGCATCTAATACTAAGAGGGTAATATCTGCCCGCTGTAGGGCTTCTTTAGACCGTCTGACCCCTTCTTCTTCTACCACTTCACAGGTAGCTCGAATCCCTGCAGTATCGATAAGTCGGAAGGTAACTCCTAAAAAATGGAGCTCTTCTTCAAGGGTATCTCTTGTAGTTCCCGGGATATCGCTAACGATAGCACGATTCTTTTTGAGAAGGGCGTTCATAAGAGAGGATTTCCCTACATTGGGTGTTCCTATCAAACATAGACAAAGCCCTTCTCTTATAACTTTCCCTTCTTCATAGGTTTGCAATAGTGTTTGTATCCGGCTTTCAATTCCTTGTAAGGTAGTAATTATCTCGTCGAAAGGGGAAAAGGCTAGGCCCTCCTCCGGAAAATCTACCCAAGCTTCTAATATAGCTGCGATATCTATTAGCTCTTTTTGAAATTCTCGAATTGCAGAAGAGAGACTTCCTTCTAAGTGCTCTTTGGCTACTTTGGAAGCAAATTCACTATTTGCTGCTATTAATTCTTGAACGGCTTCGGCTTGAGCAAGATCGATCTTACCATGCATAAAGGCTCGTAGAGAAAACTCCCCTGCCTTTGCTAAAGATGCCCCCCCTGCTATTGCCCGCTCTAATACCCGTTTAGGAAGTATGGTCCCTCCATGACAATAAATCTCTACCGTATCTTCGCCCGTGTACGACTTAGGACCTTTCATCAAAAGCAATAATACATGGTCGATCACCTCATTATTATTATCTAAAATTTTTCCATAGTGGGCTGTATGAGAAGGTTTTTCTGAAATTCTTTTTGAAAAAATCTTGTCCGCTATTTTGAAAGCATCTCCACCTGAGATGCGTATAACTGCTATAGCGCCAACTCCTTGGGGTGTAGCTATAGCTGCAATAGTAGAATGTTTCATCCTATGAAGGATATCATAGCTATCTTATTTTCTTAAGGGCGGAGCTAATCAGAGTCCCAAGGTCGATTTTTTCATCGGCCCCTTCCAGAGCTTTTTGAATAGCTTTTTGAGATTGTAAATGACTATATCCTAAGTGGATAAGCGCAGTAATTCCGTCAAATGCTATGTTATTTTGGAAAGGGATGTTAGTGGCTTTACACCATTTTTTTAACTTATCTTTTAACTCCATAATCACCCTCTCAGCGATTTTTTTACCAATTCCCGGAATTTTGGAAAGGATTTGGATATTGCCGTTTGTAATGGCAGCTTGCAAAGTAGTTATCTCTAAATGCCCTATAAGGGCAAGGGCAGTTTTAGGGCCGATTCCGGAGATGGTATTGAGAAGTTCAAAAAGATCTCTTTCTCCTTTGGTGGGGAAGCCATAAAGGGTATGTGAATCTTCTTTTACAATGAAAGAGGTAAATAGTTGGACAGTTTCTGTATTGGGAAAGGTGGCATTGATAGGAACTTGGATACGGTAAGCTACTCCGGCTGTCTCTAGAACAATATAGGAAGATTCCTTGTAGGCAATTTTCCCTATAAAGTATTCGTACATACTTTTCTCTCTTGTGCATGACACAAGGCCAGCGCTAAGGCATCTGCAGCGTCTTCCGGTTCCGGAAGGTGAGGTAAATTGAGGAGAATCTGCATCATCTTTTGCACTTGTCTTTTACTTGCCGCGCCGTTACCAACGACTGCCTTTTTCGCTTTTCGCGGAGGGTATTCATAAAAGTGGATATCATATTTTGCGGCAGCGAGCATTACCATACCACGAGCCATTCCTAATTTCATAGCGCTTTGAATGTTGTTTTTTATAAATTGAGTCTCTACGGCAATCGCTTGAGGCCGATGTTGTTGAATTAACTTCTCTAAACCTTCAAAGAGGATAAGATATCGTTTAAAAAGCGGGAGGTGTGGCGGGGGGCGAATAGATCCAAAATCTAAAGGGGTATACTCCCTCCCATCAGAAGAGATAATGCCGTACCCGGTTATCCTAGTTCCCGGATCTATGCCCATGATAATTTTGCCCATTAAAAAGCAGGTATAACAGCCCCATGATATTTTTCTTCAATAAATTTTTTCATCTTTTCCGAGGTCATAACCTCTTTTAATTCTTGAATATCCTTTCTCCCCTCCTCATCTTTTCTAATTACAATCACATTGACATAAGGAGAATCTTTCCCCTCTAAGGCAATGGCATCTTGGGTGGGCGAAAGGTGGGCTTGTAGGGCATAATTGGCGTTGATTACCGCAGCGCTAACATCAGGTAAAATTCTCGGCAGCAAAGCAGCATCTACTGTTCGAAAATGGATGTTTTTAAGGTTTTCAGAAATATGGAGAATGCTAGGCAAGCCTGCGGAAGGGGTAAGTGTAATGATTTTTTCTTTTTGTAATAAGTATAACGCCCTCGCTTCATTGGTTGGATCATTAGGGATAGCGATGAGATCTCCTTTTTTTAACTGAGAAAGTGAGGAAATTTTTTCCGAATAAACCCCCATGGGTTCGATATCAATTTTAGCTAAGCTTATAAGAGGGTAATGAAATTCTTTTACTTGCTCTTCTAAAAATGGGAGGTGTTGGAAAAAATTGGCATCCAACTCTTTTTCAGCAAGCGCTCTATTGGCAATATTATAATTATCTAGAAGGATAATTTTGAGATCTACCCCATTTTTTTTTAATTCCGGTTTTGCAAATTCTAACAGTTCTGCATGGGGGACAGAAGTAGCGGCAATTTTTAGTTTGTCATGAGGATGGGATCTACAGCCGGTTAATATAGAAATAAAAAGAAGTAGTTTTCTTATCATAAGCGGTATTCAATATACCGTAAAATCAGCTAAATCCCTAGAATTATCCTCATGTTACATCCTAAGAAAATAATTATAAGAATGCCGAATTGGATCGGTGATTTTGTCATGGCAACCCCTATTTTGACCGATCTGAGAAAAAAATTTCCGGAGGCCGAGATCACGGCGATGTGCAAAAATCCGTTAGGAGACCTCTTAAAAGAAGATGAAGACATTAATGAACTATTTTCTTTTAGTAGGCTTCCCAATGGTTTTTCTAGGAGGATAGCTAAAAGAAATATTATCGAAAAATTGCGTTCCGGAGAATATGACGCCGGCCTTTTATTGACTAATTCCTTTTCCTCTGCCTGGTGGTTTTGGCAAGGAAAGGTGCAAAATCGGGTGGGTTATAGTTGCAATGTCAGGTCTATTTTTTTAAATTACCCGATTGTACAGGAAAATACCGGTCATCAAGTCGTCGTATACAAACGGTTGTTGCAACCTTTTGGTATCGATATCACCGATACGCCCACTCGACTTTTTCTTCAAGTTGAGGAGGTAAAAAAAAGTAAAGAGCTCCTCTATCATCGCGGATATGTAGAAGGGAAAAAACTGATAGGGATCCACCCTGGCGCAGCTTACGGCTCTTCCAAATGTTGGCCGTGGGAACGGTATCGTGCAGTAGCTAAAAAACTTTTAGAAAATCCGGAACTCTATGTGCTTTTTTTTGGCGATATCACACAAACAAATTTGATTAAAAATATTTCTCAAGGATTGGGTCCAAGAGCTATCAATTTAGCAGGAATTACTGCAATTCGTGAATTAATGGCGTTGATCAAAGACCTCCACCTCTTTTTAACCAATGACAGTGGGCCTATGCATATTGCCTCTGCTTTAGGAACGCCGCTTATTGCCCTATTTGGTTCTACCGATGACCGGAAGACAGGACCTTATAAGGGAGGGGTGGTGCTCAACAAACACGCCTCTTGTTCTCCTTGTTTTAAAAGAAGGTGTCCAATAGATTTTCGCTGTATGATGGAAATAACTGTGGAAGAGGTTCTTGCAGAGATGAAAAAATATGTTTAAAACCCTTTTGCGAGCACTACTTCTAAATCCTTTTGAACAAATCTTACAAAAAGCTCGTAAAAAAAAAAGCAAGAAGTTTCTTTTAGCTTGGAACCGAGGGCTCGGCGATATAGCGCTTGGCCTTTATGCTATGAACCGGCGAATTCGTGAAGTTATTCCTGACGCTGAAGTTTCTTTTCTTATTCGTAAAAATCTGGAAGAGGGGTTTCAACTCTTTGAAGGGGTGAAATATCTGGTTGCTCCCGATTGGGAAAGGGGAAAGGCTTACGATGTAAAGCGCACTTTACATCAGTTGGGTATCGACCCTATTTCCTTTGATGTTATCATAGAAGCCCCTAATCCTACTTACTGGGTAAAATGGCAGCTCGGTAAGGTGACCCCAAAGATGCGGTGGCAAAAAAAGTGGGAAACTCTTTATCAAGAGTTTGATTTAGAAGAAACATGGACCTATATCGGCGTTCATTTACATGCAGAGACAAAATATGGAGAATGGAGAAATTGGCCTGACTATCGTTGGGAGGAGCTATTTCAGCTTTTAGAAGAGAAAAAGCATATCCGGCTCATTCTTTTTGGCTATGAAAAATCCTCAGAAATTTCTCATAGTAATGTAATTGACTTCCGAGGCAAAACAAATCTTTTTCAAATCCTTTCCATTATTAAAAATCGATGTTCTGCTTTCATTGGGATAGATTCCGGGCTTCTTTCAATGATCTATTATTTAGAGGAAAACTTTCCTATAAAGATCCTCTCTTTATGGGCAGACCCAAGGCATGGTATTTTAAAACAAAACGTTGCCTCTCCTAATGATCTTTTAGAGCATTGTCCGATTATTGGAAAGTATAAGTCACTTGCTTCTGTTACTGCAGAAGAGGTGCTGGCAAAGCTAAATTATATCCCATTTTGCCCTCTGGACCCTATCAGTGATGATGAAAAAATAGGTATGGAGGCGTTAAAAAAAGGCAAAGCTGCCTGTGTTATTATGGCGGCAGGCCAAGGGACCCGTTTCGGCTATCCAAAAGCAAAAGGATTATTTCCAATTTTCAATAACAAGAGTCTTTTTGCCATTTTTTGTGATAAAATACGATCTATTAGTTCTTCACTGCCCGTGGCCATCATGTGTTCTCCGTCTAATAAGGAAGAGATCCTCCAATTTTTTAAAGAAAGTAATAATTTTGGACTGACAAGAATTTATTTTTTTACGCAAACAGAGCTTCCTGTCGATGGGGATGCTTTATTAGTCCCTGATGGAAACGGTGCCCTTTACCCTTGTTTTTACACGACGTTATATCCTGACTTTGTAGCCATGGGGATTGAATATCTTTTCGTCATTCCTGTAGATAATCCATTAGCGCATCCTTTCCATCCCACCCTTTTAGGGTTTCATATTCGCCATCAAAATGAGGTAACGGTAATCGCCGTAAAACCAAAAAATTCTTTAGAAAAAATAGGAAAGATTCTCTCTTTTCATGGGAAAATGAAAATTGTGGAATACTTACATGAGGGGTGTTTTTTTAATAAAGCTTTTGGTAATAGTAATCTTTTTTGCTTTAGCCTCTCTTTTATACGTAAAGCAGCTGCAGTGGATCTTCCCTATCATAAAATTAAAAAAACTGTGAATGGCAAAGTGATCTATAAAAAAGAAAAATTTATTTTTGATGCGCTTTTTCTAGCTGAAAAGTCTTCTGCTATGAGATATCCTAGAGAGCGCTGCTTTGCTCCGTTAAAAGATCAAAAAAGTATTGAAGAAGTACAAAAGTTATGCATGTCGGATATCTAGGATCGGGAACCTGGGGTTTTTGCCTTGCCTATTTGCTTGCTAAAAATGGACAGAAAGTTACCCTTTGGAGCCGCAATGAAGCTTTTTCCAAAAAACTTGCCGAAACAAGGACCCACCCCAAACTTAAAGGGATAACAGCCCCTCTGAACATTACCTTTACCTCCGACTTATCTCAGGCGGTAAATATTGCCGATATTTTAGTAGAGAGCGTCACCTCTAAAGGGTTAAGGCCTGTAATGGAATTAGTTTTACGAGTAAGGCCGAAGCCTTGCCCCATTATCCTCACTTCTAAGGGAATTGAGCAAGATACAGGGCTTCTTTTACCAGAGGTTCTTTGTCAATTGCTTCAAGAAAAAAATAGCCCTAAAGTAGGGGCTTTAAGTGGCCCAAGCCATGCCGAAGAGGTGATTCAAGATCTACCTACTTCTGTAGTTTGTACCGGATATACTCCAGATATCATGGGGACCATTTTGGATATTTTTACGACCCCAAATTTCCGTATTTATCCTAATAGCGATGTAATGGGAGTCTCTTTTGGCGGAGCGATGAAAAATATCATTGCTATCGCATGTGGAATATCCGATGGACTAGGTTTTGGGGATAACACAAAAGCCGCACTTATGACTCGAGGTCTGCATGAAATTAGAAAATTATCGATAACAAAAGGGTGTAAAGAAACAACATTAAATGGGTTATCTGGTATGGGAGATCTTTGCGTAACCTGCCTTTCGACTCATAGTCGTAATTATCGATTTGGGAGGTGTATTGCGGAAGGCTTAACAGTTGCAGAAGCTAAAGCAAAAATTGGGATGGTTGTTGAGGGGATGTATTCTGTTGTTTCCGCTTTGCAATTAGCCAAAAAACATGGAATACCCGTCCCAATTACCGAAGGGGTTCATGCGATTATTTATCACAACTTGAATCCTAAAGATGCAGTGAAGGCATTACTTCAGCGAGCAATTAAAGAAGAGCATCTGTAAAACATGCAAGGATTGCCGATTGTCACAATAGAAGAGATGAAAAGGATTGAATCTCTTGCTATTGCGGATGGTTGTAGTGAGGAAGGATTTATGGATGAAGCCGGAGCTAAAATAGCCGCAATAGCTATGGATTTTATCCATAAATATAAACTTCCCGGAAAAGTAACCCTTCTGATTGGAAAAGGAAATAAAGGAGGAGATGCATTTCGAACGGGAATTTGTTTGCTAAAAAAAAATATCGCCGTTACGGCTTTTCACTTTTTCAACTTTGATGCGTGCTCGCCTCTTTGCCGGATTCAAGGCCAAAGATTCCTTTCTATGAAAGGAGAGGTCATTTTTACAAAGTCGGTACACCCTCTCATTTTTGAGAGGAACAGCTTGTTAATTGATGGACTTTTAGGTACCGGATTTCAGGGCACACTGGAAGGGACCCTCTTACAAGTTGTGCAAAAAATGAATACGAGTCATCTTCCCATCTTAGCCATCGATATCCCTTCCGGACTTAATGGTTCAACTGGTGAAGTGATGACCTCTAGTGTCAAAGCGACGCAGACAGTATATTTGGGCCTTCCTAAACTAGGATTTTTTATCCAGCAAGGATATTGTCATGTAGGAGAACTTATTTACGCAGATTTCGGTCTTCCACAAGCCTACCTAGGTCATGCAAAAGCTATGGGATATTTAGTCGATGAGACCAAAATGAGAGATTTGCTCCCTCCCGTCGTACGAAATCGTCATAAATATCAAGCTGGTTATGTAGTGGGAATTGCCGGTTCTAAAGGGATGAGTGGGGCTGCAAAATTGAGTTCTATGGCCTCCTTTCGTGCAGGTGCAGGGATAGTCCGCCTTTTTTATTCTGCAGATATGGCAGAAGAAATGGAAAACACCCCAATAGAGCTCCTTTCTCAACCATGGTTTTTGAAAGATATTTCTTTAGTGCTAGAGGCTATGGCAAAAGCAAATGCTATTTTTATTGGACCCGGTATGGGACGGGATAAAGAAGCGGAAAAGTTTTTATTACAGCTATTACCTAAAATTAAAAAGCCAATAGTTCTTGATGCAGATGCTTTATTTATTTTGGCACAGCAACAAGAGGTTGGTTTGCCGGAACAGTGTGTGGTTACTCCACATAGACAAGAAATGCTCCGGCTACTTGGAAAAAAGGACATTTCTAAACATGAATGGCAATTTTTGGAGCAATGCCAAGGTTATGTGGAAAAGAAAAACATCACCTTAGTTTTAAAAGGAGCTCCTACTTTTATTTTCCATCCACAGGAGCGCCCAATAGTTATCCCTAAAGGAGACCCCGGGATGGCTAAAGCCGGAGTCGGTGATGTGTTAACAGGGGTGATTGCTGCGCTTATGGCACAAGGGATGGTCCCATACCGAGCTGCAGTATTAGGTGTCTATTTACATGCACTTGCCGGGGAAATAGCAGTAAAGAAAAAAACATCTTACGGCATAATTGCCTCTGACTTAGTCGACTGTTTACCTAACGCCTTCAAACAAATTTTAAATTAAAAATTCACTTTTCGCAATCCATGGTCCAAGAGAGCTAGTTCCTGATCGAAGTGCAGCTAACTTTACATGAACCATGGATTGCGTAAGGTGAGTTATCTAGGAGATAATCTCAAACTTGCAGTTTTTATGGAAAAAAGCTGCTCAGCCAGCAGTAGATCAGTCTCTGTCGTAATCTTCATGTTAGTCTCATCCCCTTGCACAATATGGACAGGATAGCCGGCTTCGATCATTAACATACAGTCGTCCGTTGCATTGGTTTGCTTAGTCGTATGGTGTGCCTTTAAAAGAAGGGGAAAAGAAAAACTTTGCGGAGTTTGCGCACGCAGGCATTCATGACGAGGAGGGATTTTTTCGATTGTTTCCCCATTACAAGAGAGGACGATCGTATCCGCTGAAGGGATGCAGGTGTCTACGGCAGGATGCCGGTAGGCTGTTTCAAGGTGAGCTGTGAGGATTTCAGAGGAAAGAAAGGGGCGAACCCCATCGTGGAGGAGGACAATATCGGTAGATGGATCACAAGCTTGCAAAGAGAGATAGCTCGACTCTTGTCGTACCTTTCCCCCTGCAATTACTCGGAACGGAAATTGATAAATAGCCACGTCTCTTTTGACTAAAGGCAAGGTATTTTCAGGACAGCAAAGGATAATCTCATCTAACGCAGGTTCGGCAAGCAAGACTTCAAGAGGATGGAGATACAATTTCTTGCCGGCAAGAAGGTGAAATTGTTTGGGAATCGGACTCCCAAAACGGAGACCAATTCCACCCAAAAGCAAAATAGCCGTTACTTTTTTTCCCTTGAACATGGGAGCAGTTTACACTATAGTGACTGACCATGTATAGATTAATCCTTCCTTTCTTGGCCTTTAGCCTTGTCGCTGTAGCAAATGAGCATTATGTTTCTAAACTCTATATTGGACCCGCCGGCTGTAATTTAAGGATGGCAATTTGGGAAAATAAAAACCTAACCTTTCCTTATGCAGATAATAATGTCAAATATGATGGCCCGCTTTGGGGCGTCGTAGGTACTTATGAGTATAGAAAATTTCATAATCTTTATGCGGGAGTTTACGGATGTTATTTCCAGGGAACGGTGACTAAAGGGAGCTATCCCGATAGAAAATTTCAAGACGGAGAAGGGGAGATCCGATTTGGGTATAATTATATGGCCCTACAAGGGGCTTCATTTGTAGCTACTCCCTACTTGGGCTTCGGATTTAACTATATTGCTCAAAAAAGAGAGATAGTTCCGGTTAACCATTTCAAATATTTTCTTTATTATATCCCTATAGGATTTTTGTTCGATTGGCATTGGAATAAGTGGTTCACGATAGGCTTTTATTTTAAATGGATGCCGCAGGTCGATGCAACCTTACGGCTTACCGAGTACGCCGGTGCTAGATTTATCTTGATCAAAAAATTGGAGCAGTTTTTAGCAGAACTACCCCTTGTTTTTACTTTTGGATCTCATAGAAGATGGGATATTACCTTAACCCCCTTTTGGCTAAGGAAAAAAACGGGGGATACTAAAAATCAAGTAGGCTGTATCGATTTAGGTATCCCTAAAACCACTTATACTTATGCGGGCGCCGACTTGACGGTAGGTTATTCATTTTAGCTGACAAAAAATTCCCCCTTTTATTAGGCTTAACCTCATATCTTATGAGGTAATGTATGAAAAAAATCTGTGGAATGTTGGTATTGTTAGGGTTTATTGGTGCTTTGTATGGAGAAAATGACGAGTCTTTTTGCGATATAGAGCCCATCATTTCGATGGCTAAAACGCAAAGTGACAATATGCTCCAAAATGATGATACGAATAGTGACGAAGATATTGAAGACGAGGATATGGATACATCTGAGCCTTCTACTCAGCAAAAGCAAGCTGCCAAAAAGCCAGGAACGAACTACAACAATACAAAAACAAAAAATGACACTGAAAAATCGAAAAAAATGAAAGAGTCCAATTCTAGCAAAGCAAATGAAAATTCATCACAAGATGATGAAGATGATGATAGTGATGTGGAACTTGAGTTTCGGTGAGCCTTTTGTAGATATAGTTGATTGTATAAATTATCCTTTCGTATCGTAACTCCAATGGAATTTGACAAAGATAAACTTCAGTGGCTCGAATTTGACCTTTTAAAAGAATACCCTTGGATATCTCATGGTGTCTTTTTAAGGCACGGAGGATTGAGTAGGGCCCCTTTTCATTCATTGAACTTAAGCGATGCTGTCGGGGACCATCCGGATAATGTGAAGGCCAATAGAGAGTTAGTTCGCCAAGTGATCAAAGTGCCTCAGATCGTCTACGCCAAACAAGAGCATAAGGCATACGTTTTAGAAATTACCTCTGCAAATATTAGCAAAATACCTGCAGCGGATGCTTTATTTACTAGGCTGAAAGATGTAGGGCTAGCTATTACCCATGCCGATTGTCAGGCAGCGATCATTTACGATCCCGCCAATGAAGTAATAGCTGCTGTCCATGCGGGGTATAAAGGGTTAGGGCTAAATATCTATAAAGAGGTAATACAATCCCTTAAGCAAAAGGTAAACAGTAAGCCTAAAGACCTTATTGTTTGTATTTCCCCATCACTTGGCCCTGATCATGCAGAATTTATTAACTACAAAACGGAACTTCCCGAATATTTTTGGGAGTATCAGAAAAAACCTCAATATTTTGACCTTTGGATGATTGGGGTAAATCAGCTCTTAGATATTGGGATACAAAAAAAGAATATCGAAATCTCTGAGATTTGCACCTACTGTACTTCACCGGACTATTATTCCCATAGAAAAGATAAAAAGACGGGAAGAAATGCTACTATCGTTGCTATGCAGTCATGATAGAGGGGTTAAGGCTGATTAAACCTAAGGTGCATAAAGACTTAAGAGGTTTTTTCTTTGAAAGCTACAACCTTCCCCATTATGCATGGGAGGGAATTGATTGCCAATTTGTCCAGGACAATGTCTCCTTTTCTTGGAAGCATGTTCTACGAGGTATGCATTTTCAAACTACTCCGGGGCAAGATAAGCTGGTCCAAGTATTGCGGGGGACTATCTTCGATGTGGTAGTTGATATGAGAAAAGACTCTGCCAATTTCGGTAAATGGGAAGGGGTTATACTCGATGCGAAAGATCCGTCGGCATTTTTTATTCCTAAAGGGTTTGCTCATGGCTTTTGTGTTTTGAGTAAACAGGCGCTAGTCCATTACAAAGTAAGCGCCGTATACAACCCTCAGACTGAAGGCGTTTTTCGATGGAACGATCCCGAGATAGGGATAAAGTGGCCAATACAAACCCCGCTCCTTTCGGAAAAGGATGCAAATAGTCCGAGTTTTGATAGATGTCTTGTATGCGTGAAGTGAAAAATATTTTAGTAACCGGGGGAGCTGGGTTTATCGGATCTAGCTTTATCCGCTACCTTCTTACTTTGCCGGAGTTTGAAGGAAATATTGTAAACTATGACCTCCTCACCTATGCCGCAAATACAGATAATATCAAATCTGTCTCCTCTTGTAAGCGCTATTTCTTTATACAAGGAGATATCTGCAGTCAAAACTTGGTAGAAGATCTCCTCTTAGATTATAAGATCGATAGTATTGTCCACTTCGCTGCCGAAACACATGTCGATAGAAGCATTGCTAACCCCTCTTCTTTTTTTGATGCAAATATTCGGGGGACTTATTCGTTACTTGAAGCTTTGCGAAAGATGCCCCACATCCATTTCCACCATATCTCTACCGATGAGGTCTACGGTTCTTTAGGAGAAAAAGGGTTTTTTTACGAAAACTCTCCTTATCGGCCAAGCTCTCCTTATGCTGCTTCCAAAGCTGCATCGGATCACCTGGTTAAAGCTTACGGGCATACCTATGGTCTTCGAACTACTCTTTCCCACTCTTGCAATAATTACGGCCCTTATCAGTACCCAGAAAAATTTATCCCTTTACTCATTTTAAATGCTTTACAGCGAAAAACCCTCCCTATCTACGGCATGGGGAGAAACGTTCGTCAATGGATTTTTGTAGAAGACCATTCCAAAGCTGTATGGACTATCTTGAAGAGAGGGAGGCTAGGAGAGACTTACGATATTGGAGGGGGCGAAGAGAAGAGCAATATAGAACTGCTGCAGCTGCTTTTAAAAATCATTTCCGAAGAAGCTTCTATAGAACATTCTTTGCTATTTTCGCTGATTAAATATGTAAAAGATCGTCCCGGTCATGATTTTCGCTATGCGATCGATGGAGATAAACTACAAAAAGAATTGGGATGGCGCTCTGAAGTTGTTTTAGAAGAGGGTTTAAGAAAAACAGTGAGATGGTATCTAAAACATGCTAATAAATTGTTTGCCTATCGATAAAGGCAAATATGCGTCCTACCTTTTCTAACGTATCCCATGGAGTTTTCTCATCTAACGGCCAGTAGGTATGTATCGTGGCGATAAGGTCATCAAAAGCCTTCGCCAGCTCTTTATCTTGTAGCTTATCTATCTCTCTCTTGGTTTCTATAAGGAGAAAATGCATCTGAGATATAGCAATTCCTTGTTGAATTCCAAGGGTAATCCTTTGAAGATCTAGGCGGATAATTTCTTTGGTAAGCTTATGATTTTCTGTGGGGATAATCTTTGGTGTTTTACGGTGTCTTCTTTGTGGAGTCGTCATAATTTTTTATTATCATAATTTTAGGTTTATTAGAAACATGGGACTGTTTCGATCTTCGCTTTGCCATTAAAATTTGAGCCTTGCAAAGCCGGTTTGATTTTTTTGAAAGTGACTTATCCTTCTAAGTTATAGGTGCTTTTAAAAATATCAAATCCGGGGAAGCAAGGGTAAAATTGTAACCAAATGGAGATCGAAACAGCCCCTTTAAGGAAGCTTTAAAGACTATTGAACAAGCCAAAAATAAACTCCTTAAAAAATTGGGAACAAAAAGCTCTTTCTTTTCTAAGGGACCGATAGATCCTAAAAAAGTCAACGAACAAGCACAGGAAATTTTAGAGAAAATTCTAAATCATCCTGAGAAAACGGTCATTTATGGAGAATTAAGTAGATTTGGCAAAGTTATGGATATTTATGCACCGAGCCTTGGGGGGGGGGCACGTTATACTGTTGATGAAGAATTTATTGGATTTCTAGAACCATAGGGGAATAATAGATGGAAAAGTTCCGTGTAACCGTAGCGAGTCTTTCCGATAGAGAGAGCCTTGTAGCTGAAATTTTGTATGAAGGGGTTCAGTGGGCAGAAATTTCTCAAGAAAAAGGCGATGAATTAATCATCCAAATTTATCCTCATCCAAGGCAAAAACATTGGGAATTCCTATACGATGAAGCCCTACAAATTTTGGAGCAAGCGAAAAATAAGCTATTAGAATCATGAAACCTGAGTCGGAAAGGTAAGGAAGCCTTTATGGGACATACTGTAATCGCGCTTTTGTCTTAGCGTGATACAAATTGCTAGCAAAAGAGGGTTGCTCCTTTAAAACGTGGTAGTATTATTCTCCACAAAGTTGAGAATTTAACATTCTCATAATAACCGAGGATAAAACCTCA
>DAHXLK010000013.1 GCA_027366035.1 Chlamydiota bacterium
GGGGAAGCTCAAAATGGTGCTTTGGTTCGAGGGGGTGTAATTCACGCGACCTTGGGAGAGCTGAGAGGCCCGAATTAGCAGGGATGGGTTTGTTCCAAAAAAGCTCATTCTTCAGCGACCTATCTCTGTCATTTAAAAATCCTTTTTAACGGGAGCACCTGACAGAGCCGTCACCTTCTTGCACTATAATTAAATGGTTTGATATGGTTGTTTTGTTTTTTAATTAAGAGGGAATTATGATTGAGCCATTTACTTCTGGTAAGCCCTATCTTGAGCAAAAAGAGACCCTGCCAGCATTATCAAGATATTCCAGATATTCGTTGCCTGAGGCAGCTTCTAAGACCGCTTGTTATGCCCTTGGGGCGATAACCGTATTATCATTATTGCCCTCTGCAGATGCTGGTCCTATTGCATGGGCTGCCTGTATAGCTGCTTGTGAAGCTGTAGCTGCTGCTGCTACAGCAGCTACTGCAGGAGCAGCAGCTCCCTCGCTGATAGCTTGTGTAAATGCTTGTTGGGCAGTGCTTCCCCTGCCGTTTCCTCCTTGAAGAGAAATATATTGGAACAATTCGAAAAATAGGACATATATGGCTACTATTTCTGATGAGCATGTAATTGAGCTAATTAAAGCGATATGTTTGCATAAAAAAGCTCTAGATACTTGGATGGATACTTTTTCCAAGCAAACGGCTATTTTAGGGAAAAAATTGAGTATTCGATCCAAAGATCAACTCCGATCTCTACTTACTAGTAATCAGTTCTTGCAACCATTTGTGGCAAAGATAAAAAATAGACTCACCGATGCAGATATATCTCGGCTATTACAAGTCTATCAGAGCGATGCTATGCAAAAATTGCTGGAATACTCCCAGGATCTATTTGACCCTTTATACCGAGCTATGGGGAAAAAAGCAGAGGAAGCCGCGAGCAAATCATAACGTCCCCGCGAAGCGAGAAGCTTGATGAGTCATTGTCCAAAAGCATTTTCTAAAACGTAACGTGTAACATCTCCGAATCTACATCTCCTCACAGCATCCACGGACCGGTTGAAATTTGGACGGACACGCCTTATCCCCTCTCGAGTCAAATCACCAAATTGATACCCCGTAGAGGGCTGACTTAGGACCGCTGGTTCCGTACTGGCCTCAAAGAGCGATCTGAGCTCTGGGGCAGTCTTTCCATCGTGATTCTGAATACTCACAAGGTCTGGCTGTATTTGTATTAATGAGCCTATCCCAGTAATGGATTTTTGATTTGACAGTCTGTAGAATGTCTTTCTTTTTGTTAGGAGGGACATACTATGACGAAAGGAAGATTCGAGGGACTGACTGATGCACAATGGCAAATGATCACGCCGTTATTGCCGGCAGACCCTGTGCAAAGAGGTAAAGGACATCCTCATACACCTTGGAGGCCAGTCTGCAACACAATTTTATGGGTGTTGATTACTGGATCAAGATGGTGTGATGTTCCCAGGGGAGAACAGTGGGGTTCTCGTTCTGTTGCACACAGATGGTTAGGGCGATGGTCAGAAGAGGGCACATTGGACAAATTACTGCAAGCGTTGCTTGAAACAGCAGACCTTGCGGGTTTACTAAACTGGGAACGGCTAGCTGCCGATGGTTTTTTTTTCCAGAGGGAAGGGCGGAGGCGAGGAAACTGAATACGGATTCAAAGGAAAAGGGACAACTACCCATCTGCTCGTAGATGGGAACGGTTCTCCGGTGGCTTTAACAAGCACCGCGGCAAATGGAGATGCACGTCAGCAAGTGGAACCATTGCTAGACAAAGTGCACACCAGGCTAGAAAGTGTGCAGGAACGACTTGGAAAGATTCCGATTTTTGAGGCAGACAAGGGTTACGATGCCGATGAACTCAGGTGACAGTTTAACTTTGGATTGACAGGCTATTTTTTAATTTTTCTATAAACGCAATAAATAAATATAGGCACCGCTACCGCAGGAACCCCAAAGTAAAAGGAGAGGCGGAGATAGGGGTTAAAAAGGATAGGAAATTCAATGGCATTTGTCTAGGAAGATTTTATCGAAACTTCAAAGGCTAAAGCACCCAAAAGAGACTAAGAAAAAAGAAAAGGCCCCTTTCCTTGAAGGAAAGGGAAGGAAAGGGGCGGCGACTTCTTTTGAAAACGCCAGTTTTTCTTAAAAAATTTCCTGAAACATACGTAAAAGACAAAGAGATTCTATATGCCTTTTTTGAAGAGGCTAATGGTTATTCATTTATTTGATCATAAAGATATTCCGATTCGGGGGGACCCCTTGCAGGAGCAATGATCGGTGGTTCAAAGGGCTCATCAAGATGAGTCAAAATTTTCCTTATAGCATCACGATCTTGGATAAAAGAGATAATCCGCATGGGGTGGGTACATTTGGGACAAGAAAGGGGAAAAAATTCAAAAATTCGTGCCATCAGTACAGCCCATCTATAAAGTTGGAAATGCAGGGATACACTCCTCTGCGAAAGCTATGGGAAGAGCTGACAGGGAACTTAGAAGAAACCGCCGTATACGGAACCGTACGTACGGTGGTGTGAGAGGACGGGAGTCGCGAGGCTCCCTCCTACTCGATAAGATCAAATCTGGGGAAGCAAGGATCAAATTTTAACGAAAAAGCGAAGATCGAAACAGTCCCCATATTTACGGCATAGCTCTTCTGTCTTTATCTCTGCTCGCCCTTCTTCTAAAATTTTGATGATTTGTTCTTCTGTAAGGAAATGAGAATGTGTCGCATCAAAAACTTGCTGGAAATAGAGAAATTCTTTGTAATCATCCAATGTTAGGAGAATTTTTATGAGAACAATCTGGTTTTTAGCGATGTGTATATTAATCGCAACCTCTTCACTTTTTGGAAATTGTTGCGAAAACCTCTGCGTAGATTTACATCGAGTTGTATTCGATCACTCTGGCATTTGGGTAGAGGTTGCAGGAAGTTTTGTTGAAGTTGACGGGATTCTTTTTGATAAGGTCGACAACAAATATTACGCCTATAAAAAGGAGCCTAAATGGCAATGCGGTAACTGTGGGAAATATAACGACCCTAAAAGAGACAACTGCTGGTACTGTGGCTGGCCTTGAGGGCCTCTAGGACCGAATGATTAAAATGTTAAGCGATATGTCTCGTTAAAATTGAGTAAATGCAATGAAGCTCTTTCTCCCTTTTTCCCTCTTTATCTTTCATTTGTTCGCATCTTTGAGCGCAAAAGATCTCGCTTTAAAGGAAGAAGTAGAAATCCGCCTTTGCTCTATTCCATTCGAAGAGAGAAAGAGCTTAACCCGGTTCTTTAGAAGATTATTTTATCATGGAGATTTTGCTTATACTCTATTGGATCGAAAACCAATGGGGAGTATTGATTACAATCTGAATCTATTGGTTTTCCCCCAATTCTATAAGGAGCCTGAAAAGCACTTATTTTTGATGGCGTTAGATAAAAAAGGTTGGAGCATTTGGGAGAAATATAAGGATCTTTTCCCTATGAAAAGATACAGCCTTATCAAGATAGAACACGATACATTTTTTGCTATATTATTAATAAATAAAAAAAAAACGTATGCCGTTATTAAAGAAAATCTCCCTCTTTTTCAAGAATTAGTGGGAAAGAAACTCCGTGCTAAAAAAATCTTAAAATTATTATGCCATGGTCAATTTGGGTATTATCACTCTAATGCCCCTTGCTCGCTTACTTACTATGAGGCTCTAGGCCTCTTGTATGGGTATGGGAAGGAGAATGTGAAAGCATTTATAAAAAGGGATAAATTGTCGCAAAATTTAAGAAGCCTTCCCATCGAGGTCAAATCTCTTCCTTCAAAAGTGGTGAATTGCATAGAAATGGAAAAAGCTTCAACAATCTGCTCAAAATGCCAACTTCAAAACGATCTTAAAATAGCGCCTTTAGCTTGTGAATTAAATGTGCTTCTCGAAAA
>DAHXLK010000020.1 GCA_027366035.1 Chlamydiota bacterium
GGGGAGTAGAAGCGTTAGCGGTCTTGAGGAGGCCATAGCCAAATGGCTATGGCCGACGAGAGAGCTGCTTCTTGATCGAAGTGCAGCTAGCTTTACATGGACCATGGATTGCGTAAGGTGAGTACCTTAGTAGAATATGTCACGTTCAAAACAATCAAACCGGCTAAAGCAAGGCTCAAATTTTAATGGCTATGCGAAGATCGAAACTGTCCCTTATAGAAAAAATGAATAACCAAGCATCGAGAGGAAGAAAGCGGTATAGACAGGGGTTTTGGCCGTTTTCATGTCATAGAGCTTATGGAGAATATTTAAGATACTTAAGACGATAAGTCCCGGACAGAGAATTTGTAAGATCGGAGAGAGCATGTTAGCAATTCCGGTAAATCCTAAGTTAGCAATGATAGCCGATATACTTAAAACCACAAGGATCGAAGGGACCTTTCCTATATTTTCTTTACCAACGCTGTTTCGGATGTAATCGGCAAAAATGGCCACCAGAGGGATCGCGGTCGTTAAACAGGCAAGGACAATAGCTAAGGAAGCGACAACCCCACCCTTTGAACCGATGAGCAGAGTGGCAATTTCTCTAAGCCGCTCTTCCGGAAGATGAAAAGGTAGGTAAGGGGTGTAAAGAGAAGCGAGATGAGTGAGGCCAAAATACATGCTACTCAAGAGCAGGGCAGAGATAATCGATGTCTGCAAAGCCCTTTTAAAGAGGATCTTCGGGTTTTTTTCTTTAGAGAAATGGGCGAGGATTAAGGGAGCAAAGAAAAAAGAGGCGATCAGATCTAGTGTATTATAACCCACCCGTAATCCTAGGGTAAAAGCATCAAGAGGAGGTATCCCTGCACTAATAGGTTGCGGAGGATGAGAAAAGCCCATTATAAATAAAAAGCAAAGGCAAAGGAGGAGGAGGGGGGTAAGGATTATTCCAAGGGTCGAGATAATCTTCTGCCTCCTTAACACAAACAAGAAGAGGATAACGCTAAAGATAATGCTAAAGAAGGTGAGGTTGCAAATAGCAGGAAGGTAAGGCCGTAGCATGGAATGGGAAAGGGCAATGATACGGGGAAGAGATCCAAGGGGCCCTAGTATTGCCTGGATAACGAACATAAGGACTGGACAAGGGATTTTTCCGATACGTCCAAAAAACTCCATAGGCCTTCCTTGGAAGAGGGTCATGGCAATAAGTCCGAGAAGGGGGAGGCTAACCCCTGTGATGAGGAGCCCTAAGAGGGCATAAGGGTTGCTATTGCCACTTGCCCCGCCCAAGATGAGGGGCCAAATCAAATCTCCGGCGCCAAAAAACATCGAAAAGAGGGCGAGGGCTGCAATGAGGCTTTGTAACATGGAAAAAGTATAGTTTACTCTTAACTTGATCACAATTACAACTTTCCTTTACACAAAGAGATATGGTGATCAAAAAAAAGTATTGGGGGGTGCAAACCGAGCTCTCCCTTAAAAACTTTCCTATAGCTTCCCATAAAATTCCTTTAGAGTTGATCTATGCCCTCGCGATGGTGAAAAAAGGGGCGGCGATGGTCAATACCATCGGCAAAAAAAAACGGAAGGTCATAGTAAAGGTCTGTGAGGAGATTCTTCGGGGTAAGTTAGATAGCCACTTTCCCCTGTCGGTATGGCAGACAGGATCCGGGACACAGACCAATATGAATGTCAATGAAGTGATTAGCTTACGGGCAAGAGAGCTTTATCCGGACCTTACCATTCATCCCAATGACGATGTCAATAAAAGCCAGTCTTCCAACGATACTGTCCCTACTGCGATGCATATCGCAACAGTCCTCCTTACTAAGAAAAAATTACTTCCACATCTTCAAACACTTCACCACGCTCTTTTACAAAAATCTAAGGAGTTTCGATCTCTTATAAAAATAGGGAGGACTCATCTGATGGATGCTATTCCGATTACACTAGGTCAAGAGTTTTCCGGTTATGCGGCACAAATAAAACAGGGGATAGAGGGGATAGAGGGGGGGCTAGCTAGCCTTGGACAAGTAGCATTAGGGGGGACTGCGGTAGGTACAGGGCTTAATGCTCCCAAAAGATTTGGTAAAAAAGTCTGTGCGCTTATTAGCAAATGGACTCATCACGAATTTGTCCAAGCGGAAAATCTCTTTGCCGCCATAGGGGCCCATGATCCTCTTGTAGCTTTTAGCGCTGCCCTTCGGCAGATAGCGATATCCTTGTTAAAAATAGGGGGAGATGTGTCTTTAATGGCCTCAGGGCCTAGGAGCGGATTTGCCGAAATTTCCTTGCCAGCCAATGAACCCGGTTCTTCGATTATGCCCGGTAAAGTAAATCCAACGCAGTGCGAGGCCCTTATGATGGTAGCGGTACAGGTGATGGGCAATGATGCCGCAGTTGCTATCGCTGGATCAAGAGGTGTTTTAGAGCTCAACACCTATAAGCCGGTAATTATCTACAATATTTTAGAGTCGATCCATCTCGTTTCTGAGGCTGCGGAGAATTTCGCAAAAAAATGTGTGAGGGGAATAAGGCCTAATAAGAAAAAGCTGCAAGAAAATGTAAGAGAGTCGATCATGGTTGTCACCCGTTTGAATCCGATAATTGGTTATGAAAAAGGGAGGCAAGTAGTAGAGCTCGCTATAAAACAAGGAATTTCAATTAAAGAGGCCTGTCTAAAACTTAAGTTTTTGACAGCGAAACGACTTGATGCGATATTAGATGTAAAGAAAATGGTTTGAAATGCTGACTCAAAGAGAGTTTTACTATCTTCGGCACGGAGAGACCGACCACAATGTATTAGGATTGGTCCACCACGGCGATATTTCGATCAATGAGCGAGGGAAAAGACAAGCCGAAAAGATCATACGTCTTATCGGCAGCTTGCCTATCAAAACTATCTGTCATAGCCCTATGAAAAGGGCCAAAGAGACCGAAGCGATTGTCACCTGTGAACTTTTGGCCCATAGGGTCGAAATCCCCCATCTTGCAGAATGCAGCGGCGACGTATGGTTAGAAATGACCCGCCTAGGGTATGAGACCTATCAGAAAGCCGAAGGATCGGTGCTACAATTTATCCATCAAGTAAAAGAGGGGCTCAACTTAGCCTTATCGCATGAAGGTCCCGTCCTCATCATAGCTCATGGCGGCGTCCACTTTGCCATGTGTTCACTCATGGAAGTCGAGGACGATTGGAAGATCGATAATTGCGTCCCTGTCCATTTTTCCCTAGAAGAGTCGAGGTGGAGAGCTAGGAAGATATCCCTTATTTAGAAAGAAATTGTTTATGAGACATCCAAATAGTAAGGAGGATAATTAAAGCGCCCGCTAGGAGAACCGGGATCAAAAAAGCATAGAGATATTGGGCGACAAAGGCGACCAAAAAAGCAAAGACTCCTAAGATGATCCCTACAAATACAAACGTTATCTCTATATAAATCCCGGCAATAAATAGAGTAAGAGAAAGTAAGGTCAAATCGAAGAGGCCGGCAATAAATCTGCTGATAATGCCAATATTTACAAAAAGAGAGACCAATAAAACCGTAGCTATTAATCCGAGCCAGTGGAGGAGTTCGTGCCACAGGGACACAGGCTTTAAGACTTGCATCTGTTTTCTTACATACCAACTAAGCCATAAGGCGAGAAACGCATAGATAGGAATGACCCATTTCCAATAATCAAAGCTGCCTGTAGAATGGACTTGAGTTATTACAAGACCGATAAAGGCCAGAACTAACATTATAAGGCTTACGACAAGCCTTGCCTCCCATGGATGCCTTGGGGATATCTTTTCCATATTACGATTACGGTATACTACTTGATTTATTAATCTAAAGAAAATATAGCTCTTCTCTATAAGGGGACTGTGGAAATCTTTAGCTTTGCTAAAAAAAAATTTGAGCCTTGCGAATCCGGGTTGATTTTTTGCAAAGTGCTTATACCTCAATTGGATATGTCGTTTTCGAAACAATCAAAACTGACTTTGCAATCATCAATTTTAACCATATTGCGAAGATCGAAACAGTTCCATGAGGGGAAATGAGCTATGGTTGTCTTCGAGACGGTCCTTTTTGGTATATCTTGTGCCCTCTTACTCTATCTTCTCACCACGATCATTTGGCCGGAGCATTTTTAGAATATGTTCTTACAAGATTACCTTCTTTTAATTACGGTTATAGCGGCGGTACTGTTATTGGTAAAACCTTTGGGTTCCTATATTTACAAAGTGTTAGATCCCAAAGCCGTTACATTTTTGGATCCTGTTTTAAAGCCGATAGAAGAATGTATCTATTGGAGCTGCCGATGTGACAAAAAAGAACAGAGATGGACCCAGTATCTCTTTTCGCTCTTTTGCTTTAGTCTGATCTCCCTTGTCTTTTTCTCGGTGATACTTGCTTTTCAATATTATCTCCCTTTTAATCCACAGAAGCTTTCCTCTCCCTCTTGGGACCTCATCTTCAATACCGCAGTGAGTTTCATGACCAATACGAACTGGCAAAACTATGCCGGAGAGGTGACTTTATCTTATTTCTCTCAGATGGCAGCCCTTACGGTGCAGAATTTTGCCTCTCCGGCAGTGGGGCTTGCAGCCGCTGCCGTTTTGGTCCGGGGGTTAGCTAGAAAATCACAAGAGACGGTAGGCAATTTTTGGGTAGATCTGGTAAGAATCATCCTCTACCTTCTCCTTCCCCTCTCTATTATTATGGCCACCGTCTTTCTCTCTTGCGGAGTACCGCAGAATTTTCGAAAGTATGTAGAGGCAAAGACATTAGAAGGAAATACCCAGCTCATCGCTCAAGGGCCGATTGCTTCGCAAGAGGCGATTAAAATTATCGGCTCCAATGGCGGCGGTTTTACCAATACCAATTCGGCCCACCCTTATGAAAATCCAACCCCTTTTTCTAACTTTTTGCAGGTGATTTTAATCCTTCTGATTCCGACGGCGCAAATCTACTATTTCGGAAAAGAAATAGGCGATACCGCTCATGCTTTTTGCATCATAGCAGCCCTTATGTTTTTGTATGTTATAGGTGTTTTTGGTTGCTCTTTTTGCGAGTATAAAGGCAATCCCGAATGGCAAAATCTAGGGATTAGCCCCAGCAACTGGGTGGGTAAAGAAGAAAGGTTCGGGATCTTCTCCTCTGCCCTTTATGCTTGCACGACTACCGTTGTCTCTTGCGGCGCTGTCAACTGCTCCCACGACTCTTTAACACCCATCGGGGGGATGATACCGATGTTAAATATCCAACTCTCAGAGGTGATTTTTGGTGGGGTAGGAGCCGGACTTTTTAGTGTTCTCCTCTATATTTTGCTCGCAATTTTCATCTCAGGGCTCATCGTAGGAAGGACGCCGGAATACTTGGGCAATAAGATCGAAGGTTATGAGGTGAAGATGATCGTCTTTGGCCTCCTTTCCTATATTTTACTAGTCCATCTCTTTACCTCATGGAGCTGCTCTTCTACTTGGGGGAAAGAGCAGCTGGGGAATGCCGGCCCTCACGGTTTTAGCGAGATCTTGTATGCCTATAGCTCTTGTTCGGCCAACAACGGAAGCGCCTTTGCCGGACTAAACGGAAATACCGTGTGGTATAACCTAACCTTAGGATTGGCGATGTTATTTGGAAGATTTTTTATCCTCTTACCCGTCCTTGCCCTTGGCGGCTCTTTCGTCCAAAAAAAACTCCATCCGACCACTGCCGGCTCTTTCCCTGTATCGAGTTTTGTCTTCATCGCTTTATTAGTAGGAGTGATTCTTTTGGTGGGGGCTTTAACCTTTCTCCCTGCCCTGACCATCGGCCCTATATTGGAAGAATTTTACCTGCAAAAAAAGGTTCTTTTCCCATGATAGATAAAAAACTCTTCTTGCCAGCTCTAGGAAAATCTTTTCGAAAGTTGGACCCTTTTCTGTTGATCAAGAATCCTGTCATGTTCCTGACTGAAATTGGGGCGTTAATAACTCTGTATGAAAGCCTTTTTATAACTAAAGAAAACTTCTATTTCTTTATCCAAGTATCCGGATGGATGTGGCTAACGGTTCTCTTTGCCAACTTCGCCGAATCGATAGCAGAAGCAAGAAATAAAGCCCAAGCTGACTCGTTAAAACAAAACCGTAAAGAGATAGAAGCTCATATCCAACAGACCGATGGCAGTATCAAGACGATTCATGGAAGAGAGCTAAAAAAAGGAGATGTCGTAGTCGTATCTGCAGGAGAAATTATTCCCGGAGACGGAGAGATTATCGAGGGGATTGCGTCTATCGATGAATCGACGGTGACAGGAGAGTCGGCCCCTGTGATTCGTGCCGCCGGGACCGATCGGAGCTCGGTCACTGCAGGGACTAAGCTTTTATCTGACCATGTGTCGATTCGGATCTCTTCCGAGACGGGAAAGAGTTTTCTCGATCGGATGATCGACCTTATCGAAAAGGCAAAGAGGAAAAAGTCGTTAAACGAGATCGCCCTTACCATCTTGCTCTCCGGCCTTACCTTTATCTTTCTTGTCGTCGTCGTAGCTATGGAGATCTTTGGCAGGTATTTTTCTGTCGACTTTTCAGTGACGATGTTAGTGGCCCTCCTCATCTGTCTTATCCCTACGACTATTGCCAGTTTGCTCAGCTCCATCGGAATTGCAGGGATCAACCGTTTGATGAAAAAACATGTCATCTCCATGAGCGGGCAAGCGGTCGAACTAGCAGGAGATATCGATATCGTCTTAATCGATAAGACGGGGACGGTAACTATGGGCAACCGAAAAGCATCGGAGTTAACGATCGCTCCGGGAGTTTCTATAGAAGAATGTGTCAGAGCCGCCTACCTTTCCTCCATAGAGGATCTTACCGATGAAGGGAGGAGCATCATCGACTTTTTAAAAGAAAAATACCCGGAGCAAATCCCTAAAAAGGCGCCAAAAATAGTCAATATCCCTTTCACCGCGAAAACCAGAATGTCGGGATCGGATATCGGAGAAGAAAAAATCCGGAAAGGGGCCCTCGATGCTATGGGAAAATTTCTCCATTACCCCATCCCTTATGAGCTGGCAGAAGCGGCTAAAAATTATGCCTTAGCCGGAGGGACGCCGATCCTTTTGTCTACGGAGACGAAGGCTCTTGCCGTTATTTTTTTTAAAGATGTGATCAAAAAAGGGTTGAAAGAGATCTTTCATAGGATGAGGTCGATGGGTATCCGAACTATTATGATGACCGGAGATAATCCGATCACTGCGGCTACCATTGCCAAAGAGGTCGGAGTGGACGATTATATTGCCGAAGTCTCTCCGGAGCAAAAGCTAGAAGTGGTGAAAAAGATGCAAGGTGAAGGGAAGATGGTGGCGATGACAGGGGATGGGGTAAACGATGCCCCTGCTCTTGCTCAAGCAGATGTCGGCGTTGCGATGAACTCGGGGACGCAAGCTGCTAAAGAGGCAGGCAATATGATCGATCTCGACTCCAATCCGACCAAGCTCTTCGATATCATTGAAATTGGCAAACAGCTCCTCATGACAAGGGGGGCCCTTACTACCTTTTCGGTAGCTAATGATGTCGCAAAATACTTTGCTATTATCCCTGCTATTATGACCCCTTTTTTCCCTCCGCTTAACGCTCTTAACCTAATGCAGCTACAAACTCCTCGTAGTGCCGTTTTAAGTGCAGTTATTTTTAACGCCCTCGTCATCCCCTTATTGATCCCACTTGCTATTCGCGGTGTGAAAATGTTTGCTGAAAAGGCCCTTGTCATCCTCCAAAGAAATCTATTGATCTATGGGCTCGGCGGGGTGATTCTCCCTTTTGTGGGGATAAAGCTGATCGATCTTCTCATCAATTCTTTAGGAGGGGTATGAAGGGGTTTTTTGTTTCATTACGGATCTCTTGTATCAACCTTCTCTTACTCACCCTCCTTTGCGGCATCGTCTATCCTCTTATTATGGGTTTTATCGGATTTCTTTTCTTTCCCAAGGAGGCCTCAGGCTCTATCCTTCACTTAGGAAGCAAAGTAATAGGATCGGAAAAGATTGCTCAAGCTTTTGTTAGCCCCAAATATTTTCACCCTCGCCCCTCTTTCGCCAATTATGACGCTGCGAATTCCAATGCGAGTAATCTCGCTCCCACTTCAAAAAAACTTTTAGAGGAGATACAAAAAAAAATAGAGGAATATCGAAGAGAAAATCATCTAAATGAAGATATCCTCCTTCCGGCGGAAGCGGTCACTTCATCAGGTAGCGGGTTAGATCCCGATATTAGTGTACGTAATGCCCTGTTGCAGATTCCCCGTGTAGCTGCCGCTAGGGGGATCGCTGAAGAAAAAATAAAAGAGCTGCTGTTTGAAAAGATCGACCCCCCTTTTTTAGGATTTATTGGAGAAGAGAGGGTCAATGTATTACTTCTCAACCTCATTTTAGATAGTCAAAAATGAGTGAGGCGAGCGGTCTCAAGTTGCGCTGATTTCAAAAATTATTATACTAAAAGACGATGAGTAAGAAATTAAAAATCTTTCTCTATGTTTTGATGGCTGTCGGCATTTTTATAGCTATCCTCTTTTACCTTCTTAGCATTAATATTGCTGTCTTAGAGCCAAAAGGGAGGATCGCCGCGCGGCAAAGAGATCTTTTTTGGATCGCCACTTTCTTGATGTTAATCATCGTTATTCCTGTTTTCATTTTGACCTTCTTTGTCAGTTGGAGGTACCGGGCAAGCAATAAAAAGGCCGAATATGCCCCGGATTGGGATAACAGCCATCTGGCAGAGACCCTATGGTGGGGATTTCCTTTTTTGATCGTGGTGGTTTTAAGCTATTTTGCTTGGAAAAGTGCCTATGATCTCGATCCTTTTAAACCGATCGATCCTCATAAAAAAGGAGTGGAAATCCAGGTAGTAGCCCTGGATTGGAAATGGCTTTTTCTCTACCCCGAAGAAGGGATCGCCGCTATCAATTTTTTCCAGTTTCCGGAAAATGTCCCTTTGCATTTTACCATTACCGCCGATGCCCCTATGAACTCGTTTTGGATCCCGCAACTAGGAGGACAGATTTACGCGATGCCCGGGACAAGGTCAGAGCTCTATCTGATCGCTAATGAAAAGGGTATTTACCGAGGTTCTTCTGCTAATTTAAGTGGGAAGGGGTTTGCCGGCATGATTTTTCATGCGAAAGCAAGCTCGCAGGAAGAATTTCAAAGCTGGGTAGAAGAGGCGAAGGGTTCTCATGCAGTTTTGGATATGGAAGAATATAGCAGGCTGGCAGAACCGAGTGAGGATAACCCTGTCTCCTATTACCATTTGGAGAAAGGAGATCTTTTTAATTATATTGTGGAAAAATATCAATGAACATTTTTGGCAGGCTAACATTAGACGCTTTTCATCAAGATGCAATCGAGGCCGCAGCAGGGATTTCGATGGTTGTTGTCGCAATCGGCGTCATCGGCGTTTTGTCCTACTATCGGCGGTGGAAATGGTTTTGGAGAGAGTGGCTGACCTCTGTCGATCCTAAAAAAATAGGGGTGATGTATCTCATCACCGCAGTTTTGATGCTTTTTAAAGGCGTTTTCGATGCCTTAATGATGCGGATGCAGCAGGTGACAAGTATTGGCGATATGCAGGGCTATCTGCAGGCGTCACATTTCCAACAGATCTTTACCGCCCATGGGACGACGATGATTTTCTTTGTAGCTATGGGGGTAATTTTTGGCCTTGCCAATTTTATCGTCCCTCTGCAGATCGGTGCTAGGGATGTCGCTTTCCCATTTTTGAACTCTTTGGGTTTTTGGCTATTTGCTTCCGGGGGTATGTTCATCATGCTCTCTTTAATCATCGGCAAATATTCGGGGGCAGGGTGGGTGGCCTATCCCCCTTTGTCAGGGATCAAGTATAATCCCTGGGTAGGGGTCGATTATTGGCTATGGACGGTCCAAATTTCAGGGATTGGGACTACCCTTTCCGGCATTAACTTTTTGGTGACGATTTTTAAGATGCGCTGTCCCGGTATGACCTTGATGAAGATGCCCATCTTTATTTGGAGTATCATTACTTCCATGATCTTAGTCGTCTTTGCCTTCCCTATCCTTACCGCCACTACTACGATGCTCTTTTTCGATAGGTTTTTAGGGATGCATTTTTTTACCCCCGATATGGGGGGGAATCCGATGATGTATATCAATCTTATCTGGGCTTGGGGACATCCCGAGGTATATATCCTCATTTTGCCTTTTTTTGGTATCTTTTCCGAAGTGGTCGCGACCTATTCGCAAAAAAGACTTTTCGGCTATGTCTCGATGGTATGGGCGCTGATTGCTATTTGTTTTCTCTCTTTCATCGTTTGGCTCCACCACTTTTTCACCATGGGAGCGGGGGCTAACGTCAATGCCTTTTTTGGGATGATGACGATGCTCATTGCCATCCCTACAGGGGTGAAGATCTTTAACTGGCTCTTTACTAAGTACAAGGGGAGGGTCAATTTCTCTATACCTATGCTCTGGTTTTTAGGCTTTATCTTTATCTTTACTACCGGAGGCATGACAGGGGTTTTAATGTCTATTGCCCCTGTCGATTTTCAGGTGCATAATAGCCTTTTTCTTATCGCCCATTTTCATTCCATGGTGATTGGCGGAGTCCTTTTTGGTTTTTATGCGGGCTTTACCTACTGGTTTCCTAAAATCACCGGTTTTAGTCTCGAAGAAAAATATGGCAAATGGGCCTTTTGGTGCTGGTTTATCGGGTTTTTATGTGCCTTTATGCCTCTTTATGTACTGGGGCTTATGGGGGCAACGAGGAGGCTCAACCACTATAGCGCCGATTTGGGATGGACCCCGCTTTTTATCGTGGCGGCAGTGGGGGTATCCCTCATCAGCTTAGGGGTAGGTCTTCATTTTATCCAAGTCTTTAAAAGTATTAAACAAAGGAGACAAAATTACGATCTTACCGGCGATCCCTGGAATGGGCGGACGCTGGAGTGGTCGGTCCCTTCTCCCCCCCCTTTTTATAACTTTGCCTTTGTCCCACAAGTTGCTGGGCGAGACGCCTTTTGGGTGATGAAGCAAAAAGGGTTAGTTGAACGTGCCGATTATGAAGATATCCTTATGCCAAAAAACACCCCTTACGGCTTTATCATTGGGATCCTTAGCTTTGCCTTTGGCTTTGCGATGATTTGGTATATGTTCTGGCTGGCCATTATCACTTTTATTTCTATAGTGGTTTGTCTCATCATCCGCCTCTCGGACGACCATTTCGAATACATTCTTCCTGCTTCTGAAGTTGCACGGTTAGAGGCAAAAATTGCAAAAAGGCATAGCTTGTGACGCAAGATAATATGCAAGAGCTCTTTGCTAGAAATGTACTCGGTTTTTGGCTTTTTATTATGAGCGAATGCATCCTATTTGGGTGCTTTTTTGCTACTTATGTCATCTTGCATAATAACACAGCGGGAGGCCCTAGTGGTAAAGAGCTGTTTGATCCCACCCTTGTCTTGGCAGAGACTATTATCCTCCTCTTCTCCAATCTATTTATTGAACCTACCCAAGCAGCTACCGGAAGGGGGAGGGCCATTTTCTTTTTCTCTCTCACCTTATCGTTAGGAATAGTATTTTTTACCCTTGTCCTTGGCGACTTTTTTCATTTCTACTCTTTAGGAGCTACGTGGGAGAGAAGCGGTTTTTTATCTGCCTACTTTTCTTTAGTCGGCATCTTTTTGTTTCATTTTAGTGTGGGGATCTTGTGGCTCCTTATCCTTATGGGGCAGATTGCCGTTCGAGGGATAACCCCTCATTCTATGAGGAGGACTACCCTTTTGCGCCTCTTTTGGCATTTTTTAAATGTCGTTTGGTTATTTATTTTTGCAATTGTCTATCTGTTGGGGGTGATTTGATGGAGTGGGGGGCAAAGACTTCTACGACCTACTACTTTTTCGGGTTTCTCTTCTCTCTTGGCCTCATTTTTTTGATCTATTTTGCGGCGGTAGACCATTGGTTTTCCTATAACCTGCTCCCTATTTTCATTATCTCGATCGCCTTTTTACAAATGCTGATCCAATTTTTCTTTTTCTTTCAATTGCCAATGGAAAAAAGCCCTTATTGGCATACTGTCTCTTTTCTTTTCATGCTTATTATCGCCTTTATCATTGTGATGGGGTCTTTATGGATCATGCATAGCTTAGATTACCGGGTAATGACCGGCATGGACCTGGATCATATGAAAGAACATGAAGGGATTTAAAAATTTTATATATGAAAATTTTTAAAACGTACCTTCTCCTGACCAAGCCCGGGATTATTTTAGGCAATCTTATTACGGCGACTACCGGTTTTATTTTGGCTTCTCCCGAAGATTTTTTGTCGATAAGCTTTTTCATGATTATGGGAGGTCTGAGCTGTATTATCGCCTCTAGTTGTATCTTCAATAATATCATCGATCGAAAAAGCGATCAAAAGATGGTAAGGACCAGACAAAGGGGGTTGGCAAGTGGGAAGGTTTCTGTCCTTTCTGCCTTGATTTTGGCCTCACTTTTGTTACTAATGGGTTTAGCTCTTTTATCCAAAATGCGACTAGCGTTAATCTTGGCCTTTTTAGGATTTTTCATTTATGTTGTTCTCTATACATATAGCAAATACTATACCTCTCATGCGACCCTTATCGGGAGCTTTGCAGGGGCACTACCCCCTATTATTAGCTACTGCGGTGCTAACGGTGTATTTGATTTAAGGGCTTTTTTTTTCTACCTTCTCCTTGTTTTTTGGCAAATGCCCCATTTCTTCGCCATCGCCATCTACCGATCGAAAGAATATGCCCTAGCAGGGATCCCTATTTTGCCGATAGCTAAGGGAATTTTTGCCACTAAAGTGCAGATGTGTGGGTATATCGTTGTCTTTTTATTCTCTTGTATTTTGTTAACCGTCTACCAATATGCAGGGTATCTGTATCTGATGAGTGTGGGGGTATTAGGAACAGTATGGTTTGTACTTTCTTTAAAGGGATTTACTACGCCGAATGATCCTTTGTGGGCTAGGAAAATGTTTCAGTTTTCTCTAGTAGTGATTATCACTATATCTATTATGTTATGTATAGACCATGGATAAAATAGTTTAGGGTCCATTCAACTTCTTTCGAAGCTCGCTTTGTTTGATAAAATTAGCAATTTTTGTACAGCTTTGCAGCAAATGGAGTTTTGAAAGAAGTCTAATCAGCTCACCTTACGCAATCCATGGTCCATGTAAAGCGCACTGCGCTTCGATCAAGGAGCGGCTCTCTCGTCGGCCATAGCCATTTGGCTATGGCCTCCTCAAGACCGCTAACGCTTCTACTCCCCGGTCGAAGTTCGCTTGCGCTTCCATTGGACTATGGATTGCGTAAGGTGAGTAATCAGGGACGACTTTGTAGGGACTGTTTCGATCTCCCATTTGGTTAAAATTTTACCCTTGCTTCCCCGGATTTGATCTTTTTAAAAGCGCCTATACCTTAGTAGGAAATGTCGCTTTCAAAAAAATCAAACCGGCTTTGCAAGGTTCAAGTTTTAACGGCAAAGCTAAAGATTTCAACAGTTCCTTGTAATCTCCGACAAAAAAAAGATAGCTAAAAAAATTTAGGGTTAGGGAGGAGAAAATCTCAATTAGGAGAAGCGACGTCTATTTCTGAATTAAAATTATGCTATGCCAATCTAAAAGATTTTTTCCAAACCCGAAAAAGATAGTAGCGATAGAAGCGGCTACAGCAAACTTCATGTACCTGCCCATATTTTGAAACATCTGTTTCGGATCGTTTTGATATTGGTAGAAGCAAGCCATGCTTGCCAATAATCCATAAGCACCAAAGAATGACATGGCTATTGCCGCAATAGCAGGAGCTGTAGAATAAGAACTAGCGCCTAAGGCCATTCCTAAAGCTCCGACGAGCGAGGAGGCCGTTATTAAAGCAGTAGTCGTTTGAGAAGCAGTAATTCCAAGAGTAGACATAACGCAATCTCCGTTAATTCTCATTATATAAGAGTTTTTGTTTGTAGGATAAAAATTACCATTTTTCAATCTTTTGTATTTCTCCCGTCCTATAAAAGGGGTCGTTCA
>DAHXLK010000026.1 GCA_027366035.1 Chlamydiota bacterium
CATCGAGGTCAAATCTCTTCCTTCAAAAGTGGTGAATTGCATAGAAATGGAAAAAGCTTCAACAATCTGCTCAAAATGCCAACTTCAAAACGATCTTAAAATAGCGCCTTTAGCTTGTGAATTAAATGTGCTTCTCGAAAAGATGGAATTGATCAGAGGAATAAACAAAAATAATCCATTCCTGCCTCTGCAAAAGTCGTCATTTTTAGGAAATGAACAATTGGATCAGACACAAGCTATTATCAAGGGCTATGATGACTTAAACAAAACAATCTTAGAAATATACGAATCGGACAAATTTTTAGAAACAATTTTAGGCATGTTAACTTCTGGAGCAGCACGATGAGCTGGAAGAAACGGATTGTATTTTTAATTGTTTTTTCTTCTATGGCTGCTTATTCGGAAGAAGATAAAAGTCAGTCCTTAAAAAAAAATCAATCGTCGGTTTCAGATAACCTTGCCCATGTTCTTTGGCATGTGATGAAAAGTTATGAGGGAGAATATGATTTTCAGGAGCTAGTCAGTACACTAAGCAAGCTTAATGAAAAGAGGATAAAGGACAAATCGTTAGATAAATGTTACTCTTCCCTATTGGAGGCTCTTGAGAAAAAGGCATCTGAAAAAGCTGCTTCTAATCTTCAAATGGCGAACTCCTTCTTACAAAAATTAGAAGCGACTCCTGGTATAAATGAGGTGGTTAAACACAAGCTGTATTACAAGGTAATACAACCTGGTAAAGGGGAATCTATTAGTAGTTTTGCTCATTCTCCTTTGATTTCTTTTAAAGAAAAAACACTGAGTGGAGAGGTCCTATCTGAATACACCGCCGGAATCCGCATCCCTCTTTCTGAAACAATCTCGGGATTACAAAAAGGCCTGATAGGGATCAAAGTAGGTGAAAAAAGAGAAATATTTATCCACCCGGACTTAGCCTATGGAGAGTTTCCAAAACCAGAATCTAACTCGCTTGTTGTGATCGAAGTGACTCTTCTCTCTCTTTGAAAAATGGAGGCAGCCGTCCTAAACTTTGTGATCAGCGTTTTCAATTTACCACAAACGTCAGATTAAGTCTTGCCTATTACACGTAAGCTCTCCAAAAGTCTCAGCTTCCAATATGATGGAACCTTTTATCAACTCCAGCCCTACAGCCCAAATCGACTTCGTTCTCACTATGTGAACATCTTACAAAGACCCGGAAAACCTATCTTGGTAGAAAGCGATGGTCAAGAGCATTCTTATACCTCTTGGGAGCAGATTCCTTATGCAAGACCTAGAGTGTTAGACAGTAAACAATTAGAGGCATACTGGCCCCATCAAGTTAGAACTCACCTTACGCAATCCATGGTCCAATGGAAGCGCAAGCGAACTTCGATCGGGGAGTAGAAGCGTTAGCGGTCTTGAAGAGGCCATAGCCAAATGGCTATGGCCGACGAGAGAGCTGCTCCTTGATCGAAGTGCAGTGCGCTTTACATGGACCATGGATTGCGTAAGGTGAGTTAGAAGAAAGCCGGGGAAGCACCATCCATGGGACTGTTGAAATCTTTAGCTTTGCCGTTAAAATTTGAGCCTTGCAAAGCCGGTTTGATTTTTTTGAAAATGACATATCCTACTAAGGTATAGGCACTTTTAAAAAGATCAAATCCGGGGAAGCAAGGGTAAAATTTTAACCAAATGGGGGATCGAAACAGTCCCATCATAGATCAGGTAGGCCTTTCCTGAGCCACCGGGACTAATCTTTCGCTAAAAAGGAGAGATTAAGGTAGAGAATCTCATCCCTCATTTTCATTCGACTCCAGTCTCTTAGTAGTTTTCTTCTGCAGCTTTTTCTGAGAATGAAAATGAGAAGAGACCTCATCAAAATAAGGTGTCAAGGCAGAAAGGTCGTTAACGGCTTGGTAATATTTGAGCTGTTTTTTTAACCAAACCAGCTCATCATAAAGTGTATCATGAATCTTCCCCTCCGGGATTTTTTGAGAGAGATAGATAGCCATAGCCTCCCATTTTTTCCGTAACTTTTGAAATGCCGCAGTATTTCCTTTTTTTTGCTTCATAAAGATCTCTTATCATTTGGAAAAAGTTGTGCTTGGTCTTGAAAAGAAAAGACCTTGTTGTCCTTTTTCTCCTTTTCTTGCTTTCCTTGATATACTCCATGTTTGGAAATGAGAATCTTCACCTTGCCCCCTTCGTCTAAGACTAAAAAGCTAGAGGGTTCTCCTCCATGGATCAAAACCCCTTCGCTTCCCGTTTTACCTGCAATAAGCAGATGGGGAATCTCTTTCACCACACCCAGAGCGGCAACGGGTTCATTTTGGGCAGCAAAGAAAGAGGCACTAGGGGTATCCCCCCCTCGTAAGATGGCAGCAGCTCCCCCATCTTTATCGGCAAAACCTATCCCTCCTCCCCCATCCCCAAGCAGGGTCCATGTGCTGATAACTTTTCCTTGATCATTAGAGAGTAAAACCCCCGGAACGCTGCCTCCGGATAACTTTAAAGAAGAGATCCCTTTTTCGCTGATAAAGGAAATATAAGGGACATCCCCTTCAAAACCCAAGTGAATCATCGCCTTTCCTTTTGAATTACGAAGGATGAGCTTTTCCGCTTCGACCTCATTTACCGATTTCTTTGTGATAAACGAGGTAAGCACCGCTAAAGCTAATAATAATATCCCTGTCCCTTTCTTCACCATTCCCCCTTTGTAGCCTCTCCCCCCCTCCCTTGTCAAGAATAGCTTTCATCGCTATAGTTTTTTTTTATGATAGAGCTCTCCTCTTCTCGTAAAAATAAAATCAACCTCTTGGATTACCCGTATCAAAAAGACATCGCAAACCGCTTGCTCATGTCTACCTTCTCCACTCTAGAAGTCGATGTGATCCAAGAGATCCTGTACAACCCTTTAAAAATCCCCATCGCTAAACTATCGAGAAGCCTAGAACTCTCTTTCGATAAGCTGCTACCGATACTTCAAAAGTTGACTCGAACTTCACTTTTTACCATTCAGGGAGAGCTCCTTTATATAGATAAAGAGATGAGAAAGTACTTTGAATCGGAGATGCATAAGTTCAATGTGGATTTTAACCCCGATATGGAAGCGCTTCAGGTCCTTTTGAAAAAAGTTCCTATCCATATCCTCCCTACGTGGTATTCGATCCCAAGAACTTCCAATAACATCTTTGAGTCTATCGTTGAGAAGTATCTTTTGACCCCGCAAATCTACCAGCGCCACCTTCTAGAGATACAAGCGGAAGACCCCATTTTTTCCCAAATGATCCAAGATATCTTCCATGCCCCGAACTTTATCTTATTTGCAGAAGATTTGTGTCGAAAGTATTCTCTTTCTCACGAAGAATTCGAAGAGTATATCCTCTACCTTGAATTTCATTTTATCGCCGCGTTAAATTATATATTAGTAGGAGACGAGTGGAAAGAGGCGGTTACCCCTTTTCGAGAGTGGAAAGAATATCTCATTTTCCAAAAAAAAACCGAAATTACTCCAATCAAAAAAAATAAAGTAAAAAGAAAGTGGACGAGTGACTTTTTTTTCGTCGAAAAGATCACGCTAGCCCTTTTGGGAAAAGCCCCTACTAATGATCCTGATTGGCAGGAGGTACAAAAAAAATGTCAGCTTATCAAAATACCACCCGACCAGTGGTTCTCCCTCTCTTCTCAGGAGCAAGCTTTGTATCTTTATCGAAGATTGACCGATAAATCGATTCGTGAAGTGGAAAAAAGGCTAAAAGAGGTCGCCCATTTGGGCTGGATTTTTTTGGAAGACTTTATTCAAGGGACCACTATCTTTTTACATGAAGATAATAAGGTCCTTTTAAAAAGATATGGCAAAAGTTGGAAATATACACTTCCCTGTTATACCGAAGGAGAAAAAACCCTTATTAAAACCATACTCTTTGAATATCTCTTTGAAACTGCAATGATAGCTATCGGAGAGGTAGATGGAAAGGCCTGTTTTTCCGTCACCCCTTTCGGCCGCACTTTTTTTGAATAATATCTATGGATTCTGAACTCGTAAAAAATCGGAGGGCCTTTTACGATTACTTCATTGAAGATACCTTTGAAGCCGGAATCGCCCTTTTAGGTTCGGAAGTAAAGTCGCTAAAAAATCATGGAGGTGGGTTAGTCGATGCCTATGTAACGGTAAAAAGGGGGGAGCTTTGGCTTATCGCCTCCTCTATTGCCCCCTATAAGATGGGAAGCGCCTCTTACAACCATGAAGAAAGAAGAGAGCGTAAGCTTTTGATGCATAAACAAGAGATCGAAAAATTGCAAAGAAAAGTGAAAGAAAAAGGTTTTACCCTTATCCCCCTTTCTTTTTATCTTAAAAAAGGGCGGGTCAAAGTAAAAATTGCCATTGCCAAAGGAAAAAAATCGTATGACAAAAGAAAAGCCATTCAAGCTAAAGAAGATAAAAGATCTATGGAACGGGCAAGACAAGAATCTTGACAGAAGCATTTATAATGCCGTATCTTTTGATGACTAACTCACCTTACGCAATCCATGGTCCAATGGAAGCAAAAGCGAACTTCGACCGGGAAGTAGAAACGATCTTGAGAAGGCCATAGCCAAAAAATGGCTATGGCCGACGAAAGAGCTGCTCCTTGATCGAAATGCAGCGCGCGCTTTACATGGACCATGGATTGCTTAAGGTGAATGACTAATACTGATGAGGATACAAAATGAATGTAGTGATCTCCAGGTTGCTGTTAGCGCAGCTCATAGGAAAGATTCAAAATATTATCCCTAACAAACCACCCATACCCATCCTCTGTAACCTTTTACTCGAAGCTATCGACGATCAGTTGATAGTTTCCGCAACCGATCTTACAGTCAGTATGCGGCTATTTGCCGAAGCGAAAGTCATCGAAGAGGGTTCGATCACCCTCCCTGCCAGAAGTTTTTTTCAGCTGATCCGAGAACTTACCGTTCCACAAATAAAAATCTGTACCTCAGGATCGGAAGTTGCTGAAATTACTGCCGGCACCTCTTTCTTCAAAATCCACGGAATGCGTATCACCGAATTTCCCCAGATTGCCGACCTCTCCAATTCGCCCCATTTCTCCCTCCCTTCCGAAAAGCTGAAAGAGCTTATCCTTCGCACCTCTTTTTCAGCGGGCACCGATGACAGTAGATATATTTTCAATGGGGTCCACTTGCATATCTGTGAACGGATAGCCACTTTTACAGCTACCGATGGAAAACGCCTTGCCAAAATTTCTATTCCTATTGAAATCGACCCTACTTTTCAAGGTTCCTATGTTTTTCCTTTAAAAGCGGTAGAAGAAATGGCAAAAATGCTCGACGACTCCTCTGAAGAGGCTTCTATAAGTCTAATGCCTGACAAAGCCTCACTAGAATTTAAAGAACTCACCTTATTTACCAAGCTCCTTGCAGGTCAGTATCCCGATATCGATGCCGTTATTCCCAAACAGTCGAAAATCTCTATCCCACTGCATCGAGAAGAATTGATAGCCTTGCTTAGGCAAGTTTCTTTATTTACCTCCGATATGTCTAGCCCGATCCGCTTTCACTTCACCCCGGGGGAACTCAAACTCCATGGCGCTTCCGCTGAGCTAGGAGAGGGTTCAGTGGTTATGCCGGTCAACTACGATAAAGAGCCTTTCGAAGTCGCCTTCAATCCCTACTATTTCCTCAATATCTTAAAACATAGTAAAGATGAAACGGTCACTTTTTCGATCAACGATTCCTTCAACCCTGGACTTATCACCGACTCGACCTCAGCCCTTTTTGTCATCATGCCTATGCGTACCCACGACAATGTACCTGAAAAGCCTGTTTTTGCGTAACTTTCGCAGTTACTCAGAGACCCTGATCCATTTCTCCCCTAAGATTAATGTCATTATCGGAAAAAATGGTCAAGGGAAGACCAACCTCTTAGAGGCAATCCACCTCTTAAGCTGGGGAAGGTCGTTCCGTACCCCTCGCCTGCAAGAGCTCATACAAAAAGGAAAAACTTTCTTCTATTTAGAAGCTATTATTGAAAAAAATGGGATCACGGAAACCCTGAAATTTTACTATACCCCTGAAGAAAAAAAAATAGAGCATAATGCCACCGTCTATCCTTCGTTTACCCCTCTTTTAGGCTCTATTCCTTCTGTCCTTCATACCCCTCACGATGGCCACCTGATCATGGGATCTCCGGAAATACGCCGCAAGTTTTTTAACCTCCACCTCTCCCAGTACGACCCCCTCTATCTAGATCATTGGAACCGTTTTTATAAGGCAATGAAACAACGAAATATCCTTTTAAAAAATAACGATATCACCACTATTGGATGTTGGGAAGAAGGGATGGCAGCCTCCTTCTCTTACCTCTTTCTCAAACGAAAGGAGATGACCCTTCAGTTACAGGAGCTTTTAGCCTCTATGTCCCTACCTGATAGACTTACCCTTACCTTCTCCCCTTCTTTCCCCCAAAAAGAGGGCTATCTCTCTCATCTACAAAAAACTAGAGCAAAAGATCTCCTCTACGCCTCCACCCTTACCGGCCCTCACAGAGACGAGCTAAGCATCTCTATCAATGATCTCTCCGCTAAGTCCTATGGAAGTGAAGGGCAGAAAGATTTTGCCCTTTTTGCGATAAAAGTAGGCGAGTGGCAAAGGCTTTTACAGAAAACCAATACTTTTCCCCTTATGGGAATCGATGATTTTGGCGTCCATCTGGATACTATCCGGCTAAAGCTATTACAACAAGAATTGCAACGATTTTCACAAGTGTTTATTACCGCCCCCTTCCCTATTTTAGAACATCATCCAGACGCCCTTCATATTACCTTAGAGGAGGGAGAGGTAAGCCGACCCTAAAGGAAACTCTCCCTTACCTGCAAATAGGTCGATGATCTTTCCTGCAAGGACTTTTCCCAACTGCACCCCTTCTTGGTCGAAAGAGTTGATTCCCCAAATAAAACCTTGAAAAGCCACCTTATGCTCATAGAAAGCTAGGAGTTTTCCCATCGTCTCCGGGTCGAGATGAGAAGTAAGTAAAATACGGCTCGGACGATTGCCATAAAAAGTCTTATTGGGATTATCACTTTTTTGTCCAACCGCCAAAGCAATCGATTGAGCAAAAAGGTTAGCTAAAAGCTTTTGCTGTGAAGTGGTTTCCTTTACTTTGAGATCGCAACCGAACTGACTTGTTTTAAACCCTATAAATTCTAAAGGGACAGTCGTAGTCCCCTGATGGATCATTTGATAAAACGAGTGTTGCCCATTTGTTCCCGGCTCTCCCCAAATGATTGGTCCTGTCTCAAACTCCACTTCCTTACCAAAACTATCGATATGTTTTCCATTTGACTCCATATCACACTGCTGCAAATGAGCGGTAAAACGGCTGAGGGCTTGTGAGTAAGGGATAATAGCTACTGTTGGCAAATGTAAAAAATTTCGGTTCCAGATACCAAGTAGCGCTGAAAGGAGGGGGAGATTTTCTTCCTCTTTAGCCATAAAAGCATGTCGATCCATTTGGTGGGCACCCCAAAGTACCTTATGATAACCTTCCATTCCTAAAACAAAACTCAAAGTAACCCCTCCTACCATAGAGGTAACAGAATACCTGCCTCCTATGTAATCCCAGATATAAAAAGAAGCGAGGTATCGAGAAGGGTCGTCCATGGGAGATCCTTTTCCCGTTACAGAAATAATATGTTTCTTAGGATCCAGGCTCATTTTTTTTAACCGATCTCGGATAAAAGCTTCATTAGTGAGGGTCTCCAGCGTCTCCCCTGATTTAGAGACAACGACAATCAACGTTTTTTTTAAATCGACCCTGTTAAGAACGGAAATAGAATCATCGGGATCCACATTGGAGATGAAATGTGCCTTCCTTCCCGGCTTATGAAATCTTTCCAAAGCAGTTGTAAGGGCACGAGGCCCTAAATCGGAGCCACCAATTCCTACCTGGATGATATCGGTATAAGAGCCGTTTTTATGAATTTTTTCCATGAATACAGCCAGCTTATCGTATTCTTTTTTAGCAAGATCGGCCGCTTTTTTAGCAAGGGGCGCTGTCATCCGTTCTTCAAAAAAATCTCGCGTCGCCGTATGAAGAACCGACCTATTTTCACTTTCTACCCCTTCGATCCGATTGATAATCACCCCTTCTTGCATCTCCTTCATCTTACGAAGAACATCTGCGTCTTTACTCAATTCAAAAAGGGTGGAGAGAACCTTTTCATCGACCCGCTCAGTAGCATAGAGAAGTTGAAAACCAAGGGCCTCTATTTTCATCTTCTTTATCCTACTTTTAGTAACCACATTCTTTTTCGTAAGATCTAAGGGATGTTGGCTTAGCTTGTTTAATTTTTTGGTGCTACGATAAGTTAAAAAAGTCATATTCTAAACAATAGAAATTTAAATAATTTATCTCAATGAGATTGGGTGAGTAGGCCAAAGAGACCTTCTTTTTTGACCCATTTGCCGGTCTCCTATGGGATTGTTTCGATCTTCGCATATATCTTAAAATTTGAGCCTTGCTTTAGTCGGTTTGATTTTTTTTGAAAGTGACATATCTTACTAAGGTATAGTCACTTTTAAAAAGATTAAATCTGAGGAAACCAGGGTAAAATTTTAACCAAATTGGAAATCGAAACAGTCCCCGGGAGCCAAATCGCAATTGCCACGAATTCTCTTAAAAAGGTAAGATTTTAGATCTTTCGGGGCATAGCGCAGTTTGGCTAGCGCGGCTGGTTTGGGACCAGTAGGTCGGGGGTTCAAATCCCTCTGCCCCGAAATCTTTTAAAGAAACCTCTTGGGAAAATCCTTGAGGCTTCAGGGTAACTGCCGTCCCTCCTGCAGCACAAAAACCCTGCAAGATTCTTTTGGCTTTTTCAGAAGGCTTTGCTTCCAAAGAAAGGATGTAATCAAGCCCTTCCCACTGCTCATTGGCAAAATCTTCATAGAGAATACGATAAGGAATTTTTAACGTGCCGGTAAGGGTTTCAAAAAGGGTTGCATCTTCTCTATTTTCAGGAAATAAGATGCCTACTTTCTCACATAAAGGCTGAGGATTTAGAACAAAATGGGCAAATCTTTTTTTATGAAAAAATAGGGCCCTTTCGTAGAAAGAGGGAAGGGTAGAAGGATCGAGGTAGAGATATATGGGAAAAGAATCGGGAAGGGAAGGGGAAAAAAGGAGGATATAGTGTAGAAAAGACTCTAAACAAAATAGCTCTTTGGAATAAGCGGTTTTTTCTCCCTCCCATTTTGCATATTGCGATAGTTGATAATCCGTCCATGGAAAATAAGGAGAAACATCCCAACTACCTCGGTAAAAAACCACACCTAAAGAGCCCTTCTCAAAAGGGGCCATTTTCCGAGAGAACTGATCCACAAGGATTTTTAAAGAGGCAAAATGTCCCTCATCTTCTAAAGAAAATGTACCATCTTGTAGCCCTAGATCTATTTCCCATAAAAGTTGATAGCCTTTTCCTAGATATTTTTGAGCAAGTTCTAGCCGGGAAGACCACTGTAAATCATCCGGTAAAAAAATTGTCTTCCTCTTAGTCTGAGTAAAAAGGTGAAAATAGATCTCTCGCCCCTTTTCCATCCAAAGACTGTGAAAATAAGATAGGCCATATTCGGGCCATTTCGTTTGATAATAGGGGGGGCCCCAGGGTGATTCCCAAAAAAATAACATCGAGGCTATCATCTTTTTTGAATAGATCGTGTCATCAGTAACTAAGACAGCCTTTCCTTGCGGCTTGACAACACGGGAAAGCTCCTCCGCAAAAAGGTGATCTATCAATTGATTTTTCTGATGCCGCCTCTTTGGCCAAGGGTCGGGAAAGTTGATATAAACCATATCCACACTATCCTCTATCAAATAAAAAGTGATAAAGGTCCTCGCATCACCAAAAACAATAAGGAGGTTCTCCACATTTTGATTTTTCGCTTTGACCCAAATCTTTCTAGCCCGTTCAAATTTCTTTTCGACGGCGATCCAAAAAATAGAAGTATCCTCTTTAGCTTTTTGTAAGATCCAACCCCCATTGCCACTGCAAAACTCTATAGCAATAGACCTGTCGGCAGGCAATAGATCCAAAATCTCATGTTCCCGATAGTGAGGGGGAATGTAGAGAAACTGGTCGAGAAGCTTAGGCTTTCTCTCTTCAAAACTACAAGGGATCCAAAGATCATTTTTAGCTACTTTCATATAGAGAAAGTATAATCCATTTGCCATTTATATTCCGTTCTATTATAGCATATGTCATGCGAATCAAATTGCTTTTGTTTTCGGCTATTTTTTTCATTGGAATCCTCTACGCCGGAGACTCTACTTTTTCTTCTACCCTAGCCCAGCTATCAAAATCCTCTAGAGTGACGATGGACTTAAGACAGGTTTTTTCGGCTTCTCCGATCATCTACACCATCCTCTTTACCATGTCTACCTCCTCTTTAGTGATCTGGCTCTATTCTATGCTCACCTTTCGGCCTAAGGATATTTTGCCTAAAAATTTTTATAAGGAACTACGAGAAACCCTGTATGCGAAAAATTTTGAAGGGGCCCTAAAAATATGCCGGGGGCAACGTAGCTTTTTTGCCGAGATGGTCGTTTGCGGCATTACGGCCAGGGTTCACGGCTCCCAGGTTATGATCGATGCGATGAAAGCCGAAGGGAAAAGGTCGACTGCTTCTGTATGGCAACGGCTATCTTTACTTAACGATATCGCCGTCATTGCCCCTATGATGGGCCTTTTGGGGACGGTAATCGGTATGTTTTATGCCTTTTATGATGTCAACCGATCTATGGAAAGTATCAATGCCCTCTTTGACGGCTTAGGGATAGCGGTAGGAACCACCGTAGTTGGGCTCATCGTATCCATCCTTGCCCTTGTCTTCCATACTTCATTGAAATATCGGTTAATCCACACCTTAAGTTTAGTGGAAAACGAGGCCCTATCTTTAAGTTCTTTGCTAGTCTATCCGAATGAAAACAAACATATAATTTAAGATACATGGATCTGATACCTGCTCAAGAACTAGAGCCTAAGACTACCTTTAATTTCGCTCCTATGATCGATTTTCTTTTTTTGATGCTCTCTTTATTTGCAACCCTTGCTATTTCTAAGGTTACCCTATTTGATACCAATATCGATCTTGTTCAGCTAAAACCGGAAAAAGAAAACAGCCTTTATCAAAGTGAAGTTCATAACGTCAACCTCAACGTGGATGCCAACGGGAAATATTTTTGGACTACCGAATTTCAAAACCATCCGATGGAAAATTTGCAAGCGGTACAAAATGAACTCATTCGACAATACGATTTAGGCCTTTTCCCTAAAGACAAATCGAAAACAGAAATTCTTCTACATATCGACAAAAGGGCCGAATGGGAACCTATTAGTAAACTATTATTTACCATCCGTGAAGCCGGGTTTCATGCTTATCCTGTCTATGAGCCGGAAAAAGAAGACGATAACGACAAAGCAAGAGACAATAGAACTCCAGTTCTATAATGGCGTTCCGCTCAATGATTCAAACCATGATTTCCAAGTCAACTTTATCGACTGTATTGTGAAAGATAAAAAGGGCAAAATCACCCATTTTTC
>DAHXLK010000029.1 GCA_027366035.1 Chlamydiota bacterium
ACTGGCTTTAAATGTGGTATCAAGAATACCTGGAGATAAAGCTAGTAAAAGAGCTAGGAGAAAAAAGGCATGTTGGAGCACAAAGTACCTAGAAAAGTGCCTTCTTGCTGCTGCATAAAGATTTTAATGCGATTGCCCTGTAAGGGGCCCAAACTATTGTAAAAAAGTCTGGGCTTCTTTATTTTTAAAGGCAATTTTTCTTAAAACATGGGGGCTTAGCTCAGTTGGTAGAGCATCAGATTTGCATTCTGAGGGCCAGGAGTTCGAATCTCCTAGCCTCCATATATGCGGTTATAGCTCAGTTGGTTAGAGCGCGACACTGATAATGTCGAGGTCCCAAGTTCAAATCTTGGTGACCGCAATTTAAAATCTAATTTGGCCGGAAATATTGACAGCATTTTGATTGATAAATCTTCCCTCTACATCCAGGGTTAGCATTTTCGAGCTAAGGATGCTGAGACCTAAAATCATCCCCAATTTAAGAGAGTTAGTGATAGTAGAAAGAGAGATAAATTCGACATATTCTCCGCTAAAGTCTACAACCCCTGTGGCCATAGAGGGTTGGATCTGAGAGGAGAGGTAGGTTGCTCCAAGATAGGGTAAAAAGGCTCCACATCGGTAGCATAAAGAGATGGCCCCTTGCAGCTCATTATATTGGAAGGCATAGTTGCTATTTACCGTAGCCGGGACATTCTCGATAAGAAAATATTCCGGTTTTTGGTCAGAGTAAAAATAGACGACATCGCCTCCCACAAAAAAGTTACAGCACTGATAGATGACAATCCTGGCTCCCAGCGCCCAAGAGGCCCTTCTCGGCAAATAGGTGTTAGGTTTTTCTAGTTTAGAGCCTCCCAACACTCCATAGACATCCAAAACACTCTCCACGTTGAGAGTAATAATACCTGCGTAGGTGGACATTTCGATTTTTTCACCTTGAAATTTTGCATCATAGATAAAATCGGCTATATAGCCGGCACGCAAGCTGAGGGATTTTTTCCCGGGAAATAAAAATCCTGTTTTATACAGAGTGGGACTAGCAGGGTTTCCGACCCAAAAAGCCCCTCCTTCTCCGATCAATATAAAAGAAAGGAGAACAAGAAAATTCTTCATAACGAAGATTTTCCCTTTTTTTTGATTTTCTGGGAAAATCTTTATATCATGAAACTAGAGATTATCCGATTTTCTCCTAGAGGATTTGGGGTGGGCTATTTGAAAGAATCGAAAGTGGAGGTAGCTCATAGCGTTCCCGGAGACCTCCTTGAGATCGACCTCAAAAGAGGGAGGAAACGGATAAAAAAAGGGAAATTGCAACAGGTTATCTCCCCCTCTTCCGATCGGATTTCTCCCCCATGTCCTCATGCCATGATTTGTGGCGGCTGTACTTGGCAGCAGATCGACTATGCGGCACAGCTACGTTATAAAGAAAAAATGGTGGAAGAGATATTTTCGCACAAGGTCCTCCCTATCATCCCTTGTGAAGATCCTTGGCACTATCGAAATAAGATGGAATTTTCTTTTTCTGAAAATGCCGCCAACGCTAAGTTTTTGGGGTTGATGATTGCTCACGCCGCCTCTTACGTCTTCAATGTGCAGAGCTGCCTGATTGCCAATCCCTGGTTTTCAGAAGTAGTGCAAAAGGTGAGGCTTTGGTGGGAAAATTCTAATCTTTTAGCCTACCATCCAAAAAAAAATCGAGGGACCTTGCGCTACCTTACCCTTCGAGAAGGGATTCATACCAAAGAGAGGATGATCATTTTGACTGTGATGGAAGATCTACCTCAGGAGTATCAAAAGAGCTTTGTGCAGCAGGTAGAAGCTACGACGATAGTCCTTCGAAAGCAAAAGAGTCAAAAAGGGGTAGCTATTACCTTTGAAGAGGTTTCTTTAATAGGTTCCGGCACTATATCCGAAAAATTATCCGGCCTTACCTTTACCATCAGCCCCAGTTCGTTTTTTCAACCCAATACCCGGCAAGCTGAAAAGCTTTACCAAGCAGCTTTTGCCATGCTCCCTTCTGTAGAGACGGCTTTGGATCTTTATAGTGGGACGGGGACTTTAGGGCTGTGTTTGGCATCACGGGTAAAAAAAGTAATAGCTATCGAGATAAACGAAGAAGCAGTAAAAAATGCCAAGGAAAATATGGAGAGGAACTGTATCTATAATTTCGAGATCTATCAAGGGGATGTAGGCAAGGTTTTAACCCAGCTTCGAGTCAGTAAAAACTTTACTTATCCCGATCTGGTAATTGTCGATCCTCCACGAGGGGGGCTCGATCCTAAAGCTATAGGACAAATACTGTCTCTTCGCCCCAGGTGGCTCCTTTATATTTCCTGTAATCCAAAGACTCAGGCAGAAAATATTTTGGCTCTAAAAGGCTATAGTTTGCAGAAATTGCAGCCTGTAGATCAATTTCCTCATACGGTGCATATTGAAAACATTGCTTTACTTGAACTTATCTCGTAATCTTGGATATTATTGTCACTTTACTAAGGAAAGTTTTTATGAAATTATACAAATTTTTACTACCACTTTTTGCAGCAACATCTCTTTTTGCGGAAGAGGGCGAATCTGTGGGGTATAACTCCCAAGGAGGGTTTATGCAAATGATGATCATGATCAGTATTGCTATGGTCTTTTTCTACTTTATCCTATACCGCCCTGAGCAAAAAAGGAGAAAGAAGGCAGAAACGATGCGTAATGCTATTAAAAAAGGGGATAGAGTTACCGCTATGGGAATTATCGGTACCATCGCTCAAGTCAAAGAGCAAACCGTGATTGTCAAAATGTATAAAGGCGGTGAGATCGAGTTTCTCAAAGGAGCGATCACTGATGTACAGCCTCAGACGGAAGAAAAAGCGGAAACGGTAGAGATTTCTTCTTTCTAAAAGGGACTGTTTCGATCTCCCGGTTGGTTAAAATTTACCCTTGCTTCCTCGGATTTGATCTTTTTAAAAGTGCCTATGCCTTATTTAGGATATGTCACTTTCAAAAAAATCAAACCGACTTTGCAAGGCTCAAATTTTAACGGCAAAGCTAAAGATTTCAACAGTCCCCTTATAGAAGAGGGTACTGAGAATAGATATCGCCTTCCTTCAGTTATGAGCGTTGCAGCAAAGACACTATATCAAGTTATGGGCGTCAAGAGAATACAAACAATAAAAAAGATGTAGTGCCCTTGCATTTTCATAAGTCATTAACAGCAAACATCTCTCTAAGAAATAATGCGGAAGTCGGGAGTTAAGGTAGGTTGCTGCTCCTCTTCTTGCATGGGAGCCTCGCGTCTAAGACCTTTCGATTCTTTCCGGAGGCCCAAGCCATTTAGGAAGCAGGCAAAAAAGATCTAAAGGAGGCAATTTTTGCCTAAGAGGAAGGTCGAAGCAGATCTTAAGATGCTTCATCCTCAGAGATAATATCTCCCATCTCTTCTTCTAGCGAAATGAGCTCTTCGGCTGCTGATTTAAAGGCACTTAAGCCCTCTGGAAAGCCCAGCCTTTTAGATAGCTCATCGAGGTAGCGGATTTCTGCAGCTAGTTGATCGTTAATGGATTCTAGCTTTGCCATCTTTTTTAAGAGATCTTTAGGCTTCATAGTCTCCTCCTTATTGATTCTTACTTTTATATCTTGCAAAAATCGTGCCAAATTGCTGTTGAAGAATTATCTTTAACTAAGCTACAGTGGATTTTTACAAATGCTACAAGGTGGTGGATATTATGAATAAGTATTTATGGTTAATCGGCTTAGGACTAGTATTTGGGAGTTGTTCCTCGATGGAGAAAAAAGATCAATCGAATCAATCTAACCGGAATATGAATCAGGAGCAAGATCAGAATCAAAAAAAAATGAACGAAGGTCAGGAAGATCAGAACGAAGGCCAGGTGGAGCAGGAGCAATCCTCCTCTCAGCCTACCGGCTCTTGTCATTCTGAATCTTGCAATAAGTTACAATCTCAAGAAAAATCTTTGGGTGAGGTCGAAAAAGAAAAGGGTAGTAGTTCGGCAGCCGTTTCGGCAGAAAAGGCTCCTACGCAGCTTTCTGAAGTCAAAAGCCCGATCTCTGAGTAACTATTCTTTCGAACTCTAGAAGTTTTCGTTTTACTTCTAAGGAAGAAGAAGATTTTCTTATATGGGACTGTTTCGATCTTCGCTTTGCCGTTAAAATTTGAGCCTTGCAAAGCCGGTTTGATTTTTTTGAAAGGGATATATCCTACTTAGGCGCTTTTAAAAAGATCAAATCCGGGGAAGCAAGGGTAAAAATTTAACCAAATGGGAGATCGAAACAGTCCCTCGCAAGGCGGATTATGCGAACTCTTCCTCAAGATGCTTTCTTAAATTCAACAAGGCTCTTACTTTGTTCTTCCATGAACTTATATTGCTGCGCAGATACCGGCTTTCCATAGTAAAACCAATCTTGCTGGACTTTATATCCGTTGATATTTGTAGAGGTGCCATGTTTGAGATCTTCCCAGTAGAAGACTTCTGAAATGAGGCTTCCATCTTCATCGTATTGTCTCTCAGGGCCGTTTTTTTTGCCACAACGGTAAGAGGTCTCAAGATAGGGAACCCCTTCTTTATAAACAATCTTTAGACCATGGAGTTTTCCATGATCCCATCCGGCTTTTATATGGAGTTTGCCGGAGGGGGTAAAAACCGTTTGCTCTCCATGAAGGGTATAGTTGTCATAGTGAGATATCATCTCGACTTGATTATTCGGGTGGTAGGTTGTCCTGCAGGAGAGGATCCCCCCTTCCATCTGATCTTTTATAAGGAGTTTGCCCAACCGATCTCTTTTGATTCTCGTACCGGTCCCTTCTTGTACCGTGGACTCGATGTCTCCAACAGAGTTATAATAGGTCCCTTCTACTAAAGACTCACCATTGTACTCTTCTACACTTAAAGGGGCGCCGTTATGGTCCCACAGAGTAAGGATTTTTCGGTTGTCAAATTCATACATTTCCTCTTGAATAGGGACCCCTTTTCGATCTTGCAGCACCTCTTTCAGTAAGATCCCTTGGTCATAGACTTTGACCTTCTCTACGATATCACTATAGGGGAAAGTATAAGAGGCCATACCATGCAGTATCCCATTTTCAAAGCTTTCCGTAGCTTTAACCCCATTTTCTAGCATGCTGATGATTTTTCCCTCACTTGCCCTTTGTACCCACTCATCGGGACTTACATCAAAGCCATATTTATGGACATATTGTTGCGAGACGACAGGTACAGAGCTATCGCATTTGCTACAGCTGCAAGAATAAAATAGACAACTTACGATTGCGATAACGCAAAGCGATACTAGTTTCATGATATCCCCCTAAAAGAAACTAAAAGTTATCTTATGATAACGAGACTTTTTTCGCTATATGAGAAAGAAGGGAGGCGTGTTCTTCCTCAATTTCTTCTAACGATAAAGTCTTTTCTAAATCTTTATAGTAGAAGCGAAAAGTGAAGTTTTTCATCTTAGGGGCCACTTTTTCACCGCGATAAAGTGAGATCAATTCCACTTTAGTGAGTAAAGGTGAGAAGGCCGATTGGATCGCTTGTTGTATTGTATCGAGTGGCAATTCTTCGGGAACCGTAATCGTCCAATCTCTCTCCGAGCCGGGATATTGAGGTGGAGCTGTGACTTCTTTTAGGGAAGAGAGTAATGGATACAGAATCGTGAGGTTGATCTCCACATATTGGACCCGCTGCTTGCAATCATACTGCTTTAGAATGTTGGGATGGACTTCTCCAACTACGCCGATTTCGTTCCCTTCGATCACAAGGCTCCCTTGCCTAAAAGGATGCAAGCAAGGATGTGTGGAAGGGGTGAAGGAAAAAGGGAGGGAGTAAAGGGAGGTGAGGATATTTTCCACCCTCCCTTTAAGATCGAAGATATCGACCTCTTGCGAAGAGAGGTCCCATCGGAGATGTTCTTTATCCCCCGTAATTATTCCGGCTACTGCTAGCTGCTCTAGGATTTGCCCCTCTTTTTGGAAATGGATTTTTCCAATTTCGAAGAGTTGTAAGTTTTTGTTATTGCGAAAGAGGTTGAACTGCACTACTTGAAGTAGGCCGGGAAAAAGTGAGGTGCGGAGGATAGTATGATCTTCTGTCTTAGAATGTAGTACAGGGATCCCATTTTTATTAGGGACGATTTCGGCCATTTTAGGACTAATTAGATCAGGGGTTAACACTTCGGAAAATCCTTCTCGTACCCAGGATTCTTTTACCTTATTTTCATAAATATAAAATGGGTCATGAGGAAGGGAAGAAGGGGTAAAATAGGGGATAGTCCTTTGTAAGTTATTGTAGCCGTAAATACGGATAAGCTCTTCGATCAGATCGATTTCGGTATGGATGTCATGACGATAAGAGGGAGGGATTACCCATACTTTTTCTCCTTGAGAAGTTGTATGACAACCCAACCTTTGAAAAATATTTTCTAGCTCGGAGAGGCTAAATTTTCTTCCGATTATGCGAGAGGCCCTCTCCAATCTGCAGGAGATTTTCTTTTGTGAAATTTCCCCCTTTTCTTCACAAACAGGCCCTATTTCCCCCCTAGCTATTTGTTGGATGAGATAAGCTGCAGCGTCAAGGGCTACTAAGACTCTAGCAGGGTCGGTCCCTTTTTCAAAGCGCGAGCTGCTTTCTGTTTTGATGTTGAGAGTTTTAGCGGTTTTCCGAATGCTTTCCGGGTCGAAATAGGCAGACTCTAATACGATACTCGTTGTCTTATCAGAAATAGAGCTTGCCTTGCTCCCCATGATACCGGCTAAGCAAAGGGGCTTTTCCTTATCGGAAATCCATAGGCTATTTTTAGGAGGGGTCCTTACGATATCGTCTAAAAATTCCACAGATATCTCTTGGTCACTTTCTCCTATCTCGAGTCCTCCTTCAATAGATGTTAGATCGTAAGCATGAAGGGGTTGTCCGTAGAGGTGAAGGATGAGGTTGGTAACATCGACGATAGTATTGATAGGTTTTAGCCCTAGAGCTTCGATTTTTTTTTGCAAAAATTGTGGAGAAGGGGCTACCTTGACCCCTTCTAGGACCCTAAAGGCATAGCGGCTGCACAATGGGGTCTTTATGGAAAGGGTTAGAGGAGAAAGTGGCAGCTCTTCTATCAAAGCAATTTTGGGCATTTTGATGGGGATCTGCAAAGCTGCCGATAGTTCTTGCGCTATCCCTAAGGCACTCGAGCAGTGGCCTAAATTGGGGGTTAGGGCGATGTCGAAGATGGGGTCGTCTTCTCCATAGACCCCTTCGACTTCGAGGCCAAGTAAGGTCAACGTATCAGCGATAGCCCCTTTAGAGAGGGAAATATGGAGGAACTCTTGTAAAAAAGAGAGGGGAATCTTCATGGGCTATCATATCCTCCGGGATGCCAGGGATGGCATTTACCTATCCGTTTAATAGTTTTATACAGACCTCGGAAAATCCCAAATTTTTCTATTGCCAAAATTGCATATTCCGAACAATTGGGGTGAAACCTGCAACAATTTCCCAAAATAGGAGAAATGGTATATTGGTATATTTTAAGAAACCATATTGCAACGAGCTTCATCTCCCTATGAGTATACAAAGTTTTGAAGAATTTCTACACACCTTTATTCCTAAAGTTTCTTTAAAAAGTTTGCAATGTAATAAAGCTCTATGGATTTTAGAAACCACCGGCACGCAAGATGCTGCCGATTTAAAAGCCTCTTTGGATGTTGAATTAAGGCTCCTTCTTAGCGATCGAAAAATCTATCAGAAGCTCCAAGCTTGGAGCAAAAATCCTCCAGAAGACATCTACCTTTCTAGGCAGTTGAATGTCCTTCTCCGGATGTTTGCCGCCAACATGCTCCCCGAAAAGCTGTTGAAGAAAATAGCGAAGAAAGAGGCAGAGTTATCAATGATTTATGCTACCTTTCGCCCTAAATTAGAGGGGAAGAGGGTGAGTGAAAATGAGATTCGACAAGTCCTTAAAGGGGATAAGGATTCTGATAGAAGGAAAAAGGCGTGGGAAGCTTCTAAAGAGATTGGTAAAATACTGGCTCCACACATTTTAGAGCTCGTCTCCCTTCGAAATGAGGGGGCAAAAGCCCTTGGGTATCCTCACTATTTCTTGATGCAGTTAGATTTACAAGAAGTGGATCGCGATACACTTTTTTCTCTTCTAAACACTATCGCTACTCGTTCGGAAAAAGCCTATCAGAACCTTTTACAAAAGATTCAAGAAAAGCAAATGGCGAGATTTTCTGTAGCTAAGGAGGAGCTAGGCCCTTGGTCTTGGGAAGACCCCTTTTGCCAAGAAGATCCTTTAGATACTAGTAAACTAGATAAGCTTGTCCAAAACGTAGATATCGTATCAGTGGCAAAAAATTCTTTTGGCAAGATGGGATTTGATGTGGAGAACATTTTGCAAAGGAGCGATCTTTATGAAAGGGAGGGAAAGAACCAACATGCTTTTTGCTTGCATATTGACAGGGAAGGAGATGTTAGAACCCTCAATAATATCCAGCCTTCTATCCGGTGGTTAGAGACAGTTTTGCATGAACTCGGTCATGCGGTCTACGAGCTTGGTTTTGAAAAGAGCCTCCCTTGGCTATTGCGAGAGCCCCCCCATATGATTCCGACGGAAGGGATGGCCTTGATTTCAGGAAGGCAGGCATATCTCTCTTCTTTTTTACAAGACTTTATTCCCGGAGAAGATTTTACCGTGGCAGAAAAAAGTCTTCAGAGGCGACAGTTGATCTTTAGCCGCTGGGTATTGGTGATGACCTATTTTGAAGAGGCTCTTTATAATACCGGTCCAAAGGACGATCTAAACACCCTTTGGTGGCAGCTGGTAGAAAAGTTCCAAGGGATACGAGGTAAAGGACGTGAGAGGGACTTCGATTGGGCTTGCAAGTATCATATCGCTTTAGCCCCTGTCTATTATTACAGCTATTTGTTAGGAGAACTCTTTGCTTCTTCATTACAACAAAAGCTCTCTACTCCCTTCTTCAGCCCTCAAACCGGGATCTTTTTACAAAAAAATCTTTTTGCGCCGGGAAATGCCTATTCGTGGAACCTGCTGATGGAAAAGGTATTAGGAAAGCCTTTGTCTCCCGATGCTTGGATAGCTCAATACGCGCAAGATCTTGTTTAATTATACCGCTTTTAAAAAGATCAAATCCGGGGAAGCAAGGGTAAAATTTTCAACCAAATGGGAGGTCGAAACAGTTCCATAATAGATTCCCCCTACTTGTTAAAAACCTCCTTTTTGCCCTATACTTTTAAGGGACTGTTGAAATCTTTAGCTTTGCAGTTAAAATTTGAGCCTAGCAAAGTCGGTTTGATTTTTTTGAAAGTGACATATCCTACTCAGGTATAGGCGCTTTTAAAAAAAATCAAATCCGGGGAAGCAAGGATAAAATTTGAATCAAATGGGAGATTTCAACAGTCCCTTTTAAGCATTTCGATGCGAAAGTGGTGGAATTGGCAGACACGCTACCTTGAGGTGGTAGTGGGAGAGATCCTTTAGGGGTTCGAGTCCCCTCTTTCGCACACTTCTTTAAAAAGTTCCAGCTCCTTTTCTATTTCCACGGGGTCTAGTTTTTCAATGGCCCTTTTTAGCCCCTCAAAAACTTCTTGTGTATCTATTCCCTTTTGGGAAGCCGCCTTCTTGGCCTCTTCAGCAAAGGACAAGAGCTCTTTTTGGTGATGGAGGATAAGTTTTTGGACCTCTTCGATCTGTCCTTTGAGGGTAGCTTTCATCAAAAACGATTCCTTGCTAAGCCGGTTTTGTAGGCTTTTCACTACCCCTTCATTATCATAAAGAAAACGGATTACCTCTGAAAATTTCTTCCAAGGATCGGTTGGCATATAGTTTTATGGGTAACGTTACAGGGATTAAAAGTCAAAAAAGAGCTTGGAGATTTTTTCTAGGAAGGGTAAGGGGGCGGTAATTGTCTCGATTTCTGAAAATTTTTTTAGTCCCATCAATAGGATAAGGCTATGAAGCTCTTCTTCGGTAAAAGAAAGGGACTCTTTTTTAGCATGATCTTTACACAAGGACTCTCCCTTGCAAAGGAAGGAGGAAGGAGCTCGGCATTTTTGACAGGTAAGGCTCAGGTGGATAACCCCTTCATGTTGAAGGAGTTTTAGCTGAAAACTAGCAGCAAGTTTTGTAGGGTCCGAGAATTCAGAGATTTTTTTTAGATAGGTAACGGCAAGGAGGTAGAGTTTGGGAGACGGTTTTCCGGGAAACTGGGAGGTAAGGAGCGATTTGGCAATAGAGGCTGCCGCCATAAGATGTTCATAGCTTTGTTTTAAATCGGCATGGGAAAAGGCTATCTTTACCTCTGTAAGGGTATATAGGTCATTTTTTTTTAGATAGGCAAATTCTAGCAAGGTAAGGGGGGAGCCTACAGGGATTTTTTGCAACTTTCTCGGGGCTAACATGGAGATCAGGCCAAACTCTTTGGAGAAAATTTTTAAGATCCTACTTCCTCGTAAGTAAGGTATTGAGGAAAGGATGATCCCTTCGTCTCGTTCCAATGCCATAGTTTTTCTGTATTTTAAAGTTTTCTTCAAATTGAGGAAACTGTTACAGTTTTTATCGCTTTTGCACCGATAGCTCAATTGGATAGAGTACTTGGCTTCGGACCAAGTGGTTAGAGGTTCAAGTCCTCTTCGGTGCACTTTAAATAAACGATAGTATATGATGCTGAAGTGATGGCTAAAAAAACTTTTTTACAGCCCTTCCTCACTATAGGCTTTTTGGTAGGTATCGTATTCGTTGTCCTCAATATCCTCCCGGTCCCATGGCAAAAAAGGATTTCTCCCTTAAAAGAGGTAAACGATCTGGTCCAAGTTTGGGAGGAGGTCATGCAAGGATCGAAAATCGCCTACTGGATCGATAGGGACAAAGCTTCGATCCATATCGAGGTAAAGGATAGGGCCAAAGTCTTAGCCTTGCAAGAGATATTTTCCAAAAAGGGCTTTGACCTAATACTTACCCGGAATGAGTTGCAGTTAAAATGTAAAGACAAATCGGGAATTTTCTTAAGAGTACAGTATGGTGCAGAGTAAGAAAAAATTCGAAGGAGAAGGATATAGCCTCTCTATTGTGGGAAAACACCTACATGTCACCGACACTCTTCACGATTATATTCTGGAAAAAATTGCCAAATTCGAAAGGTTTACCGATAAAATTTTAGATATCGTTGTCACCATCGAAAAGCAGAAGTTAGAACATAGCGTCTCGTTTTTGATGAAATTCCTCCACTTTCAAATCAAATCGCACGCCGGCACCGATGACCTGTACTCCGCAATTGATAAAGCCTCGGATCGAATGTTACGACTCATTTCTAAATACAAATCAAAATTGATGGCCCACCATACTCAAGGTCTGAGTGCGATTGACCTTAAGGTAAATGTTCTCGAGCCTCAAAGAGACGAAGTTACATCGATCAATATCGATATCGAAGCGGAAAATTGGCGCAAAGAACAGGAAAAATACCGGCTTCATAGCGTGGTGAAAACCGAAAAGTTGAGCATAAGGACCTTAACTCAAGATGAGGCGGTGATGAAGATGGAGCTATCTTCCGAACCTTTCCTTATCTATCGTGGGGAAGAGGACCAAAAGCTAAAAGCTATCTACCGTAGGGAAGATGACAATTTTGGCTTGGTCGAGTTGCAGGTGTGAGCCCCCTTTTTGACCCTATTCGTAGAATTTTTGTCCCTGACCTTCCTGAAGAGAGGGTCCGGCAAAAATGGCTCCAGGTGATGATTCAAGAACTTGGATTTCCTAGAGGGCTTATCTCTGTAGAAAAAGAGATACCCGGTATTGAAAGGAGGCTAGATATTCTCTGCTATACGCCCCAATTGCAGCCCCTCCTTTTAATGGAATGTAAAAAAAAAGTATCCGGTAAAGCTCTGCAGCAGGTTATCGGCTATAATCGAGAAGTGAGGGCCTACTTTCTTTGCCTTGCCTTTCCCCTTTCTTGTACCATCTATTGGCGAACACAAGGAGGATATCAATCTCATAACGGCTTACCTTATTATGAGGAACTTTTAAAAGCGGTAGCTCGTGGAAATTGAGTGGAAAGAAGACCACCTACTCGTTGGCCAAAAAAAATATTTTATTGAAACCCCCTTGGCCCTCGACCTCTTTTTTACAAAAGTAGCGTGGGAGGTAGCCTTTTTGCCTTATCGACTACAATCTTTTCCCCCTCCTTTACAAGAGCGTTTTGAAAAGATTGCAAGGGGGGTCCGTTTTACCCTTTCTGAGTATAGCGATTTTGGCTGTAGGGTCTTCCACAATGTCTATAAAAATCTCCTTTTAGATAAGCCGTTTACCCATTTGTCGTCTCTTCAGGATGGTTATCTGGATATCCCTGCAATTATTTGTGGGGCCGGTCCTAGCATAAAAAAAGAGGAGCTGCAGTTAAAAAAACTGCAAGATAAAGGGCTAATTTTTGCAGGAGGATCGGCGATAAAGCTGTTAAAAACAATGGGGATAAAGCCCCATTTTGCCGCAGCAGTAGATAAAGTGGCCCTTGTTGATCCGGAAGCCATCCCCTTTTTTTATCAAAAAAGGGTCTTTCCACAGGTCCTCCAAAAGGCAAATGGACCTTTTTTATCAGCCCCTCCAAGTCCCGGCTATCCACTAGAAGAATGGATGGATCAAAAACTGGGTCTTCCCGGAGGGACATTAGATAGTGGCTGGAATGTAGTAAACTTTCTCATCCAGATTGCTAGGTACTTAGGATGTCGCCCCATTGTGCTTGTAGGAGTCGATCATACGAGCGAACAAGGGATGGTGCAAGAAGATTTTTTCCTTTCGGCCGATTGGATGAAAGAGGTAGCGGCCTTGGATAAAAAAAGGCTTTATAATGCTTGCAAAAAAGGGCTCTCCTTTGGAGACGATGTAGGCATCGTTTCTTTAAAAGATCTAGATTTTCCAACTAAGAAGTTTTCTTTTGCTTTTCAAACACAAAGGATTGAAAAAGGGGAAAAGAGGAAGCTGCTAGAAGAGATCGGACAAAGCCTTAAGAGGTGTGCCTTAGGTATGTTCGAAGATGAGCCCCTTTATACCGAGTGGTTACAACCTCTTTGGGAGGTTTGGAGGCCGGTAATTTTTCGGATCGGAGGGGATCCTAAGGTCCATGAAATCGCTTTTTATCAGCAGGCTATTGAGGAACATCAAAAGGTGATAGATGAGTTTTAAAGAAAACCTTACCCTTCTTTATGAAAAATCTCCCCATATTGCTTTTTTAGCCCATACCTCTCCTAGAAAAAAAAGAAAAAAAAGGGGGAAGGTAGACTTTAATACCAGTGCCGACCTTCTCTATATTTGCGGGCTGGATGATAGTTATCCTTATTTAAAAAGGTGGCTTTCCGAGAAAGAAATAAGAAAGCTTGTTTATTTAGAGGGAGATCCCGGCAAGGTGGTCGATTTTTTGCATAGTCCTTTAGCCCATTTTCTGTTACAAGACCCTCAAGTATACCTTATTTTTTCTTCGAAAAAAACCAAATGTGTAGCAGAAGAGCTTGCCAACCGGTTTCCTACTAAAAATCTCGATGTCGTCGGCCCCAAAAGATTTCGGTGGGAGATTCTCCGAGCTACCCTTTTAATATCGGGACTTTTGACCGATCGTCTTTTTTCCTATGTCCCTTTTCAAAACTTTATCCATAATCTTCGAAAGCTCCCCTCTTCATTTTTAGTAAATAATCTTAAAGGGCTGTTCCGGGGTCTTCCCGCCATCATCGTAGGTGCAGGGCCCACCCTTGCCGAATCGATTCCGGTGCTTAGACAGGCTGTTTCAAAGGCTTTAGTGATTGCAGGAGGTTCCGGATTTCCTGCTTTGACCTCTCAGGGGGTTTTCCCTCATTTGGCAGTAATGGTGGATCCTAATCAGGAAGAGGTTGAAAGGGCAAAAATAGCTAAGGCCCCCCATGTCCCTTTGATTTACAATATGCGGACCCATCCGGATGTAGTAGATGTTTTTCAAGGACCGATTGGTTATATTCGCTCTACGATTTGTGCCCTTCATGATCTTTGGATGGAGGAAGAGCTGGGTATTACCAAAGAAGTAATAGGAAAAGCTTTAAAAAAAGAGACTTTATCGGTAACCCCTCTTTGTCTAGAGTTAGCCCACTATTTAGGATGTAGTCCTATCGTATTAGTAGGGGTCGATCTTGCCTATACTTATGGGAAGAGATATGCAGGCGGGGTGGTGGAGAAAGAGTCGCCTATAGAAAGCGGGGTTAAAATGGGCAATCTTATAACTACATTGCCATGGTTGCTTGAAAAAAATGTTCTATCTTCTTTAGCTAGGAAAAGGAAGATAATTAATGCTTCTAAAAACGGCCTTTCCATTTTTCGAATTCCTTATCTTCCCTTAAGAGAAGTTTTATCTCAGGCTCCACTAATAGATATCGGGTCTTTTTTACAGAGAAAGATGTTAAATAAATTGTCCATTACGAAAGAAGCTATAGAAAACTTAATAGAAAAATTACAGGTAAGTATTCAGAGGTGTTATGACAAAGTCCTCCTCTTAGAAAAAGGGGAAAATCCATTAGCTGAGATGGAGCTACAGGAAGAGCCGGCGATGAAAATCCTTTTCTATGATACCAAAAAGCTGGTAAAGAGCTGGGCTTCTTTTCGTGCCTTTCTTGAAGAGTATCTTAAGGGCTCACCTTACGCAATCCATGGTCCATGTAAAGCGCGCTGCACTTCGATCAAGGGGCCATAGCCATTTGGCTATGGCCTCCTCAAGATCGCTAACGCTTCTACTCCCCGGTCGAAGTTCGCTTGCGCTTCCATTGGACCATGGATTGCGTAAGGTGAGTTAAGGGGCTGCTTCAATAAGCTTTGCAGAAAAATTTTGAGAGCCTGTGTTCACACATGTGCTCAAAATTGCTGCAAAGCTGTACAAAAATTGCTAATTTTATCAAATAAAGCGAGTTTCGAAAGAAGTCTAATAAATATTTTACTTGTAATTTATTCAAATATTTTCTATTTCTTTAATAGACTTAAGCATTTACAACTTCACAGAGACCGTGGAAACAATGGTAAAATTTTAACCAAATGGGAAATCGAAACAGTCCCTTTCATGCGGGGACTCTTTTATAAATCCGGAGGGGCGGATTCTACCTGTTTGTTTATTTTTAATTTAATAATTATATTTAATTAAATTAATAGTTTTGATATAATTAATATAATAAAAAAGGATATATAATTTATATGACGGTAAGTTTTAATGGTGATCAAATAGTTTATTCATTTGAAAGCAGGAAGCGAGCTTGGGAAAAAACCCTAGCTTCTTGTGTACTAAAGGATAATAGAAAAGAAATACTTCCTATTGCTTCCGCTCCAAACGCTTCCTTACTTCAAAAAATCAAAGCTATTGTGTCCAGAATTTTTTTCGGAGAAAAATATAGGTATCAAATTTTTCTTAAACCGGAAATTTCCGGTTTAAATAAACTTGAAAGTTTAAATATTATTAATAGTGAAGAAAAAATGCAGATTATCCAACAGATTTTTCCTACTACTCAGGCTTTAAAAAAAACTAAACAAGCCCTATTAGAGGATTTCCCTTTTACCGGAGAACTGGTCGTCTTGGATAACACGTATCGTCCGTTCCTTATTAGCAAAATACAGGATGGTGTTTATAGTGTCCAAGTTTCAACCAATGCATATAATATGAGCATACTTGATATCTGTAGGAAATTTTCAAAGCTAGTGAAGTGTAGTTCTCTATTTTACAATGATACATCCATTGAGAAGACCTATTTACCTTGTCCCCAAATCTCCTTTTCTGTCTCTCAGCAAGAGATAAATGCATTTGTGACTCAGTTAGGAGAGGATAACCTGAACCTATTACCTCAAGAGGCAATAACACAGTTACAAAACTTTATAAATCGTTCGTAATCCTCATCGCCCCAAGTTTAGGGACTACTGAGTTAGCTATCTAAGAGACTGTTGAAATCTCCCATTTGGTTAAAATTTTACCCTTGGCTGCCCCGGATTTGATCTTTTTAACTCACCTTGCGCAATCCATGGTCCATGTAAAGCGCACTGCACTTCGATCAAGGAGCAGCTCTCTCGTCGGCCATAGAGCCATTTGGCTATGGCTTCCTCAAGACCGCTAACGCTTCCACTCCCCGGACGAAGTTCGCTTGCGCTTCCATTGGACCATGGATTGCGTAAGGTGAGTTTTTAAAAGTGCTTATACCTTAGGATAAGTCACTTTCAAAAAAATCAAACCGACTTTGCAAGACTCAAATTTTAGTCTCAAAGCGGGTTATCCCGGTTGTTGATTGATGAAAGAGACGGCTGCTTGAAGAGGAGGGATGGCTATGTCGGCAACCTTTGCCACTAAAGGGCCGAGATGACCACCCGGTTGTTCGTAAATCTTTACAGGAACATTTGCTGTTTGCAATTTCCCTACAAACTCCCTACCATCTTCACAAAGAGGTCGGTCCTCTTGACTTAAAACGCAAAAAGTCGGAGGAAAGTGGCCGGGATTCCCGAGAATGGGAGATGCGTAAGGGTTTTGGGCATCTTGAAGATTATTAAGATATTGCGTTGCGTACCAACGGACTAGATCTCTCCTAGCTGTTTTAGCAACAGTTTCGGTATTTTCTGCCGTAATAGCGATCTCATTATTATCTTGTCTTGTTAGCGTCCCCTCTCCGGTAAGATCGGGGGCCGGATTAATAAGTACCTGGGCGCTGATTTTTGGACCATTGCGGTCATAAGCCATCAGGCTCAGACCCGAACACATATTTCCTCCGGCACTATCTCCTACTAAAATAATCCCTTTATCCGGCTCATTATTTATGGGATCGCGTTGAATCCATAGAAGAGCATCATAGCATTGTTCTAAAGGACCCGGAAATTTCCCATTAATTGGGTCATCTAAAGCGTTGAGATAGTCAGGAGCAACGACAATACGGCCGGTTTGAGCGCAGAGATAACGGGCTAGGTTTTCGTGGCCGCTTCCTCGAATCACCCAAGCTCCCCCATGAATAAAGAGGATAGGTGCTTTTTCTCCATGGCCGCTCTCCTGAGGAGTATAGAGCGAAAGAGAGGTTTTCCTCGTTTCTCTCTCAATAGTAATATTCTGAATTGTTTTTACGGCACTTTGAATGCCTTCTGTAGAAGCAATCCGCGCATGAATCATGGCACGTATGCCTGCGGGCCCTTTTTCCCAAAAAGCACTTACATTTTGTCGTACTGCTTGCGCTGTTTCAATTTTCATAAAATTTTCACACGATTTTTTTTATTATATAATAAGGATACATTTTAAGTGTAATGCTAAATCTTGAAGAAGCCATATCATTTAATTTAAAAAAATTTTTTTAGATCAAAAATTACCTATTCCGGGGCTATTTCGACCTCCCGGTTGGTTAAAATTTTACCCTTGCTTCTCCGGATTTGATCTTTTTAAAAGTGTCTATGCCTTAGCAGGATAGGTCGCTTACAAAAAATCAAACCGGCTTTGCAAGGCTCAAATTTTTTGAACAAAGCTAAAGATTTCAACAGCCCTTTTTAAGGAAGAGCTCGACATACGACGTTGGCTTCTTTTAAGAAATCACCCTTGCAACTTATCTAATACATCCTATAAAGTTTTGTCATCAATAATTTTAGGATGCCCTCATGTTAGAATCTTTAAAAGTTATCTTACAGGTCCAAGAGCTTGATATGAAGATGATCCGGTTGATGCGGGTAAAAAGAGAGCGACAAAAAGAGCTCGAGCATATCGATACGTTGCGGCAGGATTTAAAGCTGCAACTTGTGGAAAAAGAGAAAGAAATTTTTGAGCTTAACCGAAACATCATGCAACAAGAAGGGAAGATTGCAGAAATTGCTGATAAGATGAAAAAGCTCGAAGGTAAGCAAAACACAGTCAAAAAAGTCGATGAATTTAACGCCCTCACTCAAGAGATGACCTTATCTGAGAGAGAGAAAATTGCCACCGAGCAGATTGCCTCCGACCTTATTGATAAAAGAAATCTCGAAGAAGAGATCTTGCAAAAGATCAAAGACAGCCTGAAGCAGTCAGAAGAATCAAGCCGGAACCTAGAAACCGAAATCCTCTCTAGCATTAAGATGATCAATGAAGAAGGGAAAGGGTTAAAAGAAGAAAGAGAAAAACTGGCTAAATCGGCCGATCCTGAAGTGCTAAAAATCTATGAGCGTCTCCTTCGCAACAAAAAAGACCGAGTTGTTGTTCCTATCGAAAACCGCACCTGCAGCGGCTGCCATATCGCCTTAACTGCTCAGCATGAAAACCTTGTTCGAAAAGGAGAAAGGCTTATCTTTTGCGAACATTGCTCACGTATTCATTACTGGATTGAAATTGAAGAGGTAGAAGTAGCGCAAGGATTAGGAAGCAAAAAACGGCGAAGACGTCTGGCAAATGTCTAAAAAACTGTGAGGAAAAGCGAAGCAATCGCTGCCGAGAAATCGGGAGAGGAAAGTCTGGACTTCATAAGGAGAGGATACCAGAGAAAAACTGGGGGCCGTGAGGCTACGGAAAGTGCAACAGAAAACATTCCGCTAACGATATATAGTTAGACAGGCTGAAAATGCTGGCTTTAAGAGTCAGCCTCATTCAGGGTAACCTGAAGTGCTGCAAACCCTATCTGAAGCAAGACCGATACAAAGTCGTTACATGTGTTCTCCGCACAAGACTTGACAGCTGGTCGCTTGAGGGTCTTAGAGATAAGACCCCTAGAGGAATGATTGCTATCATACAGAATCCGGCTTACTGCTTTTCCTCTTTTTTTCATCATGGAGGGACTGTTTCGATCTCCCATTTGGTTCAAATTTTAACGGCAAAGCTAAAGATTTCAACAGTCCCATGGGAGATCGAAGTGAGTTCTATTATGCTCTTGGATGAGCCTTATCATAAACTTCACGTTTGAGTTTGGAAGATACGTGGGTATAGATAGTAGTTGTGGCTAAAGAAGCATGGCCTAGCAGCATCTGAATCGTTTTTAAATTCATCCCCTTCTCCAGCCAGTGGGTAGCGATAGTATGGCGTATTGTATGGGGAGTAATTTTTTGCGAAAGGCCACTTTTCCTCAAATAATATTTAAAAAGCCGATCGACAGAACGGGAGGAGATCCTCCTTCCCGATTTATTGAGAAAAATAGCAGAGGGATCTTTCTGTAGGCGATTGGGGTGGTGCAAATAGCGTGCGATCCACTCGGCGGCTGTCTTCGTAATTGGAGATAACCTCACCTTCTTTCCCTTCCCGCGGACATGCAGGAGTAGAGTTTTGGCGTCATAGTCAGCTCGGTTAAGCCCCACTAGCTCGCTTAAGCGAAGTCCTGAACTGTAAAAAAGTTCTAAAATAGCCCGGTTTCGTAGGCCAAGATAAGTAGCAGTATTGGGCTGGCTAAAGAGGAGCTCTACCTCAATATAACGGATAGTAACCGGCAACTTTTTTTCCCGTTTAGGGCTAGCGATATCCTCCATCGGATTTTGGTCTATGATCTTATTTTTGAGGGCAAAAGCAAAAAAAGAGCGGAGGGTGGCTATTTTTCGCATAATCGTCCTAGAGCTCATCTTTTTTTCATAAAGATGGGAAAGAAAATGTCGGAGGATTTTTTTATCCACCTCCCCTTTTTGGGGTAAAAAATTTTTAAAATACTCCAAATCGGCAGTATAGGCTCTGAGAGTATGTTCAGAAAAATTTTTAACAATTTTTATATGATGTAAAAATCGTTCCATTGTCAATAAGAAATCCATATGTTACCTTATTGTCCGCTTCTTATTATGATTACTTTAGATAAGATTTCCAAAAAAATCGCCGGCAGAGTCCTTTTTGAAGATGTCAGCGTCACTTTTTCTAACGGCTGTAGGTATGGTCTCACCGGACCCAACGGCGCCGGTAAATCGACCCTATTCAAAATCATCGTGAAATTAGAAGAAGCAACTAGCGGGAACGTCGTCGTCCCTGAAAAGATCGGCTTTTTAAAGCAAAATATCGAAGATTACAAAAACTCTACTGTCCTAGATACCGTCATTATGGGGAATGTTAGATTGTGGAAAGCTTTTGCAGAAAGAGAGGCCCTCTACGAAGGGGAAATGACTGATGCCGTAGGCTTGCGACTAGGGGAGTTAGAAGAGATCATCGGAGAAGAAAATGGCTATACCGCCGAATCGGATGCCGAGATCCTCTTAGAAGGGATAGGAATCGAGAGAAATTACTATCCCGAACTGATGAAGACGATCCCTACCGATAGGCAGTTTCGGGTCCTTTTATGCCAAGCACTATTTGGCAAACCGAAAGCCCTCTTATTGGATGAGCCTACTAACCATCTCGACCTCTCCTCAATCGGCTGGCTAGAGGAGTTTTTGAAAAACTATGGCGGGACCCTTATCGTTATCAGCCACGACCGCCATTTTTTAAATACGATCACCACCCACATCGCCGATATCGATTATGAGACCCTGATCATCTATCCGGGAAATTATGACGATATGCTGGTTGTCAAAACTTCGCTACGAGAACGAACTGAGATGGAGAATAAGGCTAAAGAAAAAAAAATTGCCCAGTTAAAAGAGTTTGTCGCTAAGTTTGGCGCAGGAACCAGGGCCTCCCAAGTTCAGTCACGGGTCCGAGAGATTCAAAGGTTGCAGCCACAAGAGCTTAAAAAATCCAATATCCAGCGCCCTTACATCCGATTCTACCCCCCTGAGAGGCAGCCCGGGCAAGTGGTTCTAAAAGCAGAAGAAATTGGTAAAGAATATGTAAAAAACCACCCTATTATCGGCCATTTTTCTTTAGAAATTCATCGAGGGGATAAAATTGCGGTTATTGGCAATAACGGACAAGGAAAGACAACGCTCCTTAAGATGCTGGCACAAAAACTCCTTCCCGATACCGGCTCTATCTCCTTAGGTCACCAAGTGAAAATCGGCTATTTTCCCCAAAGTCACCACGATGTCTTAGATAAACACTCTACAGGCACTCTCTTTGATTGGCTCAAAAATATACGACCCGGCATCTACGATAACGATGTCAGATCGGTCTTAGGCAAGCTCCTATTTACAGGAGATGATGCTTTCAAAAGCATCGCCGCCCTATCAGGTGGAGAAACTGCCCGTCTCATCTTAGCCTCTTTGATGTTAGATGAGCCTAACTTCCTCCTACTCGATGAACCCAACAACCATCTCGATTTAGAAGCTGTTTCGGCCCTTGCTTGGGGGTTAGAGGAATACAAAGGGACTGCCATCTTAGCTACTCATGATAGGGAGCTTATCAACCAGTTTGCAAAAAAATTGATCCTTTTTGAAAATGGAAAAATTCGTGTATTCGACGGGACGTTAGATGAACTTTCAAAAACATAAGTTTCAGAAACTACCTTCCTCCTTGCAGCATCGAAAATGTGCCGAACTTCTCCGCCTCCTCTATGAAGAGTGGTTAGAAAATAATGAAGCGATTCCCCTGCAAGACAAGTATCGAAATTTCCTTAGCTGGATGTTGCTTAGCCCTTTTGAAATCTCTTCAATAAAAATCCTATCGGATCGTTACCATTGGCATCTTAATCAAGGGTCGATTTTACTCAAAGAACACAACCTCCTTCCCTCTATCCGAAGGGGAGATAGGGCCCCGAAAGAGGACTTTGCCCCTATCGCTATTTTTTTGGACAACCTCAGATCTGCTTACAATGTGGGAAGTATTTTGCGGACGACAGAAGCTTTGCGTATTGGAAGTCTATATTTTTCCGGCAGCACCCCTTTGATCGATAATCCCAAAGTGAAAAAGACTTCGATGGGGACAGACCGGCTCGTCCCTTGTTTTGCTAATAGTACGTTGTCTAAGCTACCTCGTCCCTTTATCGCCCTTGAGACAGCAGAAGGAGCTTTCTCTGCCTCTTCCTTTATTTTCCCTGAGCAATTTACCCTGATACTTGGCAATGAAGAGGTCGGAATATCAGATGCTTCGTTGCAGCAGGTCAACTATTGTATCGATATCCCTTTGTTTGGGAGGAAAAACTCGATCAACGTAGCTTGTGCTTATGCGATATGCGCTCAAGAGATTAGGAGGCAGCGTGCTCTCAGACGATGAAAAAATAACCGTTATCGCAGAAAAATTTACCGGCATCTTAAAAGCCCTAGGCCTCGACCCTGATTCCCCTTCTTTAAAAGAAACCCCCAAAAGGGTGGCTACTATGTATGTAAAAGAGATCTTTGTCGGGCTAAAAAAAGAGGCCTTCCCTAAACTTACCTTTTCCGATTTTACCAAGCCTACCAGGTCCTCTTCTACTGTTGTGGTGAAAAATATCCAGCTAGTCAGCCACTGCGAACACCACTTTGTTCCCATGGTAGGAGTAGCGCACATCGCTTATCTCCCCAAGGATAAAGTGATCGGCCTTTCCAAGCTAAACCGTATCGCTAAATACTTTGCCAGCCGTCCCCAGCTGCAAGAAAGGCTTACCTGCCAGATCGCCGAATCGCTTGCCCACATACTTCAAACTCCCGATGTCGCCGTCTTTACCGAAATGTCCCATTTTTGTGTGCAAGGTAGGGGTGTTTTAGATAAAGAAAGTACGACAAGAGCCCACTTTCTCTTAGGGAGATTTGAATCGGACCCTTCCTTTCGCCAAGAGTTCTTGTGGTTTTTTCCCGAAGCAAGTATGAAAAAAAACTATGGAGAAACTTCCCAAAATAGCCGGTTGGCCTGACGACTATCCCAAAACCGACCCTAAGCCATCTTTAGTGCAATTCTACCAAGACCTTCTCGCCTTAGAGAAAAACCCCAAACTTGTGAAGAGTTCGGCCTGGCTCTCCAAATTTGCCAACAATGCAAGCCTGCTAGAGCAAAAATTGGGGCAACAAAAAGAGCCCCCCCTTCTCTCCATTTATTCCTGGATACAAAATTCTCAAGAGTATGGCCAAAGCCTAAGCGATGCCCTCTTCGAAGCCGAAAGTCACAGGTTCAAAGCTCTTCAATCTTTTATGGAAAGATTTGTTCACAAAGATCACCAGGGGTATAAAGAGCTAGTGCGTGAGTGTGAGGTATACCTTAAAAAAATGCATACTCTTTGATATTACTCGCAAGTAACTAAAGATCTTTTGACAATGCTAATAACTAACAGGAGCAAGAGAAAGACTAAAACCCATCCCATCAGGTAAAAGCAGTCGTTAAGGGCTAAGATAGACGATTGCCGGTTGAGGGTATCCTGCAGTAGTTCATTGGACTGTCCTTGGGAGGCATAAAGGCTTTTTGTTTTTTCGTAAAAGACTTTGGTCTGATGGGAAAATACGGTGAGCTGCTCTCCTAACCTTGTATGGTAAAAGGCCTTTCTCCTTTCCCAAATGGTATCGTACAAACCGGCTCCAAGAGAGCTAAAAAGGGCCCTTATCACCTGAAAAACTGTCGCTACTTCTATGTTAAAGCTATTAGGAAAGCTGTCAAAAGCTAGTTTAAAAACAGGGGGGAGAAAAAAGGCGAGGCCTACACCTATTGTAAGGCGGGTCCATGCTATCCTTTCCAGATCTACTTGAATATTGAACACGGTAGTATAAAAAATAGACCAGCCAAGCAAAAAGATGGCGATCACAAGTGGCGACCGAATATCTTTAAACTTTACTTTATTGGTCACTAAAAAGGGTGCGATTATTCCCGATATCAACATGATCCCCATTAATAAGGCAATCCACGAGGGGACATAGTTATTATGTTGAAATTGATCGAGTTTTAGCCAGTTAGATAACATGGCTACACTGCCGAAGTAGGTAGAAAATAAGGTAGCTAAGCTTATTATCGCAAAGGTAAAGCTGGGTTTTTTGAAAAGGTGGAAATTAAAAATGCCGTGGGGACATAGGTAGGTCCAAAAGAGGAAAAAGATAAAGCAAGGGGGGACAAAGGTAAAACATATGGCAGTAAAGATGGAACGCCACCAGTCTTGCTCTTGCCCCATAACAGCTCCGATGGCTAACGATGCTACGCTATAGAAATAAACGATATACCCCACCCAATCAAATGGTTTTTCTATTCGAGAGGAAGGGGTATAGTTGTTTTGGATAAGCTGCATAGCTATCAGGCCAAAGGGGATGTTGAGGAGGAAGATCCATCGCCAGTTCAAAAGATAAGCTACCACCCCTCCAAAACAGGTACCTAATATAGGGACCGATACCAACATAGTAATTAAAATAGGTGTAGAATAGGCCTGCTGTTTTGGGGTAAAGCATTTAGGGGAGAGTTGCACCATCCAAGGGAAGTAAGGGCCGGAAAAAAATCCTTGAGCTACCCTCATGACCAATAAAAAAGGATAGTTGGGAGAAAGGGAGCATAAGAGAGAAAAAAAGATAAATAGCCCTAGAAATACGATGAAAGGCCTTTCGGGGCCAAAACGCTCTCCTAAGGGTTTTCCTAAGGGGATACTAAGGGCCTGCCCAATTCCGAAAAAGCTGGTAGCGTAGATAGTAAACCAACTATTTCCTCCAAGGTCCCAAAGAACATAAGGCCCTGCCATCAAGTCAAGGGGGAAGTTGAAGATGGCTAAAAAAATCGCCAGCAATATCCCTACCATGTCTCCTCCTCGACATGACCATTACAAACTTGTTCGATGGTTTCAGGGAGGATGATAGGCATTCTGGTCATAAACAAAGGGGAGGTCGCATACACCGATAAGGTAGGGTCTAAGTTCTCTTCAATAGTCGCCGCAACGCTTTCTCGATCTCCTGTCTCTTCTTGTTGGAAGATATCGGTATCATATAGTGGAGAGCCCTTCCAAGAGTTGGGAAGGTAAGGCCCTTCATCGGTAAGATCAATAGTTGCTTCACAGGTAAGGCCGATCCTCAAAGGATGTGCCTTGAGCTCTTCAGGATCGAGCTCGATTCTCACGGGGAGACGTTGTACGATTTTGATCCAGTTTCCCGTTAAATTTTGTGGGGGAAGGAGAGAAAAGGCATTTCCTGCAGCTCCGGGAATACCTACCACTTTTCCATGGAAAATGACACTCCTTCCATAAAGATCCGCTGTGATTTGCGCTTTTGCCCCAATTTTTAGCCGTGTTAGCTGAGTCTCTTTGTAATTGGCATTCACCCAGATTTGATCGAGAGGAATAACACTCATGAGCGGGGTCCCTGCAGGGACCCACATCCCTACCTGAATCGTCCTTTGTGCTGCTAATCCCTCGACAGGCGAGTAGATATTACAGCGATACAGGTGCACCCATTTTCTCCTCACTTCATCGGCAGCTTCTAATACCATAGGGTGATTTCTAATCGAGGTTCCCTGGACTAAGGAAAGTGCTTTGTCATGCACGACCTCAGAATAACGGAGTAAGTAATAGTTAGCCCTTAGCTCTGCAGTAGCATGTTGAAAATCTTCTAAAGAGACACCCCTTTCTTCGATAACCCCTTCTCTATGTTCATAATCTTGCATGGCTTTGATCAGCTCTGCTTTTTTTACCTCAATCTCCGCTTGAGAGGTAAAAACGTCGTGAAACATATCGCAGACTTGCCTTACTACATTGGCAAGATGCTGCCTGGCTTTATCGTATTCGATCTCCGAATCGGTCCTATCTAGTTCGACCAATAACTCATTTTTCTTACAGAGAAAGGTATTATCGGTATGAATAGAAGTGACGAATCCGTCACGAAGTGGGGTGATGTAGACGAGGTTGCCTTGCACATAGCAATCGGTCGTATAGATCCTATTCCTCCAATAAGTCCAATAGTAAAGAAAGCCAACTAGGCAAGCTAAAAAAAATGCCGTTCCATAATAAATGGCAAACCTTTTATGCTTTTCCATCCCTACACCCCGCTTTTTGCTTGTATGGGGAGCTCCTCGGAGCTATAACCTCCGCCTAAAGCTTTGATTAACCCGATCGTAGCGGCATATTGACCAAAGAGAAAATCGGCATTCGTAAGTTGTGTGAGTATTACCTCTTCTCGGTACCGCAATTTCTCTAGCGCGCTATCTAAACCGCTACATTCTCGGTCGCGAGTAAGGTTATAGCGGTTCTTAGCAGCGGCTACGATCCCATCTTGCTTATCCTTTTCTCCATATACGGCATTAGCAAAGGCTAGAAGGTCGGCAACCTCTTTTACACTTTTTAAAATCATATCGTTATATTCAAAAACCGCTTGTTGATAGAGGGCTCTTTTAGATTGTAAGTTTGCTTCGATCTCTCCTGCGGTAAAGACCGGAAGGGCGAGGGTTGGCTTAATTTCGGTAGCTTTACTTATCCATTCAAAAAGTGTCGAGTAATGTAAACTCTTTATCCCTACAAAAGAGTTGAGATCGATCTGGGGCCAAAAAACGGCCTTTGCGGAGGCGACATCATGAGAAAGGGCTTCTACCAACCAGATTTGCGCTATAAGATCCGGCCTTCTAGACAATAATCCGATGGAGAGGTTCTCCGGCAAGGTAATGCTTTTTTTCAGCTCCGGAAAGCTAGCATCGGCGTGGATGGGTTCATCGGGGCCAACGCCGGCTAGTATGTTGATGAGATGCTTATCCTGTAAAACTAGCTTCTCAATTTCCAAAAGAAACTGCTCTGCCTGCAGGAGCCTTTCTATCGAACTTAAAGGGGCTAGTTCGGATTGGATATTATTTTTCTCCAAGAGCTGCTCAAGCTCATAAAGTTTTAGCCTGACTCGATAGAGCTGTCCGAATAGCGCTTGTTTGAGAAGGTGGGTTTTTAAAAAAAAGTAGGTTTGGGAAAGGGAAGTGGTGACGACAAGTTTCACCTCAGCCTCTTCTGCCTCTTCTGCCTTTTCTCTACCAATAGCTGCCCGATAGGTATTGCGGATCTTATCCCAGAAGTCAAATTCATAAGGAGAAGATAGAGTAACATCTATATGGCTAACACTTAAAGGGATAGAAGGGTTTAGCGCTTTTAGCAGTCCATTTTTACTCAAGTAGCTCCACATGTCGTCGATATTGAAATAAACCCAGGGGTAAAGCTTAGATCTTTTAGCGATGACCTCTTCTTTGGCGTAATTGACCCTTTCTTTGATAGCCTGTATCGAGGGATTCAGGGAGAGAGCTTTTTCGATAAGCGAGGAGAGCTCCTTTATTTGAAACATCTCCCACCAGGTGTCGTTGGGAAAATTCCCTTTGGAAAAATAGGGAGTATTTAAGCTGGTATTTACCGATACTTCCAAAGATGGGGGGGCCATCAGGTTTTTTACCTGTTCTTTGTGGCTCATGGTAAGGCAGCCCGGCAAAGAAAAAAGAACTAAAATACTTAATAAGCCTCTAATACCCATTATTTTCTCTTACTTAAGAGAATGTGAATAAATAATCAATAGGTTGAAATCGCCCGCATAACCTGCTTTAAAGCTTAAATGGGACTGTTGCGATCACCCATTTAAAAGCGTACAATCCTATTAGTTGCCTTATAACCTTATATAAGGCATCCTCTTAAAAGAAATTCTTGCAAATAATGGTTTGTGTTATAATTAATAATAAAATTGTGATTTATTTTTTAAATTAATCGAGTGGAATGCCATAATACCTCTGGGATTATTTTGATCTCCCATTTGATTGAAATTTTACCCTTGCTACCACGAATTTGATCTTTTTAAAAGTGCCATACCTTAGTAGAATATGTCACTTTCAAACAAATCAAACCGGTTTTGCAAGGCTCTAATTTTTTGAGCAAAGCGGAGATCGAAACAGTTCTATGGAAACAGCATGGTCGAAAGGAGAAGATATAGACCCTCTGCTCTTTAATTTTATAATTAAATCAGGTGAAATAAGATGACCGCTGTTAGAGATGCTATTTTTTGCAATTTACTTCCATTTAAAACATTATTCGAACACAAATTAAGGAAATACTCAGAATTTTTTGATGGAGAAGAGGATTTTTTAATCAAGATTGCTGCAGCTGTGGAGCAGGCTATAATAATCTATGGGCTCACAGAAGCTTCGATTAGGTTGAAGCATGATAGAGACGTGATACCTATTACTATGACGGTTATCCCTAAAAAAATGTCTCTTCGCGGACAAGGCTATCGCTCCTTAGTTTGTCTTCATATAAAAGGGAAAAAAATTGGAGAAGGAACCTTCAAAACTGTTTACAAAATGCCCATAGTTTTTTCGGAAACTTGGAGCGTAACAATTTTGGCCGCCCTTACCTGCAATATACGACCTTGCCAAGGTCTATCTCATTATAGAAATTTATTTGCTGCTTTTCGCCAATCCCCGAATGAAGTACAGCAGTATCTCGACATTCCTTATGCGATAGTGCCTTATACGAGCACCCATAGTGGTGTTTCTCAACAAAAAATGTGTATTTTATCTCCATTAGCCGATGGAGACCTGATATATTTTTTACATAAGCAAGAGAGCTGTTTCGACCTAGATGCATGTAATAAACTGGCTTATCAGATGATGCAGGCGGTCGCAGCCCTTCATTCGTTAGGGTTCATCCATAGGGATTTGAAACCGGAGAATTTTTTGGTCTATAATAGCACTAATAATGGAAATGTGATGGTGAAGCTTTCCGACTGGGATTTGGTTACGAAAAAAGATCTACAGCGGTGGGCGCATGTAGGAACCATTAGCTATCTTCCCGGGAAAATTATTAAACAATGGAAGACTTCAAGCAAGTTTTTAATATGTCATGGTAACCGTGTAAGGGTACAAGGTAGATTGGTGCGATTGAGCAACAAATATGGATATGATACGGATATTTATGCACTTTTTTTAACTTTAGCGGTTCTTTATGGTTTTCGTAATGCGGGCGAAGTCGATCGGAAAAAGATAAGGAGAGTTGCGAAAGAACCGAACCACCCTCTACATAGGCAAGCCTTATTTTTAGCAAATACCCATTGGGCTAGATATACAAAGCCATATTCTGCCCAGATTCTCCTTGACCGTTTTAAAAGAGAAGTCTTGCAATTACAGCCGGGTACATCCTAACTCACCTTACGCAATCCATGGTCCAATGGAAGCGCAAGAGAACTTCGACCGGGGAATAGAAGCATTAGCGGTCTTGAGGAGGCCATAGCCAAATGGCTATGGCCGACCCTTGATCGAAATGCAGTGCGCTTTACATCGACCATGGATTGCGTAAGGTGAGATCCTAAAGCCGTTTCAGGGGCTGTTTGGAATTGTGGGACTGTTTCGATCTCCCATTTGGTTAAAATTTTACCCTTGCTTCTTCGGATTTTGGTTTTTTTAAAATGCCTATACCTTAGTAGGATATGTCACTTTCAAAAAAATCCAACCGACTTTGCAAGGCTCAAATTTTAACGGCAAAGCTAAAGATTTCAACAGCCCCTTCAAATCTGATAGGCGAGATCTTTGGCCTTTTTTTCTACAGATAAGATCGAGGGAAGATCTAACACCTCTTCCCCCTGATGGAAGGCTAGTAATTGTTGGAGTTTTTCGCTAATAGAAGTCCATGCAATTTTTCCTTGGATAAATCGGTCCACTAAGACCTCATTGGCAGCATTGAAAAAACAGGGGAAGCTCTTTTTCTTTTCTAGCGCCTCGAAAGCAAGTTTTAAAGCGGGAAACCGATCCGGATCGGGAGGAGAAAAACTTAAAGTAGGAAAGGAAAAGGGGGGAGAAGGAAAAGGGAGGCGGTCGGGGTAGGTAAGGGCATACTGTATTGGTTTTTCCATATCGGGATCGGATAGCTGTGCCAGGATAGATCCATCGATAAATTCCACCAAACTATGGACAATACTTTGCGGATGGATGACCACTTCAATGTGGGCAACGGAAATATCAAAAAGAAAATGGGCCTCGATCACCTCTAATCCCTTATTAACAAGGGTAGAACAATCGATACTCACTTTCTGCCCCATCTTCCAGTTAGGATGTTGCAGCGCTTCTTGGAGGGTAATTGAAGAAAATGTCTCCTTATCCCTTTCGCGAAAGGGCCCTCCGGAAGCGGTCAGAATAAGCCGTTTCACTTCCGATTTTTTCCCCCCCTGAAGGCATTGAAAAAGGGCATTATGTTCGCTATCAACAGGGAGAATAGTAGCCCCATATTTTTTAGCCTCTTGCATGACAAGCTCTCCGCCACTGACCAGTATCTCTTTATTAGCTAGCGCCACCGTTTTCTTTAATCGGATGGCTGCTAACGCGGCAGGAAGGGCCACACTTCCCGTCATGGAAAGCATGACAAAGTCACAAGGTTCATAAGTAGCGACTTCTACAAGACCGCTATCACCACAAACTACCCGGGTATGAGGTAGTAGCTTTTGCAGCTTTGTTGCTTCTTCCTCTTCATAGACACATAAAAGAGAAGGATGAAATATCTTGGCTTGCTCTTGCAAAAGAGCGATGTTTTTCCTTGCAGCTAGAGCTACTACTTCAAACTTATCACAAAGCCTTGTGATCACTCGCAGCGTTTGTTTGCCTACGGAGCCGGTACTGCCTAAAATAGCGACTTGCTTTTTTCTCATAGAGATAGGCTAACACATAAAGGAAAACAAGTACAACCACAACCAAAGCCCCGGTAGATATTGCCAGCCCATAATAGGAAAGAAGATGGCGGGAAAAAGCGACTCCTATGAGAGAACTTAGCACCCCAATCATGGGGGCCGTATATAAGATCGTACGGAGCCGGCAAAAGAAAAGCCTTGCGATCAAGTAAGGGATAATAAGAAAACTAAGGATTAAAATCACCCCTACCGCTTTAAAAGCGGTGACGGCAAGAAAGCTTAAGGCAAGCATCAAAAAATAGTGGAAAAAGGCTGTAGAAATACCTAAAGTTTTTGCTAGGCTTTCATCAAAACAAAGGATCTTCATAGGCGCATAGGTAAAGAAAAGAAGACCTAAAAGGGCCACAAGGAGGATGCCGGAGGCCCGGGCATCAGACAACGAGAGCATATCTACATTGCCCAATAGACTCTCCATTCCTAAATGGACATTTTTCATAAATAGGGTCACCGAAATAATTCCCAGGGCAAACAGGGTAGTGAAGACAAGACCTATACTCGCGTCTTCTTGCAGAGAAAAAAACCGGTGGAGGAGCTGGGTCGCAAAGGTAGTGATTATCGCCATTACAAAGGCCGCTAATATCAGATGCAAAAAGGTAAGATGTGGGCCAAGTAAAGAATAGGAGAAAACCACTCCCAAAAGCAGGGTATGAGAAAGTGAATTGGCAAGCATAACCATCTTTCTCAGCTGCAAAAATGTCCCTAAAAGGGCGGCCGAGATTCCTAAAAAACTAAGGACGACTATTTGGATTTCATCTGAGGCTATACCGGCAGGAAAGCCGGTAAAAAGCCTCCGGAAAAAAGTGAGGAAAAAAAAGAAGAAGCTTTTTCCCCAATAAGGAGATAGCATTAAAAAAATAGTCATATCCCTTCCTGTTGTGGGATAGGTTGGGCATGCGGGTCTACAAGAGGGTGGGAAAGAAACTGACTCAACTTTTTCTCCATCTCCTCGGTAATAATGTGCTCCATCTCTTCAGCGCTCCGATGCACTTTTTCTACGCCAATTCCTAAGTGGTCGGCTAGATAGACTTCCCAAAGACGGTGGATCCGGACAATTTTTAAGGCTTTCATCTCTCCGTCTTTAGTTAGAAGGTAGCTCCCCTTGCTTTTCTTTACCCAACCACTTTGTATTAGCCTATGGAGGATAAAGGTCAAAAATAAAGGGTGAACCGGGTGTTTTTTTCTAAAGACCTTAAAGGGAAGGGGTCCCTCTTTCCAAAGATTTTTTAAGACATTTTCTTCCAAACATCGGTACTTGAAATTTCCAATTCTCATTAATCTAAAAAAAAACCCTTGTTTAGGAGCAAAAAGGAGGGAGGTCAAAGCAAACATAGATCCCACTATCGCAATCAAAGGGCCGGGAGGAAGGGAATAGGCAAACGAAAGGAGGTTTCCTAAAAACCCTGAACAAGAACCAAAGAGAGCGGAGAGGAAAAAAATAGCGGGCAGTCGATAGGCTAGCTGTCTTGCCGCCACCGCCGGAGCTATGAGCATTGCTGACATCAGGACAATTCCTACCGATCTTAGTCCTATTTGAATGGAAAGGACGACTAGAATAGCGATGAGTCGATCGATTTTTTTTATAGGTATCCCGATACTTTTGGCATAGTCTGACTGAAAAAGAAAAGTATGAATAGGCCTATAAAAAAGAAATAAGCTTCCGATAAGAAAGAGGGTAAAAATAGTATAAATCGTCACGTGAAAATCGACCATCGTAGCTGTTTGTCCCAAAAGGTAGCATTGGATCTCGCGGTAAATTTTAGGATGGCTCCTCTGAAGCAAAGAGGCTATAAAAAGACCTACCGCGAAAAATCCGGAAAGGATAAAAGATAAAGCTCCGTCCAAGGGCACTCGGTTTTTTTTAAGAAAATCGATCGATACTATAGCTAGATAAGAAGAGATTCCCCCTCCCAATAAAACGGAAAAAAAGGAGGCCCCATCTCTTATAAACATAAAAGAGAGTATCACTCCTATAACTACCCCCGGATAACAGGCATGCGACAGCGCTTCTCCTAACAGAGTTTTTTTTCGAACCAAAAGAAGGGGGCCTAGTAGTGCGGATGAAAGGCACATCAAACAAGAAGCTTTCCAGACAGGATCTATCATCGAAGCCCCTCATACTGTTTTAAAGAAAGCTTTTTTACTTCTTCATATAAAGTATCTTGTTTTCCAAAAGTGAGGAGGAGATTTTTCTCCGTCAACACCTCCTCTGTCTTGCCATAAGCTACTAACCTATTATTGAGTAAAATCAAACTATCAAAGTATTCCCTCAAAGTGTGCAGGTCATGGTGAACTACTAAGATGGTTTTTTCTTTAACTACTAGCTTTTTCAGTATCTGAATCCATAACTTTTCCGTTGCTAAATCGAGCCCTTGAAAGGGCTCATCCATCAAGTAAAGATCGGCATCTTGCACAAGAGCCCTTGCTAAAAATAGGCGCTGCTGCTGCCCCCCCGAAAGCTCGGAAATATGGCGAGAGGCATATGGGGCGAGACCTACTTTTTCTAAAGCGTCTGAGACTGCCTTTTTATCGGCACTTCTTGTAAAGCGAAACATCCCCATCTTGTTATATCTTCCCATCAATACCACTTCGAAAACAGTGATCGGAAAATCCCAGTCGATCGACCCTCTTTGAGGGACGTAAGCTACCCGTTGTAACATCTCGGATGCAGGTTTTTCAAAAAATTGGATATGTCCCGACAGGGGTTTTACAATGCCAAGGGCTGCTTTTAAAAGAGTGCTTTTTCCGGCCCCATTGGGTCCGGCGATACCCACCAAACGGCCACAAGGGATAGAAAAAGTAAGGTCCCATAGAGCCACATGCTTATCATATCCGGCTGTTAGATCCGAGGCGGAAAAGGCGCTATTTCCACTCACTTAAAGCTCCTCTACTAAATTGTTAGCGTTTTCCTCCATCATCTGAAAGTAGCCCTCTTCCGGGCAGGCATCGCCATATAGCGGTTTTTTCGCCATCTTTACCCCTTTGGCTGTCGCTACGATTTTTTTTAACGAATCCTTGCTCACATTGGATTCAGAGAAAATGATCCCTACACCGTTTTCTTTCATATACTGTAATACCCTTTGAATATCTGACAGCGAAAGCTGCCCCTCCGGAGCAAGCCCTTCAGGAGCACAACATCTTTGCATCCATCCCTTTTCCCCTTCTTCTGCAAGATAGGCCCTGGTAAAGTATTGGAAGGCGTCATGGGAGGTGATGAGGTACCTTTTATAAGAGGGGATTTGTTGCAGTTTGGATCTAATTTCTCTATGTAATTTCTCCATTTTTTCCCTTAACTTTTTCCCGTTTTGTTGGTAATACGAAGCCCCTTGCGGATCTTGGGAGGAAAGGGCGTCGATTATCGGATAGGTGGTAAGGGTAAAAAGATCGAGATCCATCCAGATGTGGGGGTCGACCGATCCTCCTATATAGAGTAATCTATCAGGTGCTATTTCCTGCACCTTAGATCCTACTGCCGTTGCTTTAGAACTGTGAGCTATTGCAGAAGCAAGGGCATACCCATGTTCCAACCCCAGTCCGTTATAAAAAATGAGATCGGCCCTTTGCATTTTTTCATCGTCTCCTTTTACTAACTCATAGCTATGGGGATCGAGCTCTCCCACAATGAGCGTTAAGCTGTCTATCCTATCGCCTCCAATTTCTTTTACTAAGTCGGCAATCATAGCTGTAGTAGATAGAGTTTTAATTTTTCCGGTATCTGCCATCCATCCTTTCCACGAAGGCTCTTTTTTTTGACAACCGGAGAATAAAAAAAGAATTATCAAAAATCTTAACATAATAGGAAACAGTGTATTTTAAATTAGTATTTCTTGCCATAAATAGACTTCAGCTACTATAATTCGAAGAATACAATACAAAAAACAGACCTCTATATAGGGAAGGAAATATGAAAAGTTTAAAAGAGATAGAAGATGTAATTGCTAAAGCAATTAAGAAAGTTGGGGCAAGAAAAGAAAATGAACTATGTAAATATCTTCCAATGAATAGCGGAGGCTATATGCATCATTTTACCCTTCGTAAAATGAAATCAAAACAACCACAAGAACTTTCTACTATCATTGAAAAATATATTATGCAATCGGAGAGACCTTCTGTTATTCCGCCTAAGCAGCGGGCTGCTAGAGGATCACGTAAAAGAAAAGACCAACTTGTTTTTACTCGAACTCAGTTAGAAAGGATGTTAAATATTGCAAGACTTGCCGGAGATAAAGAAATTATTTCTGTTTTGAGCCCTAAAAAATCTTTAACGGGCTGTAAGCGCGAGCTTATCCAATCTATCCGCCACAATAAAGTAGAACCTGAGCTTTGGAATGCTTATGCCGAGTCCGCTTCTGCCATTTCTCAAGAAGTTTCTACTGACCGATAAATTCAAATTTTAATGCTCGCTGTCTATGCTAGATAGCAGCGAGATTTTTTCTCGCTTGATTTTTAATGAAAATAAGATAAAATTGTCTTCTCAATAACAAGGAAAATGATAATGGCAACTATTTCAGAACCGGCGTTTAGCAAATGGCGATCTCGTCTTTGGCCCATCTATAATTTTGAGCTAAAGAAACTTCTTCCCATGTTCCTTATGTTTTTCTTCATCTCTTTTAACTATACCATATTGAGAGATACTAAGGACACGCTCATTATCACAGCGCCGGGCTCCGGCGCAGAGGCGATCCCTTTCCTCAAAGTATGGGGGACTCTTCCAATCGCCGTTCTCTTTATGCTCCTCTATGCTAAGCTCAGCAATAAGCTAAGTAAGACTGCCTTATTTTATTCCATGATTACCCCATTTCTAGTTTTTTTCGCCCTCTTTCCCACTGTTTTGTATCCATTAAGAGACTACCTACATCCCAATGCCTTCTGTGATCATCTACAGCAAATTCTCCCGATCGGATTTATGGGTTTGATAGCTATATTGCGAAATTGGACCTTTGCCCTCTTTTATATCCTCTCTGAGCTATGGGGAAGTGCCGTCCTCTCTTTAATGTTTTGGGGATTTGCCAACGATATTATGAAAGTGACAGAAGCAAAAAGATTTTATTCGGTGCTTGGTCTAGGAGCCAATTTAGCCCTTGTTGTTTCCGGTCCAACTGTAACCCTCCTTTCTAATATAAGGCGAAAACTTCCTCCTGACGTCGATGCTTGGGGAGTTTCATTAAATTTGCTCATGGGAATGGTAGTATTGGCAGGACTTTCTATCATAGCTATCTACTATTGGATTAATAAAAATGTATTAACGGATAGTAGATTTTATAATCCTAATGAACAAAAAATGGCAAAAAAAGAGAAGCCAAAAATGTCTATGAAGGAGAGCTTTCTCTTTTTAGTGAGATCTAAATATATTGCTTGTATTGCCCTTATTGTACTTGCCTATGGTATTTCTATTAATCTTATAGAAGTGACTTGGAAGGGGCAATTAAAACTACAATATCCTAATTCTAATGATTACAATGCCTTTATGGGATATCTTTCTCTATTTACAGGGATAACTACCTCCTTTATGGCCCTCTTTGTGGGAGGAAATGTCATCCGAAGATTTGGGTGGGGCATTGCCGCGATGATTACCCCTGTGATTCTTTTCATTACAGGGATGTTTTTCCTCTCTTTTATCGTCTTTAGGACCTCTTTGACACATGTGATTGCTTATCTTGGAACTACCCCACTTATGATGGCAGTAGTTTTTGGCATGGTTCAGAACATCATGAGTAAGGCGACAAAATATACCCTATTCGATCCGACAAAAGAGATGTCTTACATCCCTTTAGATCAAGAATCAAAAGTCAAAGGGAAAGCGGCTGTCGATGTGGTGGGGGCAAGGCTTGGAAAGTCGGGGGGGTCATTAATCCAACAAGGGCTTATTTTAGTGTTGGGATCGGTAGCTATGATCACCCCTTATGTCGTTGGATGTCTTGCTGTAATCACGATTATCTGGGTCTATGCGGTAAAGGCTTTAAACAAACAGTTTTTACAAGTCTCTGCTCAGCGTGAAGCTGAAAGAGAAGCCGAGAAAGTAGGAGTAGTTGAGGTTAAGGCAGAACCTGTAAGGCAAGAAGCTTTATCTTCTAATAAAGACAATTAGCCATAGTGATCTAAAATCATATCGACTTTGCAATAACGCAAAAGCCTTTGCATTAAAGGGCCTGCTATTCCCTTAAATCCAAGTTTGACGTTCTCTTTATCGGTGATCTTTCCTGCCCAGTAATCTTCTAAAAAGGAAATGACGTTATAATTTTTCCCTTTTACTTTTACTTTGAGATGGATTAGCTGCAGTTCACTTATGATATAGCTTGCAAGCTTCTTTTCCAGGGCATTTTTGCTTTTCGTATCTTGTAATAAATTCTTAAAAGCTTGGGCGATCTCATCATGACCCCCTTCTCCTTTATTATAGGCATAGATAGCGTCAATAATTTTATTGACATGTTGTGATAGTTCTTGTAACGCCGGCTTATCCTCTTCAGGTAGTTGAGCTGCCTGGGACATACTATTATGACTCCTTTTTTTCTCCTATATCTTATCTCCTTTTATTCTACAATGGGACTGTTGAAATCTCCGCTTTGCCGTTAAAATTTGAGCCTTGCAAAGTCGGTTTGATTTTTTTGAAAGTGACATATCCTACTAAGGTATAGGCACTTTTAAAAAAGTCAAATCCGAAGAAGCAAGGGTAAAATTTT
>DAHXLK010000010.1 GCA_027366035.1 Chlamydiota bacterium
GGAAACTTGAGTCCAAAAACAGCCAAGGCAGACATGAGACAATCAGATAACGAGATTGCCGGTCTTATTCCTTGGGGGGCTCGAGGCGGTTCCGGTACTTGATCAAAAACAGAACGTACTTTTTGCAACATCCCCGTTGCAAAGAGTTGCTTTTTCTCGACAGAATGGACACCCATGGCCTTTTCCTACCCTTTGCGAAAAAATAGTTGGGAAAATAGTCTATCTCATTGCGAAAAATTATTTAACGGGAATCGCTGAAAAAGAAGGATAAGAAAAGTTAAAGTGAGGTGGATAAAAATCAAGGTGGGGCTGTTTCGATCTTCGCATAGCCCTTAAAATTTGAGCTTTGCTCAGCCGGTTTGATTTTTTTTGAAAGTGACATATCCTTAGGTATAGGCACTTTTAAAAAGATCAAATCCGGGGAAGCAAGGCTCAAATTTTAACCAACCGGGAGGTCGAAACAGTCCCTGAGGGGTGATGCGAGAGGTCGTATCCTAAATAACTATCAAACGTTTAGTTAAAGAAATAATTTAAAAGAGTTGGTAGTAGCTGATGATTGCAGATGCAAAATTGTTGCTGCTCCTTCCGTAAACGGTAAACCAGACCCCTCCCTGCACTCCCACGCTGCCGGAAGGGTTGTATTCTAAGGCGGGAGCAAGGCTAAGCTGATCGCTAAAGGGGGCCGTATTGGTAGCAGTAGCCCCTGTAGCTGTTATCCCGGGATTGCCTTTAAAGGTAGTTTTTCCATTATATTTATAGACAAGATCAAAAGCAAATACCCATCTTTGGGTAAAGCTATATTCATAGCCGAAGTCTCCTTCAAATGCTTGCCCGGGACGGACATAGCCATCGGTTCCATAGCCGCCGCCATAGGCATTGAAGCCTGTTACATGAACGTGAGAGGAGATCCGGTAGTTTAACGAGGTGCGTACCGACATCGGGTGTGTAAAGATCCACCAGATAACTTTGCTCATATTGAGGGAGAGGCTGGTAACATATGAGCCTAGACCTATTGCATCAACCCCTCCTTTATTAGGATTGAGGTTTTTATACCTTCCTGTAGGAAAAAGTTCGGAAAATTGAAGTTTTACGGCAGGGTTATAGGGGGATTCGGCGACGAGCTGTACTCCCGATGTTATCCCGAGATCTCCAAAGCCGACTGCCGACTGGCTATTTTGAGTATTGTAGATAAGCTGTGGGGAGATGTATATATCCCACCTTTTTAGGATCCCGGTACTTAAGACAAGGACAGGGTTGGTCTGAACAAAGCGTGGGATCTCCACTGAATGACGATCGGTATTGTATTTGCCATAAACATCTATCACATAGAGATAAGGCTGTACCAAGAAATCACCCGGAGGGACGGCATTGGCAGATGATGTGATCAAAGGACCCATATACCAGGGGTTGAACATCTGCTTAGCGACCCAAAATTGGGCTTCTGCCTCTTCTAGTTGCTGCTGAATGATTTCAGGTGGAGGCGGAGGATAGATGGCAGCAAAAAGAAAAAGGGGATAAAAAAAAAATTTTCTTAACATAGTTATGCATCTTGTTGTTTTTCCTTTTTTTTTACAAGAATAAATGATAACAGAAGGGTATGAGCCAAATTGGTGGATATCCAGAGCCGAAACCGGAAGATCTGCCTGTATATAAACAGCAGTTCAAAGAAGGGTTGAATCTCTTTCAGCAGGCGCTAGAAGAGTATCAAAAATCAGAAGAGTTTCATCAAAAAAATTCCTTTAAAGAGGTGATGGATAAGGCTTTAAATGTTTTAAATGAGACGGCTATTGTGGTATTAAAGAAAAAGTCATCCGTTGAGGGTCAATTTGAAAAAGATTATAAGATTTTTATCCACGATGCCAGCGATGAAAATTATGCTCAACTTAAAAAAGATCTTGATAAGCTCCAGCATCTGGTCTGATTTAACTTAAATGCGAAAAATTTATCTGTGTAGACATGGCAGTACTAAGTGGAGTAAAACCGGGCAACATACTAGCACGACCGACCTTCCTTTGTTAGAAGAGGGAAAACAAGAAGCTATAAAGCTACAAAAGCCTTTGCATAGAAAATTATTTGCAAAAGTTTTTTCGAGCCCTATGAAACGGGCGATCGATACCGCCTCTTTTGCCGGATTTACCGATTTGATTCTCGACCCTGATTTTTCGGAGTGGAACTACGGCTCTTATGAAGGAAAAACAACTGAAGAGATCCGCGCTAAAGTCCCTAATTGGTCTATTTTTTTACAAGGGGCTCCCGGCGGCGAGACTTGCAAAGAGATAGAAGAGAGGGCGAAAAGGGCTATTGAAAAAATGAAAGAGATAGAAGGGGATCTCTTGGTCTTTTCTCACGGACATTTTATTAGGGTGCTCGGAGCGGTTTGGGTAGGGTTATCTGCTAAAGAAGGGAGGTGCTTGGCTCTAGGCAATGGAGGGGTTTCTATTCTAAGTTATGAACGGCAATTTCCTGTCATTGAATTATGGAATGGGCTAATAACCTAAAAGAATCGATGATGAATTCTAGTTAGATTCCCCCTTTATGCCAAGATCGAAACAGCCCCAGGATCTCAAAATGAAGGTTATGGGATAAAATTCTTTCTAAAGTTCTTAAATGTAATCATATGTGTAATGAAAATAGAGAGGGAACAATTGGCTGCGATAATAATCATGGTCCATGGTAAGGCCCTTTTTAAAGGCAACATACGCGAGGTATGAAGATAAGAAAAAGCAAGAGCTCCAGAGCCAATACCTGTAATTTTGGTAATATCAGGCCCTTTTATAGAGGAAAAGGTTAGCTGATATTGAAGAAGCTCTTCAGCCTCTTGTATTGTGTTTTCATTTAAAATTGCAGCATTGATAAAAAAATAAGGATAAGGACTGCCTATAGGCGATAGACGACCTACCAGAGAATTAGTTAACTCTGGTCTATGAATAAAGATTAAAGGAGGGAAGGGTCCGATACCTAGAGTTTTTTGCGCATCTTCAAACGTTTTTCTTAATTGTATAGATGCCCTTGAAAGAGGAGGAGAGTCGAGCTCTTGCTGTAGAAGAGAATTTTTTAGAACATGCTCCCCACAAGCAAGCGCTGTTGTAAGTCCTAAAAAAGTATATGTTGATATTCTTGTAAAAGACATTAAAACCAGCCTGTAATACCTAATTTAATTTCATATTTCAACAGACTCAGAATCATCTGTCTAACAGCAGGAAAACTCTTGTCGTCAGCTATTTGAGAAGCAATTCCGTTAAATAATATAAGGCAAAATTTTATAGGGGACTTTTTCACAGTGCTCCTTCCAATAAATTCCATATTTTTTGCGACATCTTTTATCATCTCTAAAGGCCCTATCTACTAATAGAATAGTTAAGAAAAAGAAATAAAAGTAGGGGAGGAAGTTGGAAAATAAGGCAGGCAAAGACCAAAATAATGCCCCTAGCAGCTCAGGGACATAGTGAAAGTGTCTTGCGATCCCCCACCATCCGGAAGCAAGTAGGAGAGTTTCCTTCTCTTCACCCATCCCGGTTGTATATTTAGCAAGGGTTATGTTGGGTGGTTTTAGCCATATTTTGCAGGTTCCGGCTTCCTGGCGGATGCGCTGACGTTGCCTATCGGCTAATAGGTTGATCGAGATAGCTGTAAATCCTAATAGGAATATCAGGGTACTTGTCAACAGGCCTAAATGATTGGGGTGGTGAATCAAGTATTGTATGGGGGAGGTGTAGACGCTTCCGATCCAGACAAGACAGCCCCAGCAGATATAAAATCCGGCCCTATCATGCATAATGTCAAGAGAGCGCATATAGCCCATCTCCCAGAAAAAGAATTTGCCGATATAGTATAGCTGCAACAAAAGGGCGACTAGCATCGAATCCGAAAGGCCGTAGAGCTGGGTTTGTTTAGCGGCACAAGAGATGGCAATAAGGGCCCATCCCATCATCCCAACCCTGCAGTTAGTAAACATTTTGATATCCCAGCCAAAGACTCTCGGATACAGTTCGGTTCCCCAGTAAAAATCAAAGAGGAAATTTCCGGAAGTCCCTTGATCCGAAGAGGAGGGGAAGTATCTCCCTTTCAAGTAGAGAAAGAGGCAAAAGGGGAGACTAAAAAGATTGAGAGCTCCAATCAATGCTCCTAGGTTGTCATAGATAATGGTAGGGGAGAAGAGTTTCAGTCCAAAGGAAGCAAGGCCATATACTGATAAAGTAGTAAAAAATGCAACCAAGCCATTTGCTTTATAGATAGGGATGTTTCCTTTTGGGGAGATGGGCCCTAACGTTGCTTTTCCGGGAAGAGCCTTCATCAGTAGCAATTGAAAAGCAGCGTATGAGGCGAGCATTTTCCAAGCAAGGGGCGATCCCCAAAAATAGGGGGCCCAGGCTTGATGCAGTACAAAAAATATCCCATGAAGGATTATTTGCCGTTTAAGAATAAGGAGAGAGCCTCCCATTTCGGCATTGATATAGAGCATTAGCATGGCAGCAGGAGGACAAAGGACGATCAAAAATAGGGGTCCGAAAAATTTTCGCATAAGGGTGACTTTACACAGTAGTCAAATATTTTGTCATTCGATAAAATCTCGTACCATGAAAATTTTCTTTATGATTTTATCTCCGATTTTTCTTTTTGGGGAAATTTCACAAGAGTGTATTGGCTCTACTATGGTAAAGTATTTTGACATCTCACGAAAACGTCCTATCACTTTAGAAATATGGTATCCTGTCGATACCGACTGTCCTTGTGTAGAGACCCTTCCTTCTATCTGGCATTCGGTGTGGACGATGCCAAAAGAGATGAAAGAAGCGAATATGGCAACTAGTGACCATCCGTTTCCATTTATCATTATATCACATGGAAATTTCAGCGATAGAAGGGCGCATAGCTGGATAGCAGAATATTTTGTAAAGAAGGGGTTTATCGTAGCTTCGATTGACCATTTTGGCAATACCTGGTACCAGAGCTCTTCTGACTTTTTTTTAAGGTTATGGGATAGACCTTTGGACATCACCCATGCTCTTGATCGCCTTCTTACAGATCCTTATTTTGCTCCTCATATCGATCCTGAGAAAATCGGGTTTATCGGCTACTCGCTGGGAGGAATGACCGGGATCTGGCTTGCCGGCGGAAGGTGGGTAGACATCCGGAATATCCCCGACTTTCATACTCAATATGGAGATATCCCCGAGTCGATCGTGAAGAAAATGAAAGAAAAGATGGATATTCAGGAGAGTATACAGTCTTTTCAAGATACTAGGATTAAAGCGATGTTTTTGATGGCTCCGGCAGCAGGGGGATTTGATGAACGGACTTTACAACAAATTTCGATACCTATCCTCATCGTAGCCTCTAAGGCAGATAAAGTGCTTCCTATCCATCTGCATTCCGAAATCCTTTTTCACCATATTCCTTATTCTAAGCTAGTGTTATTTGAAGGGGCTATCGGCCACTTTATTTTCTTCAACCAAGTGACCGAATATGGGGAGAAGATGTTTCAAAAATGGCAAATTGCCGATGACCCACCATCCATTCGACAGGATATTCACGAAAAATCGGCTAGACTAGCGGGCGAGTTTTTCGAAGAGATTTTTAAGTAAATATTCTCCAGAAAACGCCAAATATTATCGCAACTTTTGCCAGCACGAGAAGAAAAATCTTATGAAAGTGTTTATCGGTAAAGGCCTTTACTTTTTCTCCCCAGATGAAAGCAGCTAAGGCTACTAGAGAAAATCTCATAAGCCTCGCAGCAAAAACTGTCGTTGAAAAGAAAAAAAGATTGAATTTACAAATCCCGGCAGATACGGATAGGAGTTTCATAGGCAATGGAAGGAACGCTCCTAAAAAGGTGGTTATATGTTGTAGGTTTTCAAAATGGTGGGTTACGTAGGTAAACGATTGCTCAGAAATTAGGTATTTAATGACAAAAGGCCCCACTCCTTCCCAAAGTACATACCCGACAAAAAAGCCGATCAGGGCGCTGAGAGTAGAGGCAGCAGCAGCTAAAAAGGGGTAAAGGACCATTTTTTTCCGGTTATGGATACAGAAAAAAAGCAAAACGGCATCTAGAGGGATCAGGAGAAAAATTTCAGCAGAAAAAATGAGGGCTAGCCACAAGACCCCATTAGGCATATAGGCCTTGATAACCGCCCAATCATAGAATTTTTTTGAATATCTTTTTAAATCCAAAGGAACCTAACAGTAAAGCCAATAGGTTACCGAATATCCCTTTTAGGAGTATCCTTTTTCTTAAGGGGACTGTTGAAATCTTTAGCATTGCTAAAAAAATTTGAGCCTACTTTTAAAAAGATCAAATCCGGAGAAGCATAGGGTAAAATTTTAACCAAATGGGAGATCGAAACAGTCCCCTTAAGAAGATTGAAAGTCTCTATCCATCACTGTTTTACGGCCGTCTTGTTTGGCTTTTTCAATAGCTTTCACGCACTCATTTTCGATGATGCGGGTGAGAACTTCCATGACGGCTGCCGAAGTACTCATACCACCCGATTTTTCTTTAACAAAAGCCTTTACTTTGCTCGCAACAACGAGAATACTACCCATTTTTTCCTCCTTTTTTTTAGTCTATAACGCATTTGTTACATATTAGAAAGATGTTTTTTTACCGCTTCTACTTTATCTCCTTGGATTTCAATCACGCCATCTTTTATTGCCCCTCCGGCCCCCAGCTTCTTTTTTAATTCGGAAGCGAGTTTTTCCAGTTCCTTGTGCTGAAGGGGGAGGTTATAGATAAGGGTTACGGTATTTCTCCCCCTTTTCTCTCGCTTTATCCGGACGGGTCCTTTTTTGGGAGGGATATAATCGCCTCCTAAGGTAAAAGGCATATGACTAAAACTCCGGGTTTGAGATCGCTCACAACAGCTCATTTGAGGGGATGTCTCGATCTTCGCATAGCTCTGAAGATTTGATCCTTGCAAAGCCGGTTTGATTTTTTTTGAGAGTGACATATCCTATTTATGTCATTTTCAGAAAAGTCAAGTTCTTTTTGCGATCATCAAATTTCCCTTCAAATGGGGTGTTGTGAGAGCCCTTAGTTTGGAGGTTTTCTAAGTTTTTTGATCTCTCCTCTCTTTTTTTTAAAGGCAAAGAGTTTTTCTTGAGTTTTCCTCTTCCGCCTCCTTTTTTGCCTACGTATTTTTTCTAGGCGTTTTTGTTTAGCGCTTTCTATGGAAAAAAACTTTTCTTCTAGCTTTTCGCAGAGCTCTTTTTTAGCCAAGTAACGATTGAGTTCTCTAGATCGATCTCTTTGACATTTGATTTCAATGCCTGAAGGGATATGTTTTAAGTAGACGCAGGAAGAAGTTTTGTTGATTTTTTGACCACCTTTTCCCGATCCTAAAATAAACTTTTCGATAAGGTCTCCCTCGCGAATTCCCAATTTTTTCATTCGCTCAACCAGGGTATCTTGCTTTTCTTTTCCTATTGACATATAGTATAAAAATATGAAGAGCTTGTTTCTTTTGTTACCTCTTGTTGCGACCCTTTCCCCTTTTTATGAGAGTATATCTGAGCTGCAAGCGATTTTAACCCATAAAACGTTGCGAGAATCTTTTCCGGCTAACGAAAGGATCCATGAGGTTATTAAAGACGATTCGGGGTATTTAATCGCAACAGAAAACTATCAGATGCAAGTAGATGTCATCTTTCAGGAACAGACAATGCCGGGCCTCAAGAGATTTTCTTTAAAATTTTATGACCCACTTTCTTTATATTAATCGATTTTTTCTGAAAATGACATATCTGATATTGCCACCTTTTTTTAGACACTGAGAACATAGATTTTTGAGAATGGGACTGTTGAAATCTTTAGCTTTGCCGTTAAAATTTTACCCTTGCAAAGTCGGTTTGATTTTTTTGAAAGTGACATATCCTACTAAGGTATAGGAACTTTTAAAGATCAAATCCGGGGAAGCAGGGGTAAAATTTTAACCAAATGGGAGATTTCAACAGTCCCTCAAAGAACGGGTAGCATAAGGGAAAAATCAGGGGATATGTTCAGCGGCCGAAACACAACTTTTGACAATATCTCGGATCAATATCACTTTTCTATAAGTGCCCTCATTAAAAAAGTTGAACAAAATTTTACCTCTACGAGACAAGGGATATCAAACATTTTTTACCATTTTTCGTAAGGTGAGTTGTTAATTTTAACGCCTCAGACCACATCAGAGATTACCTTGTAGAGAGTTCTCATATTGACTTATCCCTTTTTGGAGAGAGCCATAAAAAGTAACCTTACCCCGATCTAGGACTAGGGCTTTATTACAAAATTTTTCCAAAATAGTAGTAGAATGAGAAGCTAATAAAAGGATTTTACTTGCGATAGCCAATGCCTCAATTCTCTTTTGAGCCTTTTGCATAAAATTTTGATCTCCTACTCCTATTATCTCATCAAGGAGTAAAATATCTGACTGCATGCTAGTGATAATCCCAAAAGCCAAACGGAGTCTCATTCCGGAAGAGTAGGTTTTTACAGGAAGGTGTAAGTACTTCCCTAGCTCGGTAAATTCTTCAATTTCCGAAAACCTTTCTTTCATCTTTTTTTTGGAGCTCCCTTGTACAATCCCCATAAGAATCATGTTTTGATACCCTGTCAAATCGAGGTTTAATCCTACTTCAAGGCTTAAAATAGATGTCAATTTTCCCTCTACTTCCAAAGATCCGGAGGTAGGCTCGTAAATTCCTGATATTAGCCGAAGCAGGGAACTTTTACCCGAACCATTTTTCCCGATAATAGCAATCTTATCTCCTGTCTCTATAGTTAGGTTCAATCCATCAAGAGCCCTATGAGGTGGAAAGAATTGCTCCTTTTCGATAAAGGACTTAAACAGTCCCTTAATAAGGGTTTTTTTAAACGATTTTTTTTTGTGATGGTAGAAAAAATCAAGTTCAACATTTTTTAATTTAATAGCGATCATTTACATTTCCTAGACACTACTTCTCTTGATAATCCTTTCCTAATCTGATAGTTGCGAGGATTGTCAGTCTTGTTCTATCTAACCTTTTTGCTTGGACTAGAGGCTTTACTTGTTTAAAAGTTTATATCGGCGGTTTTAAAAAAACATTCTTTTCCTAAAGGGGTACTTTTAGTAACCCTTTGTTTTAGCTCAGCTTTGTAGAAATTAGGGGCTGACCTATGCTCGATGATTTCACGGTTTTAATTTAATATAAATACCAAATTCCATCCTGTGTATTACAATATTATACCCAAAAAATTAGCCTTGTCCGATAGGTTTTTATAACTAGAAAACAAGAGACCATTCCAATAAGCGTTAGGAGCGCCACCCCTACCATTTCTTTCTGTGTATAAGGGAGACCAAGGAGGGGGCTCCTAAGAAGGTCTATAAAATAAACAAAAGGATTTAAGGATAAAAAGAAGTGATATTTTTCCGGTAAGCTTTTAGGGTCCCACATGATGGGGGTGATGAAAAAAAAAAGCTGCAAGATGTTCGTGATAATCGATCCCACATCGGGAAATTTCGCGCTTACATAAGCAATTATCGCTCCAAAAAAAATCCCATTTATAGATAAGATAAAAAGTCCAGGCAAAAACAAAAACGAATAAATATTCACATCTATTTTAAAGAAGATTGGAAGGGAAATATAAACCAAAATATTATGAAATAAAATAATAATATTTCTATAAACAAGACGAAAGATGTAGACAGTAGTAGGCAGTTTGATATTCTCAAGGTAAGATTTTGACTCCATAAAGATCTTAGTACTCTCTGCAACAATCATCGATATAAAATTCCATGTGATCATTCCCGTCGCAAAAAAAGGAAGGTAATTGCCGCGATCTATTTTGAACAAAGACCCATAGAGATATCCCATCGAATAAACGGTAATGGCTGTGCTAATAGTTATCCAAAAAGGACCCAAAATAGAACCACGATATCTTTGTAAAATATCTTGAAGTGCTAGGGATTGCCAAATCCTCCAAGAATAAACAGCTATTTTAAAATCTAAGAAGGCATGGATGAATTTTAGGCTCATAAAAACAATAGTGTAGCAAAATTTTAAAATATTATGACATCTTTTCCTCTTATCAATCCTTGCTCCGCTTTTTCATAGAAACTTCTTCTCCTGTTTAGACATTGCAATGACTCTCGGTTCCGCTCTATGGAACTGTTGAAATCTCCCATTTGGTTAAAATTTTACCCTTGCTTCCTCGGATTTGATCTTTTTAAAAGTATCTATTCCTTAGTAGGATATGTCACTTTCAAAAACATCAAACCGACTTTGCAAGAGTAAAATTTTAACGGCAAAGCTAAAGATTTCAACAGTTCCTTATTAGATTTTGCAATCTAGTACTAGAAGGGTAAGTCTACTCAACGCTGTCAATAAAGTATCTTGAGTGATCTTAATTTCCCATACTTGAGTAGTTTTTCCTAAATGTACCGGGCGAGCTGTTCCGGTAATCACCCCGCTTTTGACCGGCTTGATATGGTTGATGTTGAGCTCAAGGCCTACGCATACCTTCTGGGTATTGTCGATACAGAAGTTAGCGGCGGCGCTAGCTACAGTCTCTGCTAAAACACACGAGGCGCCTCCATGAAGTATGCCGAAGGGTTGTTTTGTCCTCTCATCGACAGGCATAGTAGCAGCTAAGAAGTCGTCACCTAGTTCGGTAAATTCGATGCCAATATGTTCGGAAAGGGAGTTTTTTGCCCGATTATTCAAAATTTTTACCGTAACAGGTACATGCCAAATAGATGTCATGATAATTTGTGAAGATAGTAGCAGTTTATAATTTTAATTAAAAGAAAAGCGCTAACCACATATTTTATGATTAGCGCATAAGATTACCATTGTAGTAATACTGGCTCGAAGAAGCCGACGATCCCTAAGTAGGCTCCAACCACTAAAAAAACCCAAGAACACCAATTATAACTTGGGTGTTCAAGAGATTTTTTCATGAATTTTATATAGGGGTCAAAGAAAAATAGGCGGTAGGCTGCTTTGAGCATGATAAACCAGCAGGCTAACGTCACAATGATGCCCCAGTGAGGCTCCCAGTAACTGTGAATGATCACCAGCACTAAGCCTATAAATAGCCAAATGGCGTCGGTATGCATAAGAAGAGAGCTGTTAGCTTCCCACTTCTTCATGACATCCTTAAATCTTTTGAGGTTAAGAAGCATTGCGAGGCCTATTAAGAAAAAATATAGGCCTAATAACTTAGCTAAAAACATTGATGTATCCATAATACCTTTCCTTTCCGATTCTAAAACTGGATATATATAAAATTTCTTTTAAAATGCAAGAGATAATCGAATTTGGTATAATTTTCTTCTATGAAAAAGATGGTTTTTTCTTTGCTTTTTTGTCCCATGGCTTTTGCTGTAGGGGCAAAGTCAATGCCCTCTATTGAAAT
>DAHXLK010000018.1 GCA_027366035.1 Chlamydiota bacterium
GCGCAAGCGAACTTCGACCAGGGAGCAGAAGCGTTAGCGATCTTGAGGAGGCCATAGCCAAATGGCTATGGCCGACGAGAGAGCCGCTCCTTGATCGAAGTGCAGCTAGCTTTACATGGACCATGGATTGCGTAAGGTGAGATAGTAATGGGAAATCAAATAGTCCCATCTTATTAAGATATAGAGACTGTGGAAATCTCCGCATAGCTCTTAAAATGTAAGCCTTGCTTTAGCCGGTTTGTTTTTTTTGAAAGTGACATATCCTACTAAGGTATAGGCACTTTTAAAAAGATCAAATTCGGGGAAGCAAGGGTAAAATTTTAACAAAAAAGGGAGATCAAAACAGCTCCTTTAGGGTAGCCTTTTTTTAAAGAAAAAAGCAGCAGCCGTCACAGTAAAAAAAGCAATGAGCGTCATCGGCCAGATATTTGCTAAGATAACATCTACAGGGAGGTCTTTTAAAAAAATACCACGGCAGATAATGAGAAAATAACGTAAAGGGATGAGATAAGTTATCCATTGAAATAGTTCAGGCATGTTCTCTATAGGTGTTGCAAATCCGGAGAGCAACACAGATGGAGACATAAAGATAAAGCCGGCTAACATCGATTGTTGCTGGGTAGAGCAAAGAGAGGATATAAAAAGGCCGATCCCGATCACCGTCGCCATAAAAATAAACATGCTAAAATAAAGTAGCGGGATAGAGCCGATAAAAGGGACTCCAAACACCCACACCGATACGAGGAGGATAAAGGTCCCTTCGATCGCTCCGATGACAAGAGCAGGTATCGCTTTTCCAAGGAGGATTTCCATTGGCAAAAGGGGGGAGACGATCAGCTGCTCAAATGTCCCTAGCTCTTTTTCCCTGGCGATAGAAATAGCGGTAAGCATCACCGCTTCGACCATGATGAGTATCCCAAATAACCCCGGCAAGGTAAACCAATAATAAAGAAGGTTGGGGTTGAACCAGTATCTGGGGAAAAGCTCGATCTTGGCAGTTTTCGCAATCTCTTGCCCATACTTTCCTACAATATCGGTAATATAACCGACTACAATCTGCGCCGAATTCGTCCTCCTCCCGTCCATAATGAGCTCGATATCTGCCGCTTCCCCTTTATCGAGATTGCGAGAAAAGCTCTCGTCGATTGAAACGACCCCCATCCCCTTTTGCTCATTGATGAAAGGGGCTATCTCTTCTACCGATTTAAGAAAGGTAAGATGGGTAAAGATCTTGGTAGCGTAAAATCTCTCGGTAAGCTCGATCCCCCGCTCCCCATTATCCCGATTGAGAATACCAAGAGATACATTGAAAACATCCAGCGTTGCTGCCGACGCGAAAATAAATAACTGCAAGATAGGAGGGGCGATGAGGACAAAACGGCTTTTTTTATCTCGCCAAATCGCTAAAAATTCTTTTCGGATAAGAGAGAAGAGCCTCATTCTAGCCTCTTTACAGTTTTTTTAATAATGAGCAGATAAAAAATAATGGCGATAACAGCCATTACAAGAGTATTTATCCAAATAAGCTTTGCGATATCTCCTGCTAAAAAAATAGTTTTTAATGCCGTCACAAAATATCTAGCAGGCATGAGATAGGTAATCCACTGGATCGGTTTTGGCATACTGGGAATATCAAAAATAAAACCGGAAAGCATATAAGCAGGGAGAAAACCGGCGACAAAAGCCGCCTGAGTTGCTACCATCTGATTTTTAGAGAGGGTCGAAATCAAAAGACCAAGGCCTAATGCCGTAAGGAGAAACACGCTACTTGTAAGTGTAAGGACCCAAAAAGAACCGCGAAGGGGGACTTCAAAGAAAAAAACTGCAAGGGCCGTCGAGACGATATAAGCAAGCATTCCTAAAAGAAAATAGGCGATCATTTTGCCAATCATAAACTCGGAAATTTTCATCGGCGTTGCCATAAGCGCCTCCATAGTCCCCCTCTCCCATTCCCTAGCTATGACAAGCGAAGTGAGGAGGGTGCCGATCAGAGTAAGGATGACAGCAAGAGATCCTGGTATTAAAAAGTTTCTACTATTTAACGACTCGTTAAACCAATATCTATTTTCCAAATGGATGAGAGAGCTAGGTTTCCAATCCGAGGAAATAGCTTCAATAGTTAGCCAGTTGGTAAAAGCTGCCTCTACATAATTTTTAAGAAATTCTGCAGTATTCGGATCGCTAGCATCAGCGATTACCTGGATAGGAGCTTCTTTGCTCGGTTTTTGCCGAAATGCAGAAAAATAGGTAGGGATAACGACAAACCCCCTTAAGTTTCCCCTCACTACCTCGTTTTCTACCTCCTTGCGATCCCTAGAGATTTTTACTTGAAAATAGGGGGAGTTGGTCATCGCTTTGGCAAAACTCTGAGCGTCAGGGGCTGTATCTTCTAAGACAAGCCCTACACGAAGATGCTGAATATCTAAAGATACTGCGTAGGCATAAATAAAAAGAAGAATGGTAGGTAAAAAGACACTAATTAAAATGCTACTAGGGTCTCGGATGATCTGGAAAAACTCTTTGATGACAATCGCTTTAATCCTTCTCAACATGGTTTTCCTCAATAAGAGTGATGAAAGCCTCTTCTAATGTGGAAGCTTTCGCCAGCTCTTTAAGATCATCCGGGGTTCCGAGATGGATGATTTTTCCCTGATATATCAAACCAATACGGTCGCAATATTCCGCCTCATCCATGAAATGGGTAGTAATCATGATCGTCGTTTTTTTCGCTACTAGGCCATGGATATGATTCCAAAACTCGCGACGGGTGATGGGATCGACCCCCGAAGTAGGCTCATCTAAGAAAAGGACCTCGGGATGGTGGAGGACCGAGCAGGCAAGGGCAAGCCTTTGCTTGTAGCCTAAAGGTAGGTCCCGACCATTTTGATCTAAAAATGGGTGAAAATTAAAGATATCTATCATCTGCTGGATAGCGATTTTTTGCTCTTTTCCTTTTAAGTTATAAGCTCCGGAAAAAAAGATAAGGTTTTGCATCAGGCTTAAATCTCCATAAAGGGAAAACTTTTGAGCCATATAGCCGATGCTAGACCTTGCCTCCGATGGGGCCTTCTGCAAATCAAAACCATTGACTAAGGCTTTGCCAGTAGTTGGCTTCAGTAGGCCGCAGAGCATTTTAAAAATAGTAGATTTTCCTGCACCGTTAGGACCCAAAAGACCAAAAATCTCTCCACTTTTGACCTGCAAATGAACCCTTTCTACCGCTACAAATTTTTTAAAGAGCTTTGAAAGCCCTTCAGCCTCAATCATCCACTCACTTTTTACTTGAACCATAGGGGCGTTTTCAGCGAGCTTGGAGTTCCCCTTTGGCACCCCCCCTAACATATCGATAAAGGCATCTTCGAAACGGGGCTCTGCCGAGCTCCATCCGCTTTGAGGAAGTTGCTCTTTTGTCACGATCCGAATATCTTTTCCTTGGATTTGAGCATCTACGACTTTTGGATCTTGCAAGATAGAGAAAAGACGGGATCGTTTGTTATCTTTTTCAAGCACCCACTTAAACACCCTCCCTTCTACTTTTTCCATCAGTGCTTTAGGGGAGCCATAGAAGAGGGGCTTTCCTTCATGCAGGAGGAGGGCCAAGTCACATTTTTGCGCTTCATCGAGATACGAAGTACTCCAAAGGATGGTAACCCCCCCTTTTAAAAGCTCTATCGTCATATCCCAAAGCTCCTTTCGAGACAAAGGGTCGACCCCTACGCTCGGTTCATCTAACAGCAAGATTCTTGGGCGGTGAAGAAGGGTGCAGGCAAGACCCAATTTTTGCTTCATACCACCTGATAGATTTCCGGCAAGCCGCTTTGTAAATGGGGTGAGCTGAGTAAAGGTGAGTAGACGATCAAAGGCCACTTGCCTCTCCTCCCCTACCACTCCATATAAATCGGCGTATAGCTTGAGATTTTGTATGACGGTAAGGTCCTCATAAAGACCAAACTTTTGTGGCATATAGCCAATAGCTTGGCTTTTTACTCTAATTTTTCCTTGAGTAGGGATAAGTAATCCTGCAATCAGCCGAAGGAGGGTGGTTTTCCCCGCCCCATCAGCTCCTGCAAGGGCCACCATCTTCCCTTCGGGAATTTCTAAGGAGAGCTCTTCTAGGATCTTTTTCCCCAGAAATTCTTTATTTAAAGCTTCAAGCTCTATGACGGCCATAGTTTTACCGTAACCGGCATCCCTTGTTTCAAGTACCTATCGGGATTATCGGCGATAATCCGAAGTCTATAGACAAGATCTGTCCTAAGCTCTTCTGTCTGAACAGTTTTTGGAGTAAACTCGGCGACGGGAGAGATAAAGCCGATATGGCCTTTATAGATCTGTCCGCTATCGGTATAGACCTCTGCCTCCATTCCATAATAGATTTTGCCGAGCAAGGGTTCCGGAACAAAAGCCCGTATCCAAACGGGAGAGAGGAGGGATAAGGTATAGACCGGATCGGAGGGTTGTACCACGGTGCCTGGCTCTCTTACCCTTGTAAGGATCACCCCATCGTTAGGGCAATAGACGCTGGTATCTTTTAGGTTTTTCTCGGCAACTCCAAGAGCTGCCTTTGCTAAATTTAGATTGCTTGCCAACACGTCTCTGGCAGTTTTGGCGTTGTCGTAATCCTCCCACGAGACCCCCCCATTTTCTATCAACTCTTCTCTCCTTTGAAAAATCGCCTCTGCGTTGGATAAGGAAATTTTGGTAGAAGCGACTAAGGCTTCGGCTTCTTGTACTTTATCTGCGTAGGGCTCTTCTTCAATAGTGGTCATGAGCGCTCCTTTGGGGACAAAGTCTCCTTCTTGAAAAAGCATGGCGACCACCCTTCCTGCTATGCGGAAATTGATTTCTACTTGTCTTACGTCGACGTTGCCGAAAAGGGTGATACCTTTAGATTTTTCCTGTTTCCGAGCAAAATAATACCAAGTAACTGCTACCCCTGCTGCTATGATAAGAATCAAAAAAGATAGATAGATCCATTTTTTTATGGGCATGATTGCACGGAAATATTGTATAACTTATCTTGCTTACAAGAGTTGACAACCGCCATAAAAGTCTATTTAGCAAGGTAGGTGTTTTTGAACAAGCTTCGTGTAATGGTACTTTGTGGAGGAAGATCGGCAGAGCATGAGATCTCTCTCTTATCTGGAAAAAATATTTTTGCGTCGCTCGATAAAAGTAAGTATCTACCGGAGCTTTTAGTCATTGAAAAAGATGGCAATATTGAGCCTTTTTTGAAGAGCTGTTTTTCAAAAAAAATCGACGTAATTTTCCCTATACTTCATGGACCAATGGGAGAAGATGGAACTATACAAGGCCTTTTAAAGCTACTCCATCTCCCCTTTGTAGGAGCGAGCGTCCTTGGCTCAGCAATTGGAATGGATAAAGATGTGATGAAAAGACTTCTAAGAGATGCAAAAATTCCTATTCCTAAATTTCTTGTCATAAATGAAAAAAATCTTACCTCCCTCACTTTGAAAGAGGTCGAATCCAAAATAGGTTTTCCCTTTTTTACCAAACCGGCGAATTTAGGTTCTTCGGTCGGTATTTTTAAAGTAAAAGATCCTCATAACTGGAAAGAGATAGTTCAGGAAAGTTTTCTCTACGATAGGAAGGTCCTTTTAGAAGAATATATTGTTGCAAGAGAGCTCGAGTGTTCAGTCCTTGGCAATGCAAATCCCATCGCCAGCCTCCCTGGAGAGTTAGTGCCCGGAGATGAATTTTATTCTTATCAAGCAAAATATACCGATATGGGAACACATTTTTATATCCCTGCAGAGCTGGATCTAAAAATAATAGATAGGATACAAAAGCTTGCCATTCAAACTTATAAAGCCCTTTCATGTGAAGGGATGGGACGAGTAGATTTTTTCCTTACAGAAAAAAACGAAATCTATGTCAATGAAATCAACACCCTCCCCGGCTTTACCGGTACCAGCATGTATCCAAAACTCTGGGAGGTAAGCGGTCTTACTATTTCTAAGCTATTAGACCGCCTTATCGAGCTGGCTATCGAACGTTTCCGCAAAGAAAGTCGGTTACAAACGACTTTTTCTTGCATTAATGAGCCTGGTTTTCTATCTAAAAAGTAGGTATGCACAATAAAAAACTATACCAGCTCGAAGGGGTAGCCTTAATCCTTTTAGGCTTAGCGGCAGTTCTGTGGCCTACTATCTCTTCTTTAGCCGCGGAAATTATGATCGGCTGGCTCTTAGTCGTGGGTGGCTTTATGGAGATCATCCACTACTTTAGACTGCCAGAAAAAAATAAACTGATCTTTTCTTTCTTCATAGGTTTTTTATATATTTTTTTTGGTGCTATCATCCTTGTCTTTACTCGTGAAGGGCTCATCACTTTAACTTTTGTTTTAGCCCTCCTATTTCTTCTGCAAGGGGTTTCCCAGTTTATTATGGCATCTAAATGGAAGACATCTCCCACGATCCGGGTATGGTTTTATATAAGCGGAATACTAGCTATTTGTTTGGCTCTTTTGATTTGGCTCAGATGGCCGAGCGACTCATCTTGGATATTGGGCCTTTTCATGGGAATCAACCTCATTTTTTTTGGCTTTACCACACTTTTGACAGCAAGAGAAATCGATGGAAAAAAGTGAAAATCTTCGCCACTATTTACAGGTCAAAGAACAGATAATCGACAATCTCGAAATAATCCAAGATATGATTGAAAACTGCACAGAACAAGGGCTGCTCGATGAAAAAAGTAGCACCTACAACGAACTACTCAACGTCATCGAAGAGGCTAACTTGTCAAAGACCTATGCTGAATTAGCTGATGTCATCTACAAAGCAAAAGAGATTGAATACTACCTAGAGACCTGGATCTCCCTGCGAGGAGGTAATACGCTAGAGCTCTCTTGGCCCATTTTAGAAAAAGACTGAAGGATCCCTGCTATCAGAAAAAAAAGGGGGCGTGCTTGGTGAAAAAAAAGGGGGTACCCATCACACCCTCCAATAAATAAAAAACCGATATACATCGATAAAAGTCCTTTAAATAAAGGATTCTTTCGATATTGCCACCCTCTTATAAAGGTCGAAAGGATAAAGAGGGTGAAGAAAATAAAACCCAATATCCCTATCTCAGCTGCAAGGCTTAAGTAGATATTATGCATCACGGGTACCGGCCTTTTGAAATAGACCTTCGCAGCCTTATCGTAATTGCTAAATCCAACTCCTGTCAGAGGGAATTTTTTTACGATTTCTATGGCCGATTTGATCCCTTCTAAGCGGGTAAGATCGGAGTCTTGCGCTGCGCTATTGTAATTAAAAATCCCTCCTCTATAGGAGAGCTCTTTAGAAAAAGTCAAAACAAAAACTGCTAGTATACAAATAGTTATACTTATAATTTTCTTGTTATTTAGGAAAAAAAGCCCCAAAAAGAGGGCAAAAAGGGCCGACCTAGAAAATGTCAAAAGAAGGGCCATAAGTTGAGGGGTAAGTCCCAGTAGATACAGCCATTTTTTTTTCGCTAGAGTAAGGAGGCTGATGGTAGAGAAGATCGTGGTCATCAAAAACCCTCCCAAAACGTTAGGATGAGGAAGGGTTCCGTAGGCCCGTATTCGCTCTTGCCCATCCACTTGAATCTTGGCAAGAAGCGGCGGCTCTGAAAGGAGTTTTAGCCCCATAGGCCCATGACTAAAATATTGACCGATCCCTACTGCCGACTCAAAAATGCCTAGGAGAAAGAGGGTAAAGAAAAGTCCCTGTAACCACCTATCCGTTATAGGAATTTGCGAGATAATGCCTACTAAAAGCAAGGAGAGACAAAAGTACACGGCTTTCATCCACTCCACTGCCGTAACGGTGGTGGTGGCAAAAATAAGGGAGACGAAAACCATTACAGCACATAATGTGAGATATTTAACTCCTCTTTGTAAAAAAAGCTTTATCCAAAATAAGGAAGGGACGAGTAGGAGGAGTAGGATGTCGGTGATATAAAAATAAAACCCTTTGACTACAGGTTTTGCAAAGGTGGTGTAATGATAAAAAAATGGGCGTATGAGATGGTCGTACTTATGTTCAATAGGGAGAAGTATGACCAGTAAGAGGATAAAATAACCCCTTAGAGGGATAGGTTTCATAATTTCCTCTTTAAACAATATTCGTTTTTTGATTTTTTAAGGATATATGTTTTACTACGAAAAACTCTTCGGGATGTCTAAAGCTCAAAAGCGGGTATGCCTATTTTTGATTTTAACGGTTGGTTTTATCGATTACATGGGTATTGGCCTTGTCTATCCTTTATTTTCTAGCCTTATCTTCGATAAAGATCTCTCTATTTTACCTGAGACGGCATCGAGTGGAATGCGGGGTTTTTATTTAGGTCTTTTGCTATCCTTGATGCCGATCACCCAATTTTTTAGCGCTCCTATTTTTGGCTCGTTATCCGATCGAAAAGGGAGGAGAGGGGTCTTAGCCGTTTCCTTAACTATTGGGATTTTTGGCTACTTAGCCTCAGTGATAGGGATCCATGTTAAGAGTTTAACTATCTTGATCTTTTCTAGGGTTTTGATAGGGGCATCTGCCGGAAGCGCTGCCGTTGTGCAGGCAGCTTTGGCTGATATTAGCTCCTCGAAAGAGAAGGCAAAAAATTTTGGCCTTTACAATATGGCACTAGGAGCCGGTTTTACCCTTGGCCCTTTTTTAGGCGGCAAACTCTCTGACCCTAATTTTTTAGGGATAGGGAGTTTGGTTTTGCCCTTTTGGTTTTCCTTTGTCGCTATCCTTGTCAATATAATCTTTGTCATTGCCTATTTTAAAGAGACCCATGGTGCCGAAGAAAGGGCCCAAATCCGCTTTTCTGAAGGGTTAAAAAATTTACAGAAAGCTTTGCATATGCAAGGGATACGGACTTTACTACTCTGCGCTTTTCTCTTCTCTTTCGGCTGGTCGTTTTTCTTTGAATTTGCCCCGGTTTTTTTGATCGGGCAATACGACTTTCATCCTCCCGATATTGGCAATTTTTATGCGTATTCAGGGGCCCTATATGCTTTAAGCTGTGGCGTCCTCATCCGCCCTATCGTGAATAAATTCTCTCCGCAAGCTGTCTTTTTCTGGTCACTTATCTTGGCAGGAGCTTATGTCCTTCTTTTTCTATTTATTGAAAACTCGACCATCCTTTGGTTTTATGTCCCTTTTCTTCTATTTCTAGTTGCCCTTGTTTATCCTACCGTTACGGCGATGATCTCTAACTGGGCCGGGAAGAAGATGCAGGGAGAGACGTTAGGGGTATTGCAATCGGTCCAATCGGTTGCCTTTGCCTTAAGTCCCCTTTTCTCAGGAACTTTGATCGGCAACTATTTATTCATGCCGGTAGTGATCGGCGGAGCTTCCATGTTGATGGCCGGCGTTGTCTTTGGAATTTTTCTTATCTCTGTCTATTTGTATAAGTAGCGAGTAAGACACTTGCCGCCTGAGAGACATTGAGAGATCCGATCTTCCCTTGCATCGGAATATAAAGATTATGATCACACATCTTGAGAATCAGTTTTTGGATCCCCTCCCCTTCTGAGCCCAGTATTAAAACCGACCTTGCGGGAAAGGAAAATTTACTTAAGCTTATAGCTGAACGATTTGCTTCGGCAGCGATGAGAGAAAACCCTTCTTCTTGCAGCTTTTTTAAAGTCGTTGCTAGATTAGCAACTAAGATGAGGTTGACAAGCTCGGAAGCTCCGGCACTTGCTTTGGTTACCGCCGGGGTAATGCCGCAACCCCGATTCTTCGACCAGAGGATGGCAGAAGCGCCAAAACACTCGCAAGCTCGCAAAATAGCTCCAAAGTTGTGTGGGTCGTAAATGCTGTCTAAAGCTACCACCAGGGCCTCTTTAGGAGCTGTTTTCATAAAAGTTTCTACATCAAGTAATTTTCGTTCTATGATCTCTGCCACAAATCCCTGATGGGAATCGCTTTTACCCATTCGGGTAAGGGCCTCAAACGAAAGATATTCTATAGGAATTTTTTTAACTTTAAGAGCTTGAATCAAAGCCTCTTTTCTAGCAGAAAATGAGGATTTTTGAAGATATACCTTAATAATTCTCTCTGCAGAGGTCTGTAACAGCTCGTAGATAGGATGTAGGCCTATTACATAGTTCATAGGCTAGAAAGTATAGCCTAACTGCAGGAGAAATTCTACAATCGTCTGCCTGGCAATATGAGGGGCATGCAAATAAAGGATTTTACCAAATAGGGACCCCTCTAGCTGCTTATTGAATAGAAAGGTAGCTGCAAGGGTTCCAAACTGTCCACTATTTCCGTGAGATCGGACGTGAAGTTTTTTTAGCCCCATAAATTGATAGGCATAGGTTATATCAAACCTTATCCCTTCCCAAGGGGAGGCTACAAGATCTGCCCCTAGCATAAACCCTTTCCAAACGATCCGGATCGGGTTGTCCTGATACCAGCTATAGCCGGCAAGGGGGGTGAGAGCTACTAAATAGTTCCTGCCGGGGGTAAGGGTAGCTTGATATCCTAAAAGACCATAGGCTTGATAAGCTAAGGCGTTATTGGCGGCGACCCCATAGCCTATATTAGCTAAAAGATATAGATCCCTTTGTATCGTAAAAAAAGTAAGCTCTGTTTGCCAAAGGGAAATAGCCTCATGATCTTTGAAAGTATCTTGCCTGTAGCCTGAGCCTATTTGCAGTGTGGGAGCAATTGTAGTCGTAGCAAAAGCGCTATAGGCTACAAGGAGGGGAAAAAAGATTTTAGGCATGGGTACATTTTTGATACAGTACAATGCGGAAAAGAATCTTTTGGTTCAAGGGGAACCCCTTGCCAAAGGTTCTTGTTTGCTATTTGCGAGTGGTCTGATTATATATAGGCCTTTCTCTCTTCGCCCAGTAATCACTTCCATAGTTATAAGTCATTTCCTCTCCTTTCTGGATCGGTTGGTTTGCGTAGAGGATCACTCGCATGATTCCATGGGAAAAAATGAGCATTGGATCTAAGTTTCCTTGAGGATGGTGGTTGATAAATCTCGTGAAGTTTCCTTGATCGGAAGCGTCGATCGTAAAAGGCGTTTCTATCGAATCGCCGATGAAGTATTCGAAGCAGTAGGAGTTTTTTTCATCCTTTCTTCTGTTTTTTCTCCGTAGCAATCCGGTATATTCCCCTATAAAATCACGAAAAGCAAAGTTTCTCTTAGCAAATACCCCCCACCCTATCCGATTATCTATCCACCGTATTTCGATGGGAGGAAAATCGGAGGCCGAGAGCTCTTTTTCATAGTAAACTCCGAGCCATTTTTGTTCCGAAGTGATCTCTTGATATTTTAGCGCTTTTTTACACCGTTTCTCCACCCATTTCTCCGTTCGACGATTGGCAAAATGAAGCCGTGGCAAATAGATGATTCCTAAGTTCTCAAAGAGTTTCGCTATCTCTAGGGATAACATAAGGCTTCTCTATCAATTTAGATGGTAGTGAGGTAAAGGATAAAATAGGAGTATCGCTAGAATCAATCGACTGAAAGATCCAAAACGGTTCAAAAAAGAAGCGGAGTTCTTGTGCTTTTTTACTCGTCATGCGACTACGTATTATATCCTAAAAAGATAAAATTGTCTATAAACTTTTCTAAGTTGTAACTTTAATCTCTTCATAGCCCTTTTCAAAACTATGTAAAAGTCCTTCAAGGGGCTTTTTCGATCTTCGCTTTTTCGTTAAAATTTAAGCCTTGCAAAGCCGGTTTGGTTTTTTTGAAAGTGACATATCCTACTAATTTATAGGCACTTTTAAAAAGATTAAATCCGGAGAAGCAAGGGTAAAATTTTAACCAACCTGAAGATTTCAACACTCCCGATTAAGGAGTTTCAAGCCGACTTGAATATAGAGATCGACAGCGAGATGGAGGTCTTCAATATCAATCTTTTCGTTATCGGTATGTGCGAATAAAATCGACCCCGGTCCCAAGAGAAGGGGCTCACCTATAGGTCTTAAGTGCGGGACATCCGATCCAAAAGAGACAATACCTGTCTTTATTCCATCGATGATTTTTAAGTATTGAGGGTCAGAAAGGTTAAGGGGAATGAGTTGAGTGGTCGGATGTATACAAGAGCGGATAGATTGTAAAATTTCTTCCGTCTTTACTACCGTTCTTATAGTCCCCTTTGCAGAGGCAACATCTGCGATCACATTCGGAGCTCTTCCGCCTTGAATAAGGCCAATGTTACAGGTAGTCTCCCCAAGAACAGGATCTTTTGGCCAGGAGAAATGCAGCAGAGTGTGAATATCTTCAATTAGCTGATGGAGCGCCGATGTGCCTAAATGAGGATAGGCGCTATGAGCCGAGATCCCTGTTGCTTTTAATTCAAAGGAGGCGATACCCTTCATTGCTTGAATGAGGTGATGCTCAGTCGGCTCGCCTACAACAATATATTTTGCTTTGACTCCATAAAGAGCTGCTTTTTTAGCCCCATCACTCACTGTCTCCTCTCCGACGACGAAAAGAAGCCCGACCTGCTCCTTTCTTTTTCGAAGTTCTTCTGCGGCAAAAACCATGCAGGCCCCTATCCCTTTTGCGTCACAAACCCCCCTTCCTAGGAGAGTCTTCCCATTTTCAGAAAGATGAGGAGGAAAAAAAGGGGGGACGGTGTCTAAGTGCGTCGAAAAAATCACTTTGGGATTTCTATCTTTTGAAAAGGCCCAAAGATTATCTCTTCCCATTTCCGGACCAATAGGCTGTCTTTCAGTCTTCCATCCTAACTTCGACAAGTAGTCCTGAAGAAAATCGACAGATTTTTTTTCTTTTCCTGTGGAGGCATCTAACTGACAAAGTTTTTGGATTAGTGTCACTAAGGGATCTTTAGTCATAGATCAAGAAAACCTTTTATCCCTCGTTTGTCGGGATCTTGGTAGGCTAGTTTGCATAGCTTATTTCTCCATCTTACTTAGAAATCGCCGGTCGACCTAACTAAAAGACAGGGAGCCAGCTCCCTGTCTTTTTCTGAGAAAATAATAAATCCTCTCTGCAATGTTTGCTATTTTGCCTTGACCTCAATTTTTTTTGCCATGGTTCCTTTGCTTTTAGAAAAGATGATGGTAACTATTCCATCTTTACAAACAGCATCAGGAATAGCCTGTTCATCTATCTTATTAGAGATTGGGATCCGGTAGGAGAAGCTAGCATGAGCTTTTATATAATACTTGACTTTCTTCTCTTCTTGTTTATTTTCTCCTTTAATCCAAAGGATTCCTTTGTCAAATGTAACACAAAGATCCTCGGGTCTGATACCGGGAACCGCTGCTTCTATGTAGAGTTTATTTTCGTCTTCATAAAGAGAGATTCCGGAAAGTTCCTCCCTGGAGATATTAGGCAAAGTAGAATCAAATGCAGAAAAAAAATCTTTAATATCTTCTAGTTCATTAAATATGGGTATTAGAGATCTTCTCATAAAAACCTCCTTATTATGAGTGTGAAAATTACTATACCACCTCATAACGAATTTGTCTAGCACTTGATCGTTTTAATTGCTAGTTTATATCTTTATCTTGTTGATATTCAGATGGTTTAAAACAATTCTAATTTCTTCGCCAGTTCTCTCAAAGAGGCTAATGGAGGCGTCTGCAGTTTTCGTTGGAAGAGGGCTATCGATGGACGAGCCTTAAGGGGACTGTTGAAGAAAAAAAACAAATGTAACATATTTTTTACAGAAAGTGTAAAAAATTATATTTAACTTGATATAAAAAATTAATATATTATAATGAACGAGAAAAAAATTAATATTATGACTTGCCCTATTACACGAAAATCCCCGTTTCATTTACGGAATATTACCGATTTACCTGATGAGTTGCTGGTAGCAGAGATATTTTCCCGTCTGTCTATCCAAAATCTTAGGAGTTTTGAAAAGGTCTTTTCTTCGTCGCAGAGGGTGAAGGAGTGTGTGACACAGGCGCTTTATATGAGAGCAATTAGAGTTTTCAAAATAGATCAGAGCTATAATTTTGTCATAGAGGAATATCTAGAAGTTATAGAACGGGTGCGTCGATGTATCTCCGGCGACCCTGAAGTTTTTTTTCCAATGATGCCTCAGCTATCTCCTAATCAGGTTTTCCAATTATTATCCAACCCCGAGTTTTATGATTCTCGTTATCGATCGATAGGTCTAACTGCCGCTTTGCCACATCTTCCTGAACTGACTCTTGATCGGGCTAATTGTAATTTGCGAGATATCGTTATTCTCCAACCGTTTGAACCTGATTTTGCTGTGGATTGTATCGGTCCTTTAAAGATGGCAATTTCTAAATGGGATGTAAAGGTCGTAAGTTATTTATTGGACACTTATCACCCGGATATACACTCTCCTGATATCTCACAATCTTTTTTCTCATCTGTTCTTCGCGATAATCCAAGTCACACTGTTATAGAAGACAATCGTGTAGCGATAGTGAATGCGTTGATAAGGGCCGGAGCCAATATAAATGTAGAAGATTTTAAGGACTCCCCATTGCACCTAGCAGTTACATATAATTATCCAAAGGTCGTACAAACGCTGATAGACGCCGGTGCTAATATAGAAGCAAGAGATCAAATATGTAGCACCCCATTACACGAAGCAACTGCCAAAGGCCATCTCGATATCATGAAAATGCTTATAAAGGCAAATGCTAATATAGAAGCAGAAAATCAATTGCACGAAACCCCATTGCATCTAGCCGCTAGATTTGGTCATTTAGACGCAGCGCAGATGCTTATAGATAACAAAGCTAGGATAGAGAGGTCGGCAGAGAGAAGAAATCGATGGTTTTATGATGAGCCATTACACCAAGCGGCGGCAAACAATCATTCAGAGATAGTACGAATACTTATCATTCAAGGCTCCAATGTAAATGCGACCAACTATCCTTATCATAACACCCCATTGCACCATGCGGCTGAGAATGGCCATTTCCAGATGGTGAAAATCCTTCTACAAGCCGGTGCCAATGTACAGGCACAAAATATATTTGGACAGACCCCTTTGCAAAAAGGGGTTGCAAATGGTTGTCAAGAGCTAATAGATGTCCTTACACAAGCTGCTAGCAAAGTCACAATGTAAGGGGACTATTTCGATCTCCCATTTGGTTAAAATTTTACCCTTGCTTCCCCGGATTTGATCTTTTTAAAAGTGCCTATACCTTAGTAGGATGTCACTTTCAAGAAAATCAAACCGACTTTGCAAGGCTCAAATTTTAACGGCAAAGCTAAAGATTTCAACAGTCCCTTATGAATGGTTTTGTTTGCATAGAGAATAACTCGCATGATCCCATGGGAAACAATGAGCATCGGATCTCTTTTTTCTTGAGAATGCTGGTTGAAAAATCTTGTGAAGTTGTCTTGGTCAAAAGTAAAAGGCGTTTCTATAGAAACGCCGATAAGGTATTCAAAGCAGTAGGAGTTTTTTTCATCTCTTCTCCTTTTTTTTCGTAGCAAAAACTCCCCACCCTACCCGGCTATCTACCCACCGTATATCGATGGGAGGAATGTAAGGGGAAGAGAGTTCTTTTTCATAGTAGACTCCCAACCATTTTTGTTCCTGAGTGATCTCTTGATACTTTAGCGCTTTTTTACACTGCTTCTCTACCCATTTCTGTGCTCGACGATTGGCAAAATGAAGCCGCGGCAAATAAATAATTCCCAAGTTTTCAAAGAGTTTCGCTATCTCTGAAGATAACATAAGGCTTTTCTATCAATATAGGTGGTAATGAGGTAAAGGATAAAATAGGAAAATCGTTAGAATCAATCGATTGAAAGACCCAAAAGGGTTCGAGAAAGAAATGGCTTTCTTGTACTTTTTTACCCAGCATGAGCTCATCATTATATACTAAAAAAGTGAGGTTGGCTATGCATTTTCCTATGTTATTTACCATAAGGACAGTAGCAAAACAAGGGATTCAAACGAAATGGGGATGTGGAAAAGAGGCCCTCTTCCCTATCCCCCGGTCCATTCCTTCTGAATTTGGAGGTCCAAGTTAATGGCTACTCTCCCGAGGATCTCTTCCTCTTTGCCGTCGTTAGCTGCATCTTAGCCACTTTTAAGGTCTACCGTGAAAAGTCCCATCTTCAGTTTGGTAAGATCATTGGCGAGGCAAAAGGTTCATTAGACTTCTTTCGAAACTCGCTTTGTTTGATAAAATTAGCAATTTTTGTACAGCTTTGCAGCAAAATTTTGAGAGCATGTGTAAACCTCTGTACACGACAAAAAATGATTTAAGGAAAGAAACTCGCCAAAGCGGCACCGTATCTCGTTGACAATCAATCACCTAGGTATTATGAGACAAATCAGCGAGTTGGAAACTACTTTAACTCATTTCTTGGATTGGAACAAAGCCGGAGTTACTTTTTTGATCCAAATCCTACAAGCCCCGTTCATCGTTAGGACCGTAAATCTTACTCACTCACCTTACACAATCCATGGTCCAATGGAAACGCAAGCGAACTTCGACCGGGGAGTAGAAGCGTTAGCGGTCTTGAGGAGGCCATAGCCAAATGGCTATGGCTGACCCTTGATCGAAGTGCAGCGCGCTTTACATGGACCATGGATTGCGTAAGGTGAGTTACTCAGATTGCACAGGCCTTTTGCTCCTCCGCAAAGGAAGAGTCTGTTTATCGGAGAATCCAAAGATTTTTCGGCGACTTTTCCTTCGATATGAGCTTTATCATCATTCTCGCCTGTAAGTTCTTTACATGGGGAGAACAGTGCGTTTTGCTATTGGATCGGACGAACCGGAAGTGGGGAAAAACTCACATCAATATCTTGGTACTCTCAATCGAGCATTTAGGGATGATCTGCTCCGCCGAGCTTTATTTAGAAAAGATGAACTCTTCTTACGGGAATTGACCGTCTTCCACTATTTGGGCCTTACCGGCAAAGGGGGCGCTATATGATTTTTGTCGTGTACAGAGTGTGTAAACACATGGTGTTGCGTCAGCAATTCCCGTTAAATAAATTTTCGCAATGAGATAGACTGTTTTCCCAACTATTTTTTCGTAAAGGTGGGGAAAAAGATCATGGGCGTTCATTCCGTTGAAAAAAAGCAGCTTTCCGCTAAAGGAATGTTAGCAAAAATTAGATCTACCTTCGAACGGGTCTCAGAACCGCCTAGAAATCCGAGAGGTTTGAAGCCGGAGATCTCCTTGCCCGACTGCCTGATGTCTGGCTTAGCCCTTTTTGGTTTAAAATATCCTTCTCTATTGCGGTTCGATGAAGGTCGAGAAGACATTGTGATCAAACACAATCTGAGGATGCTCTATCTCATCGAAAGCACTCCATGCGACACTTCTCTAAGAGAAAGGCTCGACGAAGTCGAACCTCGATCCATTAGGCCGGCTTTCACCTCTATTTTTTCTCTCCTCCAGAGAGGGAAGGTGCCGGAAGACTACAGA
>DAHXLK010000053.1 GCA_027366035.1 Chlamydiota bacterium
CTCTTACACATAAGTCGAATCATCGCCAGATACATCATCGATAAACTCGTCAACGTCACCAGTTCATAGTCCTTGCTCAAACGCCTAAATTTGCCGAACCAGGCGAAAGTTCTCTCTACTATCCACCTCTTTGCTTCGACAACAAAACCCTTGGTTTCTCGTCGTTTTACAGTCTCTACTTCTACCCCATATCTCTTTGCCCTGACCTGCATATCCTCTCCACAGTAACCCTGATCGGCGATCACTTTTGCAGGCAGTTTTTGTCCCTTAGGTCGGAGGAAGAAAAGGGCTTCTAGACCATCTCTCTTAAGGACAGTTAGCGGTCCCTACTGCCGCCGTAATTATGAGTCCAAGGTGATCGACCAAAATGTGTCGTTTTCTACCTTTAATCTTTTTGCCTCCATCAAATCCACAGATCCCTTTTTTTCGGTAGTTTTTACGCTCTGACTATCTGCTATGCCGACACTTGCCTCCGGGTTCCTATCCAATAACGTTCGTAGAGACCTTCGTAGCGCTTGGTTCATTTTTATGAACATCTCACGGTTTCTCCATCGCAGAAATTGGGCATACACGGATTTCCATGGAGGAAAATCATGAGGGAGATCCGTCCACCGGCACCCGATGCGTAAGATGTAGAAAATGGCATTGAGCATTTCGCGTCTCGGATATTTACACCGAGTTCCGGCATTTCGATATGTATTTGCTTTTACTAACCCGCTATTCAAATAGATGACATAAATAGGCAGATGTTGTAGCATTGGTGTCATGCAATTAGGTGACGCAAGAAAACTTAGCCAAGATACTCAGGAAGCACTGAGAAAGCGTGCCATCAAACTGGTAGAAATAGACCATAAGCGCGTCGACGAAACGGCTGTCTCATTAGGAGTTGCTAGAGGAACCGTCCAAAAATGGCTTAAAGCATATCGGACTCAAGGGGAAGTCGGTATCATCAAAAAACGAAGAGGGCGCCGTCTGGGAGAGCAGCCAATGCTCTCCCAAGTTCAATGCAAAATCATCCAGAGATTTATCATCGACAAGTGCCCTGATCAACTGAAATTGCCTTTTGCGCTCTGGACGCGAAAATCAGTCCAACATCTGATACAACACTGCTTTGGGATCAAATTGGCTGAGTCTACTGTGGGAGCCTACCTCCGATCTTGGGGATATACAGCTCAAAAACCACTGCGTCGCTCATATCAGCAACAACCTCATCGCATTGAGAAATGGCTCAAAGAAGAATATCCTGCTATTGCAAAGCGTGCAAAAACTGAAGATGCTGAAATTCAATGGGGTGATGAGGCTGGAGTATGCTCAACCTGTCAGGTTATCAAAACCTATGCGCCTAAGGGGAAAACTCCAGTGTTACAACAGCCCGGCAGAAGGTTCTCAATGAGTATGATTTCGACGGTTACCAATAAGAGCGCCCTTAAATTCATGGTCTACGATGGCGGATTGAATGTGGCGATTTTTCTGAAATTTCTAAGTCGACTCATTAGGCATCAGAAGAGGAAGATATTTTTGATACTTGACAATCTCAAAGTGCACCATGCGAAAAAGGTGCAATCATGGGTCGAGAAACACCGAGAATCGATCGAGCTGTTTTTTCTTCCCTCCTACGCTCCCGAGTATAATCCGGACGAGAATATCTAAACAATGCAGTGAAACAGCGCACTCACCGAGAAAGGATGTCGAGAAATCAAGTGGAATTGTCTAAACATTTGCGAACGACCTTGGCAGGATTGCAAAAGGAGCCAGAAACGATAAGAAATCTGTTCCAGGCACCTTCAGTTCGTTATGCCGCCTGCGTCACCTGTTTGACTAGCGGAGTAATAGATAAAAAAGGAGTAAAATAAAAGCTATTTGTGAAAAACTCAGTGAGAAAGAAGTAAAGACGAGCAACAGTTGACTCTAGAAGTCGTGTTTGGGACATTGTCTTACTTGTTTCTATCGGAAAGTATGTTGGGGCGAGAAAAAAAAGATATTTCTCATAAAAGACCCCGTAAGGAACCATGGAAATTTTTCACAAAACAGCTTTTTTAGGAAAAGACCCTTGACTTCAGCGCGATTAAGGAACTGCTGTCTAGCCAAACTTCTGTCGATTTAAGCCGATTTGATTTTTTTGAAAGTGACATGTCCTACTAAGGTATAGGCACTGTTAAAGATCAAATCCGGGGAAGCAAGGGTAAAATTTTAACCAAATGGGAGATTTCAACAGTCCCTTTAAAGAGCCCTAGAATGCTACGATCTGCTAGCTAGAAAAAGATGGGGTTCCTTTCCCGGTTATTTTTGTCGATAGCTGGCAGGATTTATTTGCGGCTATGGGACCCGGGTTTCAAGGGGCAAAGCTCGTGATAAATACCTCTTAGGAAATGAGCTTGAGGAGGTCCCTGGTTTTAAAGCGTGTACAAACTTGAGTTGTATATCGGCAAAAGTGCTAGTGGAGGCGTTTTTTCAAAAAAATTCTAGCACTTTCAGCAATGCCGATTTTCTCTCAGCGCTCGCTGGCAGCGGGAGCAGCTGCGCTAAAACCCTTTCTCTTGTCTAATAAATGAACTTATTAGAAACTATTTTTCAACATATTTTGAAAATGCCTTAGGGGACTGACTAAGGTATAGGCGCTTTTAAAAGGATGAAAGCCGGGCAAGCAAGGGTAAAATTTTAACCAAATGGGAGATTTCAAAAGTCCCCTTAGTCATATTCGGAGAGCAGGATCATTCGATGATTTCAAGAAGATCCAAGGTGGCTTTAACAATGTTTTGCATACATTAGATGGATTAAAATGTGATACAATGAAAAATAGTGCTATTAAAGATAGTAAGAGATCAAAAAAGCATCTAGTAGGATTCCGTTTCGGAATTTTCTAAACTATTTAAAAAACTTATGCGAATCAAAATCAAAAATCTACTCCACTCTCAATCGGTTACTACTTATTTAAATAAAAAAGTCTACGTTTGTGGGTGGGTCAAAACGGTAAGAGATCAAAACACCTTTGCATTTGTAGAAGTGGGGGATGGGTCAACTTTAAAAAATCTTCAGGTTATTTTGAAAGGGGCCACACTTGAATATCTTCCCAAATTAACTACAGGGTCTTCTGTAGGTATTCAAGGGGTCCTTATAGAAAGCCCCGGAAAAAATCAAAATATAGAATTACAGGCTGAAGAAATAGAAATCTTTGGCGGTTGCGATCCTGAAAAGTATTTACTTCAAAAAAAACGTCATTCTTTTGAATTCTTACGAACCATTGCCCATTTAAGACCTAGAACCAATACACAAGGGGCCGTCGCTAGAATACGAAACGCCATGGCTTTTGCAACCCATGTTTTTTTCCAAAATAACGGTTTTCTTTACGTTCATACCCCCATCATTACTAGCTCTGATTGTGAAGGAGGAGGATCTATGTTCCGAGTCACTACTCTAAATCCTTTAGCTTCACAAAATGATTATGAGAATGATTTTTTTAAAAAACCCACGTATCTCACTGTTTCCGGACAGCTCGAAGGAGAGATCTATGCTTTAGCTTTAAGTGATATTTATACCTTTGGCCCCACTTTTCGTGCCGAAAATTCTAACACTTCAAGGCATTTGGCCGAATTTTGGATGGTCGAACCGGAGATGAGCTTTTGCGATCTAGCCGGAAACGTTGATTTAGCAGAAAATTATTTGAAATTTGTCACTGACTACGCTTTAAAGAACTGCTGCGAAGATCTCGAGTTTTTTGATAAGTTTATTGAAAAAGGACTTTTAAACAGACTACGGCAAGTAGCGGAAACTTCTTTTAATAAAATTACTTATACCGATGCCATCCACATCATAAAAAAATCGGGAAAATCCTTTGAATTTCCCATCAGCTGGGGAGTCGACCTTCAGTCAGAACATGAGAGGTTTTTAGCCGAAGAATATTTTAAAAACCCGGTCATCCTTACCGATTATCCGGCTGGCATTAAAGCCTTTTATATGAGATTAAATGATGATCAAAAAACGGTAGCCGCTATGGATGTCTTAGTTCCTAAAATTGGAGAGATCATCGGGGGATCTCAAAGGGAAGAACGATTATCATTTCTAGAAAAAAAGATCGAAGAAAATCATCTTCGCAAGGAAGATTACTGGTGGTACCTGCAGCTTAGAGAATTCGGGTCTGCCCCACACGCAGGTTTCGGGTTAGGGTTTGAAAGACTTCTCCTCTTCATTACCGGCATGGAAAATATACGAGATATTATCCCTTTTCCCCGTTTTCCGGCACATGCCGAATTTTAATCAGATATCTTAAAACAAGAAGGCTAATGACATTTTCGTTGAGCTCTCGCTCTTTGGAGAGCTGTTGATGGGACTGGGGACTGCTGAAATCTCCCATTTGGTTAAAATTTTACCCTTGCTTCTTCGGATTTGATTTTTTTAAAAGTGCCTATACCTTAGTAGGATATGTCACTTTCAAAACAATCAACCCGATTTTGCAAGGCTCAAATTTTAACGAAAAAGCGGAGATTTCAACAGTCCCTAAAAGATAAAATCCGTGGAAGCAAGGGTAAAATCTTAACTAAACGGAAAACAGAAAAAATCTATATTATTAAAATAAAATTGAAGATTAATTATTAAATTAATATTATTAAATTAAGGGATTAGTTCAAGGAGGATAATATGGCAAAGAGAAAAAAACATAAAAAAATAAAAAGAAAAAAAAGACATTCTAAAAGATGGGGTAAATGCCATTGTTGTTGTGGTAAATCTCCCATGGCTATGATAGCCGCTTAGCGTATAGTGTCGTTATCTACACAAGTTGGATGCCAACTATCTTTTCGGCAAGCGAAGATAACGAGCGGGATTGCGATCATTAAAGTCAGCCCACCTATGAGGTAGCCTTCATAGAACCAGATATCACCTACTTGAATCTGGGAAGGGGTGACGAAAGCGAGGAAAAAGGCAAATAGGGTGGCTAGGAACCCGGTTCCTGCGATGATCCAAATTCCCGGAAAGTGATAGGGGATACGGTAGGGTCTTTTGGTATGAGGATGGGAATAGCGGAGTCGAATGGCTGCTAAAAACATCAAGGCGTACATCACAAGGTAAAGTTGTACCGATAGAGCGCTTAAAATCCAAAAGGCCCCGCTGGTTGTCGGCATAAACAAGATGACGCAAGCAGCAAGTGTTACGATAATGGCTTGAAAGAAAAGAAGATTATAAGGGATCTGTTTTTTGTTTGCCTTTTGAAAAAATAGGGGTAGATCCCCATGTTTTGAGGTAGCAAAAAGGCCTCTTACCGGGCCGATGATCCAAGCGTTTACCTCCCCAACGGCTCCTAAAACAATCAAAACGGCGATGAGTGGAATAAAGTAGTCTGCTCCATAAGGTTTTAGAAGAAAGGTATAAGCATCCATCACCCCTGCAACTAAGCTAATCTCATTTTTGGGTATGACCATACTGATAGAGAGGGAGCCTAAACTTAGCAAAGTAAAAGCGATTAGAGCGGCGAAGAGTACCGCTTTAGGATAATTTCTTTTAGGGTCTTGAATGTCTCGAGCATGGACAGCATTTACTTCTAAACCGCCAAAGGCTAAAAATAGGCCGGATAAAAAGACAATATCTTGTATCCCCTTTATTTTCGGGAAGAGGTCTTCCCAAGAAAAAGTGATCTGAAGGGGGTGTCCTCCAATCATCCAACTCATACCTAAAAATAATATCAGAAGGCCGGGAACGATGGTGCCGATAATCACGCAAGTGGCGCTAAACCAGCTGGAAATTTTTAGCCCCAGCATGTTGAGTATTGTCATCCCCCAAAAACCGAAAAGGACGATGAAGAGGATAAAGAGTTTATGCTCTGCAAGCCTTGGGTTAAAGATAAAGGCAACCGTGGTAGCGACGAAAGATAAGATAGCGGGGTACCAGGTGACATTATGGACCCACTGCATCCAGATGGCGAAAAACCCCCACCTGGGGCCAAAAGCCTCTTTTACCCAAATATAGATCCCTCCGTTCTCTGTCCACCCTGTCGCTAACTCGGCCGAAATAAGGGCACAGGGAAATAAGAAAACGATTGCGACAATAGCAAAGAGGATAAGAGAGCTGAGTCCATACTCTGCTATCAGGGGAAGGTTGCGAAGACTTGTCATAATAGCTAAGTTGAGTAGGATGAGGAGATAGAGGCTCAGGAATCTGTTTTGCTTTGTTCGCATAATATATTTGAGTATAGATTAGGATCTAAGATATAGTAAAGTTAGTGGATAAAGAGACAAGACAAGTACTTCTCAATTTATTAGATCTTCAGATGACTCCCTCTCCCCGTTTTGTAGCAATTCATATCCGGACAGGGGCCCTTTTATTTGCGGAAAAAAAAGAAGGGCTTTCGGTAAAAATTAATAGAATAGCTAATAAGGTAGGGGAGTGGGAGGTCGCTACTTTTTTTCAAAATACCTTAAATCCTATGCCGCCGCTGCCACTATTTGCTCAAGGGGTGATAACTAGAACTCTTACTTTTCTTCAAGAACATGGGCTACAGGATCTTTCTTCTTTGCAAGAGGAGGCCTTTCCTGATGAGGTTCGTGCCCATCCCGCTTTTCATCCTGAAATTATGAGTAGATGGGCAGCGGAAAAACTCCTTTTAGATAAGCCGGTAGGGGTCTACCTGATCCGTTATGATGATACTATCACTGAAACTGTTAAAGCTAGGCTTATCACGGAAGAGCATTTGCAGCTTGATTTCTATATCCTTTCCTATTCGGAAGGCAAAGGAAAAATCGGAGAAAAGCTGCTGATTAAAAATGAGGGATGGTTCATCTATAATGATGAGGTCCGTCTTAAAAACTATGCACAAAGGGCTTGTAAGACACTGGTAGATCTTTTAGCTTCTATGTCTGAGCTCAAATCACCGGTGCATTAATTTGCTTACGCTGAGAAGTAAGCCGGCGATGATGATCCCCGAAAAAAGGGACATCGCTCCCGGCATAAACCCTAAAGTGATCCCAAATCGATATCCAAAAGAGATTAAGAGGATAGAGGATGCTAGTATCCCTAAGATAAAGGCCCATTTTTTTTCTTGCGTCATGTAAAAGGCCGAAAACAAAAGGATCACTCCAAAAATTAGCCCCATTACTAAGGAAATAACACTTCCTGCCTGCTGGTAGCCTAAAATCCCTAAGGTAATCACAAGTATCGCATATATAGCGGTTAAGAGGATATAAGATCTCATACAAAAAAATCTTTTAGTATAATTATTGGATTTTATCGATATAATGTATTCATGAAAACAGAAATTCTTAGTGGCGAGAAAAAAAATCTAGCTATTGCCGGCAAGCTTCTTAAAAACTCAGAGCTTGTAGCCTTTCCTACAGAGACGGTTTATGGTCTTGGCGCAAGGATTTCGGATGAAAAGGCTATTCGTAAAGTTTTCCAAATCAAAGGGCGCCCTCCGGACAATCCTTTGATCGTCCATATAAGTAAATTAGATAGTATAGCTAAGGTTGCCGAGGAGATCCCTGCAGATTTTTTCCGTCTCCAAGAGAGATTTTTTCCGGGGCCTCTTACCGTTATCCTTAAGAAACATAAGGGACTATCTTTCCTTATTACCGGAGGAAGGGACAGTGTGGCTATAAGGATGCCCCACCATCCGGTGGCGGAAAAGTTAATCTCTCTTGTAGGAGAGCCTCTCGCCGCCCCTTCGGCAAATCTTTCAGGCAGGCCAAGCCCGACTTTAGCGTCACATGTATTCGAAGATTTTAATCAATACATCCCCTTGATATTAGATGGGGGGCCTTGCCGGTGGGGTTTAGAATCTACCGTGGTTAGCCTCCTATCCGAAACCCCCCATCTGTTGAGACCCGGGGTTATTACTTCTGAAGAAATTGAGGAGGTGTTGCAAAAAAAGGTCCAACGATCCTCGGAGCAACTGGCGCCGGGGATGAAGTACAGGCATTACGCACCAAAGGCAGCTATTTATACTTTTGATACTTTAGATACTTTGCTATCCCATCTTCAAACTCCTATGGAGCGACTCATTTTAGGGAAGGATCTACCTGTCTCTCATCATACCTTAAATAGCAGGGATCTGTATTACCATTTCCGTATGGCAGACGCCAAGGGCTATAAGGAGATCTGTATCTTTTTGGACCCTCAAATAAAAAAACAAGAAGCTCTCATGAATCGGATTTTTAAAGCATCTTATGACCCTTGCTACAAAACCTCTTTTTCTCTCCTTTAATAGAAAGGTCTATGCCCTTAGCTTTATCTTTATTTTTGCCATTTCTCTTTGGCTTCTACCTATCCCTTTTGGCCTTACTGCAAAAGGGATCCATCTATTTGCCCTATTTATGGCAACTATTGTGTCCATTATTATTAAGGTCCTTCCTATTGGTACGATTGCTATCCTCTCCCTTACAGTCGCAATGCTTACCCATACCCTTTCTATGGAAGAGGCCCTTTCCGGATTTAGCCACGATATTGTCTGGCTAGTAGTCGTCTCTTTTTTCATTGCTAAAGGGTTTATCAAAACCGGTTTAGGGGCTCGAATTGCCCATCTCTCCTTACAACTTATGGGTAAGAGTACACTAGGCCTAAGTTATGGGATGGTACTAGCCGATCTTATTTTAGCTCCCGCTATTCCTAGTGTTACGGCTAGAACAGGTGGTATCTTATTTCCTATCTTAAGCTCTCTTTGTAAATCACTGGGAAGCGAGCCTTTTACTCCCAGTCATCGTAAAATCGGCGCTTTTTTGATTACAATGATCTTTCAAAGTTCTGTCATTACTAGCGCTATGTTTGTTACCTCCATGGCGGCTAACCCTTTTATCACCCGATTGGCAGGAGAAGCAGGAATCTTTATTAGCTGGGGAAAATGGGCAATAGCTGCGTTACTTCCAGGGCTCCTTAGCCTACTTATTACGCCATACCTCATTTACCTTTTGTATCCTCCTGAGATTCGGTATCATCCATATGCTAAAGATTTTGCTAAAAGAAAGCTTCAAGAACAGGGGAAAATGCGAAGAAAAGAGTGGCTTATGCTCCTTTGTTTTTTATCTCTTTTAGTATTATGGATTTTTGGTTCTAGTTTTGGGGTCACAGCTTCACAAACTGCATTTATTGGGGTTAGCTTTTTGCTAGTTAGCGGGGTGCTTGAGTGGCAGGATATTATAGAAGAAAAGACAGCTTGGGATACCTTTATCTGGTTTGGAGTTTTAGTGACGCTATCTTCTTATTTAAATAAGTTAGGACTTACCTACTGGTTTAGCCAGGCGATAGTTGGCTCCATATCCGGTTATAGTTGGGTGGTTGGTTTTGGCTGTTTATCGCTCCTTTATTTTTATTCCCACTATTTTTTTGCTAGTAGTGTTGCTCATGTAGGGGCGATGTATACCCCTTTTCTCCTAGTTTCTTTAGCTATAGGCACGCCTCCTATGCTTGCCGCTTTCATCCTTGCATTTTTTAGCAGCCTTTTTGGCGGTCTTACCCATTATGGTTCGGGTCCGGCTCCCCTCCTCTTCGGTTCCGGCTATGTTCCTATTGGGTGGTGGTGGAAGATAGGGGGAATAATCAGTATAGTAAATATTTTACTTTGGGGGATAATAGGTGTTTTTTGGTGGAAAATTCTGGGTCTGTTCTAATAAACCTTGATCGACTATACTAGGTTTCTTACTTTTATGAAAAAATGGTTGCAAATTATCTTAATGGGGATTCCTCTTGTTTTCTTAGTTAGTCAATTGTTTCATCCTATCCCCAATGGAAGACCTTATATGAAATCAAGAAGAACCTTAACCCCCACACAAAATATGAATGTTGTTTTAGATAAGATCAAAAATGGTATGCAAGAAGCCTATTCTCACGTACTGGCCTCGGTAAAACCTTCTAGTCATGAGTCCATCGCTACTTTGGAAGAAAGTCTCATGCGGGTGATGTCTTTCAATGTTCGGTGTGATGAAGAAAAAGAGGAGTTTGAGACGCTGTGGGATCAGAGAAAAAACCAGGTTGCTAGCGTCATCCGTTTTCACCGGGTAGATATTGCCGGATTACAAGAGCCGTTTCAAAACCAAATGGAAGATTTAAAGGCTACTTTATCTGACTATGATTGGGTTGGGGTGGGGTTAAATAACGGAAAAGATAGCGGCCCAATGGATGCCATTCTCTATTTGAAAAGCCGTTTTGAAGTAAAAGAAAGCGGCAACTTTTACCTATCTACAACTCCCTTAGTTCCAAGCATTGGTTGGGATGCCAAATTTCCAAGGGGAGTAACGTGGGCAAAATTCTATGACAAAAAATCGGATAAGACATTTTATGTTTTTAACACCCATTTTGATTACCACGGTAAAATGTCCCGTGATGAAAGTGCCTATCTGTTGCGCGGAAAGATTTCTCAGATTGCTAAAGATATCCCGTTTATCGTAACCGGGGATTTCAACCTCTTTCCCGATCTTGGAGGAGAGGAGACCTACCGGATCCTCACTCAAGGAAACGAGGAAGAAGGAAAGCTTCTTATCGACGCCCAACATATTGCCAAATATCCACATCATGGCCCTACCGGTAGTTGGTCAGGCTTTAAAGAAGCCGGACAGCCCGGCGTTAAACCCGATTATATTTTTGTAGGGGAGTCTCTCGATGTAATCACTCACGGCATCTTAGCCGACTGCTTTGACGAGGGGAAGTTCCCCTCCGATCATCTTCCCATTGTAGCCGATATTCAATTAAAAACTCCCTGAATGAGGCGTTTAGACATCTCAGGGAAGGGACTATTGAAATCTTTAGCTTTTGGGACTGTTTCGATCTCCCATTTACCGCATCTATTTAGCGATCATTCAAAAATCCTTTTTAACGGAAATTGCTGCTCGCTGATATCCTTGAGATTTTTATCTACCCGGAAATTGCCATACTTATATATAATTTCTTCTATTAAAGCATGAGTGAATCATGAGAGTGAGAGCTTCTGTAAAAGCAGATCCTTCCAAAGGGGATAAAATCGTAAGACGCCGTGGAAGAATCTATGTAATTAATAAAAGAGACCCCAACCGCAAGCAGCGGCAAAAGGGCTCTAAAAGCTAGGGGAAGAAATGGCAACCAGATCGGCAAAAGCAAAACAACTACGTAGAGAAAAGCTCGTCAGCCTCAAGTGGGCCAGACGCACAGAGCTTAAGAAAATTATTTCTGATCCCAATATAGGAGAAGAGGAAAAGCATAATGCGGTTATTGCCCTAAATAAGTTCCCTAAAAACTCCTCTCCTGTGAGGCTTCGCAATCGTTGTAAGCTGACGGGTAGAGCTCGAGGATATTTAAGAAAATTCCGGGTTTCTAGACTTTGCTTCCGAGAGATGGCCCTTTCCGGTCTGATTCCGGGTATCGTTAAAGCTAGCTGGTAAAAAGGTAGTACAGGGACTGTTTCGATCTCCCGGTTGGTTCAAATTTTACCCTTGCTTCCCCGGATTTGATCTTTTTAAAAGTGCCTATACCTTAGTAGGATATGTCACTTTCAAAAAAATCAAATCGGCTTTGCAAGGCTCAAATTTTAACGGAAAAGCTAAAGATTTCAACAGTCCCTAGTAGGATATGGCTCTTTCAAAGAAATCAAACCGGTTTTGCGAATCTTAATTTTTAACAACAAAATCGAGGTTGCAATAGCCACTTCATAATTTTTTTTATGGTGGTTCAAAATAGGGGAGATCTTTGATCTGTTGCCAGTTATCTAACTCTTCCGACCAGACATAGGTGGAAGGGGGGAGTTCTCCTGCTTGTAGTTCATTTTTTAATGCCATAAAGGTAATGGGACCGCACTGTTGATGCTCTTTATTGAGATAATACCAAAGGGTAAGAGAAGTCGGCGCTACTTTGAGAGGTTGGGTGGGTGCTTGTACGGGGGGAGGTTTATTAAAGAAATAGAGGATAAATACTCCCAGCAAGCCGAATAAGAGGCCAATAGAAAACCAAAGGTAGGGGTTTTTGCCTTTTTTCACAGCTATATTTGCAGCGATTATTCCCAAAATAAAAGAGATAACGAGTAAAAATAGTTGCATAGACAAAGTATACAGAAAAAATACCCTTTTCTTCTATTATAATATTTCAAAAGATGAGGGAGGAGATATGTATGATAAGTTAAAAGCCATGGATACCAAAGAGCTCGATCTACCCGAGACGTTATTCATTCGAGATATTGAGTCCAAAGTTTTTGAATCGATCATCCTACAATGCTTGTTGAAGATTGAAGGGATTAAGGTCCAAGAGCACAATCTCCTCGATAGTTTGTTGGGAAGAGAGATTGTGGAAAAGATGAAGGGGATACATGTAGAGCAAGATCAGAAAAAGCAATCGATCAACATACGGGTGGAGGTCAATATCTTCTATGGAGTTGTGATCCCTGAAAAAGCCGAAGAGGTGCAGAACAAGATTGTTGAAGAAATTAGCTTGTGGACAGGGCTACATGTAGGCAGTGTGCATGTGATCTTTAAAAATTTAGTCACCACAATTCATAAGAAGGAAGAAGAGACAGTCCCTCTGCTTCGTTCACCGGTTCCACAAGAAGAATATGGAGAACCGTTTTGAGGCAGATTGTTTCTATTATCCTTTTTTTACTTCTGATTCTTTTAGTAACGCTTGGGATTTTTTTTATAGGCCTCTCTTATTCTGAACGGGCTAGAATCGTTGTTGCCGAATTTTTCCTGTTGCAGGCACACACTCTATTTTTTATTGGAATGGGAGCGATCTTTTCTTCTTTATTATTAGCACTGGGGTGGATACTGACCTCTCGCTTTCGGGTCCTTCGTTTCAAGATGTCTTCTTCTATAGTAGATATTCAAGATAGTGTCATCAAAGGTGTGATAGATTGCTATTTTGGAAAATACTTTTCTCAACTTCCTATTAAGACCGAAGTTATTTGCAAAAAAGAGATCGAAATCCTTATTAATATTTCTTTGGCGGTTGATAAAATTCCTATCGATTTCTTGCCAAGATCGGAAAAGGAGATTGGCGCGATTCTTTACAGGACTATAGGGTATAAAAAGCCGTTTTTTATCACCCTTTCTTGCTTGTAAAGAGTTTTTCAAGCTGTTTTCATTTACTCGCCTTACTCCCCGGCCGAAGTTCGCTTGCGCTTCCATTGGACCATGGATTGCGTAAGGTGCGTGTAACCGGAAAAGGAACCCCATCTTTTTCTAGCTAGGGACTGTTTCGATCTTCGCTTTTTCGTTAAAATTTGAGCCTTGCAAAGTCGGTTTGATTTTTTTGAAAGTTACATGTCCTACTAAGGTATAGGCACTTTTAAAAAATCAAATCCGAAGAAGCAAGGGTAAAATTTTAACCAAATGGGAGATTTCAACAGTCCCTTCTAGTAAATGGTAGCAGGATCACTATGAAAAATAGATTTACAGAAGAACAAATCTAAGCTAATTCCGAACGCGCATTTATAAAGAAAATCTAGCTAAATCAGTAGCGGCGAAGGTATTAGCAAAGAGCTCTTTTGCCTCTTTTTCAAATAAAGAACTATCGGTATACCTTGCGGAAAAATGGCTCAAAACGAGTCGCTCTACTCCTGCCTCTTTGGCTATCAGTGCCGCTTCTTTAGCAGTCATATGGAGATGTTTTTGGGCGAGTTCTTTATGCTCTTCCAGATAGGTACTCTCTGATAAGAGAGTTTTTGCCCCTTTAGCGAGCTTTACTAGTTTGGGAGAGGGGCGGGTATCCATAATGTAGGCAAAGCTATCCCCTTTTCGAAGCCAGCTAACATCAGTAATCGAGACTCTTTTCTTATTTTTTTCTATCGACCCTTCTTGTTGCAGGACTCTGATTTCGGCCCCCTTGATTCCAAATTGTTGAAGTTTCTCCTTATCAAATTTAAGTCTGTCAGCTTCGGTAATTCGATAGCCGATAGTATCAATCCCATGATTTAAAAATTCGGCAGTGACGGTAAAAGATCCATCGTCGTGGACCACCCCACTTTTTTTTATCGGATGTTCGATTACTTGGATATGTTCGTGGTAGATGCAGCCGTAGCGGAGGGCTTTAAAATTTTTCCGGCCACTGAATGGATAGTAACAATGGATGGGGTGGTCCACTTTGTCGAGATTGAGCCTCATGAGCATCGATCCTAAACCTAAGCAGTGATCGCCGTGGAAGTGGCTAATAAAGATCCGGGTAATGGTGGTCGGAGAGATGTCGGCAAAGATAAACTGCCGCTGGGTCCCTTCGCCGGGGTCGAAAAGAAACCCCTCATTATTCAATCGAAGGAGATAAGCGCCATGGTTACGGGTACGGGTGGGTTGCTGTGATGAGGTGCCAAGTATGACGAGATCTTTAATGCTCATGGGCCCTCCAAGCAAAAAAAGGGAGCCTGCCAAGTAGCATCCCTATAAGCCCCCCTGCTATGTGCGCCGAATTGGCAATCGGCAACGTGAAAGCACCCCAGTTGAAAAGGATGATGGCAAAAGAAACCATTTGCAGTACAGACATTGCGATCACAAAAATAGCTAAGAAAAGAAGTACGCTCCGATGTAACGGATAACCTTCCCAGGGAGCTACTTTTTGCCTCATCCAGATAAAGCCGGCCATGCCGACGGCGATTGCCGAAAACCCCAAAAAGTAGGGGCCGCTCATCAAGTATTGGAAGAGATTGGAGAGTATGCCGATGATAAGGATCATCGAAATATATTTCCCTTTCGATACTCTGAACTCGATCTGTTTTCCTAGTACCCAGACCCAGAGCATATTGAATAGGATGTGGAGTATATCGTAATGTAAAAGGACAGGGGTAAATACCCGCCATACTTGCCCTTGCCGAATTTTGACGAAAAGGGGGCCTGTAGGGAGGGATTTATGTTTTAAAAAAGCTAAAGTATAAGCATACAGACCTCGAAAGTAGGGAAATTTATTTACTTCTCTCATTACCTCCTTGATCTCTTGCGGAATCTCTTTTTCATCTTCTTTGGCAGCAATGGGGTATTTTTTTAAAACGGACAGATATTCGGAAGCGGGAATTGGATTGTCAAATAAAAGGGCATTTTGAATCGGCGTCCTTATTAAAATAGGAGCAAGGGGGCTGATTTTGGAAAGGGAAACATCTTGAAAGCTATCGATCATAAAGACAAAAGTGCAGAGGAAGATAATGCAATAGGTGATTACAAATCCTGTTCTTTTTACCGTGATCTCTTTTCTAAAAGGGGTGAGGTTTTCGATGGCATGGATTGCCCCTTCGGTATGAAGGGTCTCTTTTAAAGGGATATCGTATTTACGATCTTGTGGGGTTTTTTGAAATTCTTCAAAAAGCCTTAATGCTTCTTGTACCTGATCCTCTTCATGAACCCAGATAGAAGAGAGAGGCTCCTTTTTAGCTTTATCTAAAGTGATCTCGCAGGTATTTTCGATCCCTTTTTTTCGGAGAAATTGAGAAAATCTTTTAGCCTGGCCTATATCAGGAAGGATGCCGATGATTCTCAATTTATAGATCCTTTATTTTGGCGATAATCTCGGACGTAGAAAGAGAGGGAAGGCGGAGGGCAAGATGGAGTTTCCCCCCATATTTTTTAACCGTCTCTGCTTCTATACAATTAGGGCCGTACTCAGCTCCGTTGACATGCACATCGGGTCGGATGGTTTTGAGTAGGGCCCTAGGATCTTCTTCCTCAAACCAGGTGACATAATCGACCATTTCTAAGCTTGCAACCATCTGTATCCGATAGGGAAGGGGAATGATCGGCCTTTTATCTCCTTTATTTTTCCGCACCGACTCATCGGAATTGAGGGCCAAGATAAGGAAATCCCCTTGATTTTTTGCCTCCCGCAATATGTAGAGATGCCCTGCATGTAAAAGATCAAAAGAGCCGTTGAGGGTGACAATCTTTTTCTTGGTGGTGCGCAAAGTTTTTATAAAATCTTCAAGTTTTTCCGGAGGGACGATTTTTGACATACAGTTACCTTTTAGGGAAAGCGATTTTGTAGACTTCATCATATTCTTCTACAAAATGCACTTGCAGCCCTTTTTTTAAATAGTCGGGAAGTTCGAGATAATCTCGGTAATTATCTTTAGGAAAAATCAACATTTTTAAATTCGATCTCCTAGCCGCAATGAGTTTTTCTTTTAGCCCGCCGATCCTAAGTACTCGCCCGGTTAAGGTAATCTCTCCGGTCATCCCCAAATCATCACGGACGGGGGTGTCGATGAGCAGGGATAATAGCGCGGTAACCATAGTTATGCCGGCAGAGGGGCCGTCTTTTGGAGTTGCCCCTTCAGGAACGTGGACGTGGACCACCATTTTTTCAAAAAAGGGTATCCCGTTAGCAAAACGTTTTGCTTGGCTATGCAGATAGCTCCAAGCGATCTGAACCGATTCTTTCATCACATCCCCCATCTGCCCCGTCAGCCTTAAATCATTTTTTTCAGCGGAAGACTTTGACGCTTCGACATATAAGGTAGCCCCACCAAGGGCTGTCCAAGCAAGGCCGGTACAGACTCCTACAGGGGTGTGTTTATAGTAACGATCTGAGGTAAAAATCGGCTTGCCTAGGTAATCATCCAGAGTCTTTTCGGAGATGCGATGCTTTTTCCCCTTCTTCTTCTCTTCCTTACTCTTTACTACATCAACAGCTACTTTTCTTAAGATCTTTTTAATATTGTTCTCTAGGGTTCTCACACCGGCTTCTCTTGCATAGCCATTGATAATTTCAGCAACAGCTCCTTGAGTAAAAGAGACGTCATTTGCTTTTAGCCCCATAGCTTTTCTATTGCGAGGAATGAGAAACTTAGTAGCGATCTGGATTTTTTCCGCTTGGATATATCCTGAAAGGCGCAAGGTTTCCATCCTATCTTTGAGCGGCTCAGGTATCGTATCCAAAACATTAGCAGTGATCATGAAAAGGACATTGGAAAGATTGCATCGCACATCTAGAAAATGGTCTAAAAATTCCTTATTTTGCTCCGGGTCGAGGACTTCAAGGAGGGCCGAAGCAGGATCTCCCTGGAAGCTTATCCCCAACTTATCGACCTCATCAATCATGATAACCGGGTTCATTGTCTGAGAGAGTTTGAGGGCTTGGATCATCTTGCCGGGCATAGAGCCGATATAGGTTCTCCTGTGTCCTTTGATCTCGGCCTCATCGCGCATTCCTCCTACCGAAAAGCGATAAAATTTGCGGTTAAGGGCCCTTGCCACACTTTTCCCAATACTTGTCTTACCCACGCCCGGAGGACCTACCAGGCAAATGATACTCCCCTTCACCCCTCCGGTTAATTTGCCGACGCCGATGAATTCCAAAATCCTCTCTTTAATATCCTTCAATCCATAGTGATCTTCTTCTAAGATCTTCTCTGCTTTTTTCAGATCATTGGACTCTTCGCTAAATATCCCCCACGGGACGATGGTGAGCCAGTCCAAATAGTTGCGGCAGACGGCATATTCGGCCGATTGCACTTCGAGGACGTGTAATTTATCCATCTCCTCTTTGATTACTTTCATCACCTCTTCGGAGATCTTCCTCTCTTTGATCCGAGTTTCAAACTTCTCGGCATCCATAGTTTTATCATCTTTTTCCATCCCCAACTCTTTTTTGATCGCTTTGAGCTGTTCGCGGAGGAAAAACTCTCTTTGCGTTTTGGAGATGGTAGCTTCGATCCGTTGGTTAATGCTGCTCTGCAACCGGCTAAGATCGAGTTCTTTTTTCAATAAGAGGAGGGATTTATCAATCCTCTCTTGTAAATCAAAAGTCTCTAGCACATCCTGCAACTCTTCTCTAGAAGCGGTAGTAAGAGCTACGGCGAAGTCGGCAAGCCTTCCGGGCTCGGTGAAATCGGAATGGCCGAGGAAAATCTGGAGCTCTTCTTTAAAAAGGGGGTTGAGTTTCAAAAGCTCTTTGATAGTGGTGATGATACTAATCGAATAGGCTTTGAGCTCTTTGGAGACCTGGTGGGATAGGAGCTCTTCATGATATTGGATCTTTGCTTTTAAATATTTATCTTCTACCTGTTCTAAGATAGAAATTCTTTTTTCCATGTTGAGAATGACTTGAGCCCCCCCCTGTTCCATGGGGATGATCCTTAAAATCCTTGCGAGGACACCGATTTGAAAAAAATCTTTTATTTTGAGCTTGTAAATATTGGCCTCTTCCTCACGGGTGAGAAAAAGCCCCATACATTTGTGATCGGTCTTCGCAACAATCTTGAGCACCTCATAATAGGATCCGGGTTCAATGACAATAGGAGCCGCCATACCAGGAAAGAATGGCCGCCTGTTCAAAGGGAGGATAAAGACCTCATTAGGAGAGGGGATGGCCGGTTTAAGGGTCTTTTCCTCTTTAGAAGCAGGGAGGACCTCCGGTTCTGAGGAGGACATGGTGACCTCTTGCGAAATATCTTTTGTTTTATCTTCCTCTGGCATGTGTTTAGTTTTTCCTGTATATTATACTGTCAGATTGAAGAATATGCCAGCAATTATTTTAGAAACTGCTTCGTCTCAACCTCATGTGATTCTTGCTGATAGAAAAAAGGTGATCGAGTCCTTTTCCTTTGAAAAAGGGCAACTTGTAGTTTCGGCTATAGATCAACTCCTTAAAAAATATGCTATAGCTCCGAGTGAGCTTTCCTATGTCGCCTGTGGCATTGGACCCGGATCTTTTACCGGCCTCCGGCTTTCCGCCACCTGTATCCAGTCCCTCTCTTATGCCCTTACCATCCCTTTGATCACTTTCCTCTCGCTACAGGCGTTTACCCCCCCTAGAAAAGAAGGGGTTTTTTTTAGCGTTATCCTATCCGGCTCTACCCTGTATTATTTAGAGGGGAAAAAAGAAAAAGATACGGTTACCTTTTCCTCTACCCCTACCCTTACCGCTCCCCCTGCCTTCCATTTTCTGATCTCCCCCGATGCTGTAGCGATTAGAAAAAGATTTTCCCTAGCTTGTGAACCGGTATCTGTCGATGCTTTGTTCCTTGCTAGCTATACCTATACTAAATTTCAGGAAAAACAGTTTGCCTCTATTCCGATCGATATCTGTTACTTAAAAAACCTATGAATAAGATGCTGCTCGATGGTTGCTTGAACTTTCGATGCCGGGACTGTTGCAATCTCCCATTTGGGGACTGTTTCGATCTCCCTTTTGGTTAAAATTTTACCCTTGCTTTCCCGGATTTGATATTTTTAAAAGTGCCTATACCTTAGTAGGATATGTCACTTTCAAAACAAATCAAACCGGCTAAAGCAAGGCTCAAATTTTAACCAAATGGGAGATTGCAACAGCTCCTGTTAGAGGTTCTTTAAAAGATTTCTATATTTTTTTTTTAAATTAAGTTAAGCTGCCTCTTTTCCAATTTTAAAAGAAGGTTTCTATGAGCTTAACCATCTCACCGGATCAATTTCAAAAAGCATACCAACAGCTTGCAGAATTTGTAGCTATCAACTCGGTAAGTAATCGTGGAAGTTTGGATTACAATCCAAACACTTTGAAGGAAGCAGCAGTCTACATTTCTGAAAGATTAGAAGAATGTGGCTGTAACGTTAGTACCATTTCCTATGGGACTCCAGATACGCCTCCTGTTGTCTTAGCAGAGCTGGCGGCAAAGACGAATGCAACAGCAAAGACGATTATTATTTATGGTCACTATGATGTACCGCCGGTAGAAGAAGGTAAATGGAATACGGATCCTTTTACTTTAACACAAAAAGAAGGCAGGTACTATGGAAGAGGAGCTAGTGATGGCAAAGGAGGTCTCATCGCCATTACTACTGCTCTTCAAACCTTAAAAAGTTTCAATAAACAACCTAAATATAATCTGATCATTTTATTAGAAGGGCAGGAAGAATATGGATCTCTCTACACGATAACCCTTCTTCGGGATCAAGCTACAAGATCGCATGCCGCAGCACTCATCGTTTTTGATGGAGGAAATAAAGATGTAAATACAGGGACTTTGGAAATCTCTACTCGGGGTGTTTTAACGATGCATTTGGAGGTAAAAGCTTTACAAAATCCTACTCCTAGTGGCGTTGGTTGCTTAGCTCCGGACCCGGCACAAACTCTTGCTAAACTGATCGTCTCTTTAGAAAATCCGAGGCAAATTGTTGGGTTTATGGAAGACTGTACTCCACCCAGCCAAGAAAGATTGACCTCGCTCGCTCTTAGCTCTGTAACCACGGAAAAATATGCTAAAGAACATAGATTACTTTCGGGAGTGGTTCTACGAGGAGATCCCGCTACTTCTGTTTATGAACGGATTGAAAACGAACCGAGCATCAGCATTGTAAATATGACCTGTGGCTCTCCCGATGGAGGCTATTCCATTCAAGATAGAGCGCAATGTACTATAGGTATTCGCCTGACTTCGGGACAAGATCCTGCCCGAATCGAAGAAGTAGTCAAAAGGCACTTGCTCCGTCAACCCAACCCTTTTAAATTACCCATTGATCTATATAGAAAAGGACTTTCGGCCAAAGCTTGGAGTGGGCAGCTAGGTCCCATTTCCAAAGAATACCTAACTGCTTTAGGACAAACCTTCCCTAAAACGGCAACCATGCCAACAGGAGGGACCCTTCCCCTTTTTGCCGATTTTCAAAAGGTATTCCCTGAGATGGAAATGTTAATAGTGGGAATCGAAGATCCCGATACCTGTGCCCATAGCCATAATGAATCACAAAGTCAAATAGTATTTGAAAGAGCTGCAAACGCTTTTTTAAAGTTTTTAACTGAAGAGAGTAACAGTTGAGCCGCAAGGGCAGCTGTCATCTGATCTCTATCGAATTTGGGGTTGAGCTCGGCTATATCGAAAGAGATAACTTTTCCAGATCGGAAAAGTTGTTCTAAGATAGGAAAGGCCTGTGAGGGCATTATCCCTAGTGGCTGTGGGGCACTAACGCCGGGGGCAAATGGAAAGGCAAAGACATCTAAACAAATGGTAAGGTAGATTTTTTCACTTCTTGTCAGGAGAAGATCTAAGTTAGGGGGAAACTGGGAAGGGGTGACATATTGTATCCCCATTTCTTTTGCCCTTACAAATAGAATTTCGGTATTGCTCCATTCTTGCAGCCCCAAACAGATCACTCACTTTACGGGACTGTTGAAATCTCCCATTTGGTTAAAATTTTACCCTTGCTTCCCCGGATTTGATCTTTTTAAAAACGACTATACCTTAGTAAGATATATCACTTTCAAAAAAATCAAACCGGCTTTGCAAGGCTCAAATTTTAACGGCAAAGCGGAGATTTCAACAGTCCCTTGAAAATGATTCCAGATTTCAACAGGCCAAATTTTTAGAGACGCTTTGGGAGGAAAAAGGTGTTAGCGATCATAGTAGGTATTACTGCGCTAGTAACTACTGCAGCTACGATCAAAGAATATTGCTGATCATCAATGATCCGGTGAGAAAGGGCATAAAGGGAAGCAATCGTCCCAAATGCCAACCCTGTCGACATGAGAAGTGTCATATAAATAGCCTGTTTATCATCATATTTGTAGAGTCTAGCGGATGGGTAGACTCCTATTGCCTTTCCGGCTATTTTAGCTGCAAAAAGGACAAGAAAAATCATAGGAGAAGCAATGACCACAGGGATAGAGACATAAGCGCCTGCTCTTATAAAGTAAAAAGGAGTTAATACTCCGAAAATGATCCCACGAAGTTTTTGTACTAAAAAATCCTCCTTTTTTAATACCCTAGCAACCACTACTCCCATAATATAAGAGGGAAGAATGGGCTCGCTCCCCGACCAGAAAGCCAAAAAGCCAAGGCCGAAGAGGAAGAAAAATAGATATTTTATCTCTTGTTGTGTAGACCTATGCCCCCACCGCTTAAAGGTTGTTTTAGTAATTTTAGGAAGGATGATAAAGGTTATCGCGGATGTAAGGATAAAAATGACCGACTTCCAAGTGAAAGGTGAAAAAATAAAGCTCAGCGCTAAAACTGTAGATAAGTCAGTGACAAAACAAGAGGCAAGGATGACTTTTCCAAAATGAGTCTTTGTAGTACCCAGCTCCAGCATAATAGCATACACTACCGACACCGATGAGGTAGCAAGGGCAATTCCCGTAAGCCAACTTGCCATCAAGTTCCATTTAAGCAAATAATAGGCAACAGCAGTACACCCTAAAAAGGGGATTAACAAGGACGCGAGTCCGATGATAATGGACGTTACGATTTTCCCCTTCATCGACTCCGAATCTAATTCCGTTCCTGCTAAAAATATAAGGGTAACGGCTCCTGCTTGTGCTAAAAATTGAATCCAAGGCAAGTTAGATCCAAAAGTAGCATACTGTGGTACCCAGAGGCTGATAAGATATGCCGTAAAAACCCCTACGAGGATCTCTGTAATAGCTATTGCAATTTTTAAACGGATGGATAAAAAATCTGCAAGAAGAGCTAAGAAAAACCAAAATGTACTTACAAGCCAAACTTCCATGAACAACTTCAGTGTACAAAATAAAAAATATTTGAAAGCAAAAATTTTTTAGAAGAAATCATTTTGAGTATATTTAAGAAATTTCTAAAAGTTCCGATGGACTTAATAATTTCTTCGTAAAATTTCTTTTTGTGATTGTTTCGATGTTCGGATAGCTAAAAAAAATTTGAGCCTTGCAAGGGCGGTTTGATTTTTTTTTGAAAGTGACATATCCAATTGAGGTATAGGCACTTTTAAAAAGATCAAATCCGGGGAAGCAAGGGTAAAGTTTTAACCAACCGGGAGATTTCAACAGTCCTTTTATGCATTCAGAACTAGATGATTACGAATTATAAAATTATTTTTTTTGTCTAATGAAAATGGCAAAGAAAATTAGTATAATATTTTATATTAGTACGAATAAGATTTTTGTGATATTCTCTATAATAAAAAGTCTTAAATAGAAGTATAATGTCTTTTTCATTAAGTCGCTGCCTTCCTTGCAATGTGGTGCAATTGCCTATTTGGTGTCAGACACACGAGGATGTGTGTTGCCGATGGGAAATAGATGATCCACATAAACGATTTTTGGCTGAAGCAATCATTACCTTTACCCTTTTTCATACATTGATTGGAGTCGCACGCATTGCCACACCACGGCAATTCTATCCTACAATGCGCTATCATATTATTCGGATTGTAGGGAGTGCTGCTCTCTCTTATTTTATTGTCGAAATGGGCCTTGCACCTTTTGGAGTTACGGGCAAAGCTCTTTTTGGTGTTCATCTTTTTATAGTATATGTGCTTGTTAAGGGGTTTTACTATTTTCAGCAAAACATGCGGAATAGAGGTCATCAGAATTTGGCCTATCTTAATAGTCCATGGATGAAAATGGCGCAGCGATTATTGCAGAGATATTTAGCAAGGGAAGAAATAGCAGGAATATCTCCGCTTGCGTGCATAAGCCTAGCACGGCTTGCTTGTTTTTGCGCTATAGATAGTAAATTGAATATGGAACAACTGGTGTCTATATGGAGTAAGCTGGCGAAAAAACAGAGAGAATCGGTCGTTATTCCATATTGGTCATTTAAGATACAAACCATTTTTTGTCTTATACAAGAATTAACTGACGAGGAAAAAGAGACTTTATGCCAATTCCTTGTCCTTGGAAGAGAAGACAATACTGCCGGTAATGACGATGAAGTTAAAGTGGCACAGATCCTTGTGGTAGCATTACAAAAAATAAATCTAAGCGAAGAACAGCGACACGAGATCCTTGAGGATTTTTTGAGGCTATGCGCTTGTGGTAATCAACCGGCGCAGATTAACGCCTTTCTCTTGCAGCAGTCACAGCTATCATTGAGAGACATAGACCACAGGCTGCTTATTAAGATAGCCTATCTATTCCTTGCCGAGCAGGCAGTATTCTGTACCACTAACATAGTTCCTGCTGTTAATGCGATATAGTATTTAGGATAATGGGACTGTTTAGATCTCCTATTTGGTTAAAATTTTACCCTGGCTTCCCCGGATTTGATCTTTTTAAAAGTGCCTATACCTTAGTAGGATATGTCACTTTAAAAAAATCAAACCGGCTTTGCAAGGCTCAAATTTTAATGGCAAAGCGAAGGTCAAAACAGTTCCATTATTTAAATAACTTATTATAAATGTATTATTGGCATTATTTTAACTTTTAACAAAAAGTTGTTGAATGGTTTTTTGTTTTTAATATAATAATAATTATTATATATAATTTAAAATTAAATAATAAACTTTTGATATTGGCGTAAACATGTCTATTAGAGTAAGTGATGAAGTTAAATATAAAATTTCACAACGGTTTTCGAAAATAATTACAAACAATAATTTGGCTAAAGTTCTAGATTTTTTAGTAAAAAAACATTTGTTGTTACAAGGGCGACTAACTATCCAAGGAATACAAACATTATTCGCTCAAAACCGAAAACCTATTGCCTCTTTTCAACAAGCCGCTTGCTGTCAAAATAAAACTGGGTGCATTTCCGCATTAAACGATTTATTGAATACATTAAAAATGAGCTTTACTCATCTTGAGATAGTAGATACATTTTCAACAATTAACATCGCAGGTAATCTTAATGAAGCATTAAACCCTAATAATACACGCTATGATAACAAAGATGAGTTCATACAACTATTAATAGGATGTTACAAGATAAATCTTTGGCAAGGATGGCAAAATGATGAGTTTATTTCGTTTTGCCATGCACTTTATAACGGAATAGAAAACAAAAAATCTAATAGCGCTAAACCCAATATCGTTACTAAATTTCAAAAGATGTTTGCAGATGCAAAGAATAATAGTGATATTGTGCTTGCCTTAACGACACTAAGAAATAGTATAGCCAATCCCTGCTCTGCACAATCTGTGACTTGTCCAAGCACATCATTAAAGAAAACAGTAAGCTTTGCCGATAAAAAATCAGACACAACATTCCTCTAATTTTGTTGAACGCACAAAGGGTATCTCCAACACTGTAAAAATTTTCTTGGCATCTTCTGATAGAGTCGACTGTATCTTCCCCGTCTTACCTGTTCCCTTTTCTTCGAATAACACAGTATGCACTCCTGCAAGAGCATGTCTTATCTTATCAGGTGTGAGAGATACCCCTTGTGAGCGGAGGCGGAATTCCAAAAACCTTTCGATAAATAGGGTGATGAAACAGAGCAATACATGGGTTTTAATTCGGTGGGGCTTCCAATGGAAAATCGGCCTAGTTTTTATGATGGAACCTTTTATCAACTCCGGCCCCACAGCCCAAATCGACTTCGTTCTCACTATGTGAACATCTTACAAAGGCCCGGAAAACCTATCTTGGTAGAAAGCGATGGTCAAGAGCATTCTTATACCTCTTGGGAACAGATTCCGGGAGTGTTGAAATCTTTAGGTTTTTTGTTAAAATTTGAGTCTTGCAAATCCGGGGAAGCGAGGGTAAATTTTTAATCAAAATGGAACGTCTATCTTTAAGCCATTTTCTTTATGTACCCCTGCTTAAGCTCTTCCTGATAGACAAGCCAAAGGCCTAGGATTACAATCCCTGTGGAAAGAAAGATAATAGGGGAGGGAATTTCTCCCAAAATCACCCAGCTGTTAAAAGAGGCAAAAATGGGGCTTAGGAGGCCAACAAAAGAGAGAAAAGTCGCAGTAAACTTTCGGAGCATAAGCCCATACAGATTGTAGCAGAGGATGCTAGAAATAAAGGTCATTACCAAGGTTCCTAGCAGAAACTTTCCCATCTGGGGTAAAGCTATAGGAAATGGGGTCCAGTTTTCTGTAAAATAAGAGTGGCTAAGGGCTAACATCCCACCAAATAACATACTTATCCCATTAGCCATAAGGGGAGATATCGAAGCATCTTTTACCACGAGACGGAGGAGGACCCATCCGTAGACAGCACAAAGAGCCGCTCCCATAACAAATAGATCGGCCACAGAAATATAAAGAAAATCTTGAGAAGATCCCATCGTAAATAAAACAGGAATAAAACCTAAAAACCCAATCACCATCCCTAACCATTTCTTGGGGCTCATCTTTTCTTGAAAATGTAGGTAGGAAAATAGGGCGGCAAAAAAGGGAGATAGGCTATAGATAAAACAAGTTTTAGACGCAGAGAGATGTTGTAGCCCCCATAGCTCAAAAATATTAGAAAGATAAATACTAAAAACCCCAAGAAGGGCCAGAGAAAGATATTTTTTGAAATGGAGCTTAAATTCACTTTTTTTAAAAAATAAAAGAAATCCTAAGACTAAGACAGCTGCAAGGAGCATTCTGGAAGCGATAAGAAATAGGGGAGGGGAGAATTGTAGCGACCATTTAGCAATAGAAAACATGCTAGACCAAATAGCATACATAAAGATGATAACTAAAATCGCCATAAATTTTTTTCTTTCGAATGTAAAAAGTGTAGTATTGTAAACTGCTTTTAGTCAATTTATTATGGTTATGCCGAATATATTATCTTACGGATCTTGGCCCTCTCCTATACGCTCCGAAATGGTTGCTTCCCATATCCATTCGTTAAGCTTTCCTAGAGGCGACAAGGAAAATCTTTACTGGTCAGAGGCAAGACCTGAGGAAAAAGGGAGGGTCGTTATTGTCAAATGGAATCATGGAGAGATCTTGCCGGATGCTTATAGCGCCAAAACCATGGCAAATGAATATGGGGGAATCAGCTATTTGGTAGATGAAGGGATAGTATATTTCATTCATGCGCGAGATCAAAAAATATATCGAATAGAGGGGAGAGCAATCACCCCCATTACACCCGACGGTCCCTACCGCTATGCCGACCTTGTATTGGATAAAAAAAGGGGGCTAATCTATGCAGTTCGAGAAGAATATATAACGGAAAAGCCGGTTACTACCTTAGTTGCAATACATCCGAGGACAAAAGAGGTGACGGTAGTTGCCTCTGGAAGAGATTTCTACTCGAATCCCAGGCTATCTCCCTCGGGTAGCCATATAGCCTACCTGTGCTGGGATTTGCCCAATATGCCTTGGGATCAATCGGAGCTGATCCTCCACGAAATCAAAAGGGACGGATCTTTGCAACTAGGTAAGCTTATAGCAGGTAATGAAGCCATCTGTCAGCCCCTTTTTAGCCCTGATGGGAAGCTCTATTTTGTTTCCGATAGATCGGGTTTTTGGAACCTCTATCGTTATGGGAAAAAAGTAGAAGCCGTATATCCTATGGAGGCAGATTTTGCTGTCCCCATGTGGTCTTATGGTCTCTCTAACTACGCCTTTGTCCCTAATAACGATTTTTACGATATCGTCTCCTCCTATACGATCCGCGGGGTCGATCATCTAGGGATACTTTCCTTAAAAGAGGGAAAGATGACCCAATACCCCCTTCCGTACACTTCGATCCGCTATCTGATTGCAGATGAAGGGGCTGTCTATTTTGTCGGCAGCGCCCCTACATCGTTAGCAGAACTTATAAGATGGGATCTTGAAAAAAAAGAGATAGAGGTCCTTGAAAAAAGTAGCGATATTCAGTTAGAAGAAGGGATGATTTCTCTTCCTGAAGAGATAGAGTGTGTCAATGAAAAGGGGGAAAAAATTTATGGGTTTTTCTATCCACCCATGCATGCCAATTACCGGGGCCCTCCATCCGAACGGCCCCCTCTTATCGTCAAATGCCATGGAGGCCCAACTGCCGCTGCGACAGGCGCTCTCAACTTAGAGACCCAATTTTTTACTACGAGAGGGATCGGAGTCCTCGATATGAATTATGGAGGAAGTGCCGGCTATGGAAGAGACTACCGAAAACGGTTGGAAGGCAACTGGGGAGTTACCGATGTCAACGACGCCTGCTCAGGGGCCCTTTTTTTAGCGGCGCAGGGCCTTGTCGATAGGGACAGGATGGTCATCAAAGGAGGGAGCGCAGGAGGATTTACCACTTTAGCTGCCCTTTGTTTTCGCGATGTATTTCAAGGAGGGGTCAGTTATTTCGGGATCTGTGATCTAGAAAAAATGACCGAGGAGTCGGCAAAGTTCGAATCCCACTATCACCATACTTTAATTGGCCCTTACCCTAAGCTAAAAAAGCTCTACAAAGAGCGTTCGCCTATTCATGCCATAGATAAAATTCAAAAGCCGTTGCTTTTGTTTCATGGCAAAGAGGACAAGGTGGTTCTCCCGAAACAATCGGAGGAGGTCTATCAAAAGCTCCAAGCGAGGGGAATTTATACCTCCTATATCCTCTTTGAAGGAGAAGGGCATGGGTTTAGACAGGCAAAGAGTATCCAAAAATGTTTAGAAGAGGAGATGCTTTTCTATAAAAAAGTATTTGGACTCTTGTGAGCAATGAACTCCTCTTCCTTGGCCACATAGTGGTGGTAATAGCGTTTCTTTTAGTGGCTCTAAGGCTTGGAAAAGAAGCCCTTTTTGCTTTTATCTCCATCATGGTAGTTTTTGCCAACTTATTCCTCTTAAAACAGATCGATTTTTTCTCTTTTACCATTACCGCAGCGGATGTCTTTGCCATCGGCGCCATGCTCGGGCTCAATTTGCTACAGGAATATCATGGGAAAAAAGCAGCGACAAAAGCGATTACGATAAGCTTTGTAAGCCTTCTCCTTTTTATGTCCATGGCGACGATCCACCTCTTATACCGTCCCTCCTCTTTCGATACCGCTCACAGCGCTTATGCGACGTTGCTCCGGCCGGCGCCAAGGATTGTGTTAGCTTCGCTTATAGTTTTCTATATCACCCAAAAAATCGATGTCGCCTTTTTTGCCTTACTGCAAAAGGCCTTTTCTAAACGGTGGTTATCGTTAAGGATATTGATATCCCTTTTCGTTACACAAGGGATCGATACCTTTCTTTTTAGCTTCGCCGCTTTATATGGCCTTGTGGCCAATATTTTCGATATCATTGTGATGAGTTTTTTGATCAAGCTTTTGGTAGTCTTGCTAAGTACCCCGCTTACCCTCTTTATCCGGAGGCGCCTTGTTCCGGTTTGAAGTAGTACATCGATCGAAGGTTTCTAAAGCAAGGGTAGGGAAAATCCATACCTCTCATGGGGTCATCGATACCCCTAATTTTGTAGGGGTGGGAACCAACGGGACGATGAAGGCATTAGATTCTCAGATGGTAGAGAGTATCGGGCTGCAACTGATGTTTTGTAATACCTATCACTTACTATTGCAACCCGGCCCCGATGTCGTCTATAAAGCAGGTGGACTTCACGCATTCATGAAGCGCTCCATGCCTATCATCACCGATTCTGGAGGATTTCAGGTATTTTCCTTAGCTTATGGCTCTATTGCCGATGAGATCAAGGGGAAGGGGAAAAAAAAGAGGGGGCAGATGGTCCTCAAGATTGATGAAGAGGGGGTTTTATTTCGCTCTTATCGCGATGGCTCTTTAGTTTCATTGACGCCGGAAAATTCGGTGGCGGCACAGAAAAAATTAGGCGCCGATATCATTATCCCTTTAGATGAGCTCCCCCCTTTTCATCTCTCTGAAAGGAAACTTCACTACTCTTTAGAAAGGACCCATCGATGGGAAAAGAGGTCGCTTGAAGAGCATTTAAAAAATCCTGCTGAACAGGCGATGTATGCGGTGATTCACGGAGGACTGGATCCGGAATTAAGGAAAAAAAGTTGTGTATATTTACGGAGCCTTCCCTTTGACGGTTTTGCCATTGGGGGGAGTTTGGGGCAACTCAAAGAGGATATGTTAGATATTTTAACCTACACTATGCCTCACCTTCCTGAAGAGCAGCCAAACCATTTATTAGGTATCGGTGACCTCCTTTCCTTAGATCGTTGTATTCCCCTTGGAATCGATACTTTTGACAGTTCTTACCCTACCAAGGCGGCTCGTCATGGCCTTTTTTTTACTAAAAACGGGGGAATTAAAATCTGGCGAGCAGCAAATAAAGAGCATTTAAAGCCGATAGAAGAAGGGTGTACATGCTATACTTGTACTCACTATACTCTTGCCTATCTCCACCATCTCTTTAAAGCAAGGGAGATAGCAGGCTATACTCTTGCGAGTATTCATAATCTCCACTTTATGGTACGGCTGATGGAAGGGATAAGAGAGAAAATCTTAAATGACGTTATCTAAAAATCGGATAATGTCAAAGTAAAATTTACCCGGGAAAAAAATAGAAGCAGTCTATCTCCGGGAGGGAAGTACTACCTCGACTACTCGTCCTATACGTTCCGAAGTACTTCCCGGAGGAGCCGGGACCCAGGTTACACGAATAACTGTACCCGGTGGCAGGGAAGGTAAATTCGAAGTTTGTTGGGAGAGCATTACCGGTCGATTGCCGTTACTAAGATCACCTGCCGCCTGCCGTCTTAAGAGGTTAGGCCGGGAGGAAGGCCTGTTATTATTCCGATTTTCACTATTAGAGTTAATAGGACTTGGAATTGGCATAAATTAATTCCTTTATTATTTTTTTTTATTTTAATATAAAAAACTTATTAAAGTTGCTGCCTCATATGAGGAAAATAACCATTGTAGTATATATTTCGATTATTTTTCTATTCAAAAACAACTTCTATTAAGAGGCCGTTTCGATCTTCCATTTAAATGGGACTGTTTCGATCTCCCATTTGGTTAAAACTTTACCCTTGCTTCCCCGGATTTGATCTTTTTAAAGTCCCTATACTTTAGTAGGATATATCACTTTAAAAAAAATCAAACCGGCTGAAATCGACAGAAATTTGGCTAGGCAAAAGTCCCTTAAAAGAGATCCGATAATTCCTTAGCGAAAAGGGCGTGGTACAAAAGCCCCCTTGAACCAAGTCCTGCAAACACTACTATTCGTTCGTTTAGCTGTTTTACCAAAGGAAGGTAGCTTCCCTTATTTGAGCAACGAAAACCTTCTTTTATCCCAATTATGGAGAGCTCTTTTACAAAAGAAATATAGCTCTCCATCTCTCCTTTTAAAGAAAACGGATCGACCTCTTCCCCCTCCCTTTCATAGGTCGAGCCGATGTAGCATATCTCCGGGTCAAAAGAGGGAGAGATATGCCGCCCGGCAATAATGGGCCTTTCTACTGGGTGCCCTCGGCAGACAAGCACCCGTCCTTTAGTGAGGTTAAGAGGAAGCTCTTTACACTCATCAAAACAAATAGATTCTGCTCCTGCTGCCACGAGGATCTTTCCAGGGAGATCTGCTAATGCAGTTACCCTCTTTCTTTCGATTTTAACCCCTTTACTTTGACAAGCAAGGGTTAGCCCTTGGATATATCTTTCGCTAAAAACGGTGATACCGTGCGGGATCAACAGCTCCGGGTCATTCCAAATAGCGTCTCCATGGGTAGCTGCCTTTGCAAAAAACGGTTTTTGTTCTTCAGCTATAGCTATTTTTAAAACCCCTGTTTTTTGATAGACTTTTTGTTGCAAATAGCCTTCAGCTATTTGTAATAGCTCTAAGGTTGCCTGTATAGCGGCATCTGCCTTTATAGACCTTCTAGCGAATTTTCCGGGATAGGGGTGTAGTAATCCGGTAGAAATAGTGGAAGCAATATCCGTTTGTTTTTCGATATAGAGTGTAATGGAAGGCGCCGGATTTTTTTGCAAAAGATGCCAGCAAGCGGCTAAAGCGGCATAACCCCCTCCCACAATAGATACTTCATCTTTTGTAGAGTAAATTGTAGGCCTCGGTCGCAAGGTTAAAGAAAAAAATAACTGCAGGAGCAAGTAGAGCTGCAAAAGGAAACATGATGAAAAACCATCGGATAGCTATGGATAGAGGATGGTCGCTTAGTAAATAGCCGCCGGTAAGGACTGCTGCAAGGGTCAGAAGCCCTACTACACAGCCGATCGGAAAGAGGGCTATTAAGAAAAAAAGGATGTGAGAAAAACTTCTGTCTTTGATTTTTTCGAGGATCGTTTGGATCTGTAACCTTTCTCCTCCTTTAAGGGCAATAGCCGGGGTGATAAAAAAGAGGAGGACAAAATTGCCTAAACAAAGGAGTAATGAGCCTAAGATCAATAAAAAGGGGGCAAAGGAAAGGAGGACCCCAATTCCCGGGATCTCTTTAATTACTAAAAAAATTCCGAGTAAAATCCACAGAAGGATATAGATAAGGATCGATGGAGCCGAGAGGTAAAAAGTATCTAAGATGAGGTGCCGGGAAGAGGTAAAAATACTATGAATATGAAAAGTGTGCTGTTTGACTTCGTGATAGTAAATCCGGATCAAAATGATCCCCAAAGAAAATAAAACCCCTGAAGAAAGCAAAATAGGTAAAAAAGTAAGGCTCATAGCGACCCAGTCGCTAGCATGGATGGCAAGTGTGCGGCAAAAAACCACCAAAATCCCACAGCAAAAAAGGGTGGCGAAAACCAAGAAGAGCTTTTTTTTAGAGTAGGAGCCTTGAAAAGCTCTATGGAAACATCTTTCTAACTCTTGCACATTCATTTAGCTGCCTTATAGAGATATTTCGGCCGAACAATGGGGGTTCCCTTGCCCTCTCTTGCTTCGAGACGGTCATAGACGATCTGGATCGCGATCCCTACCGCCCTCGCGAGACCAAAGAGGAGGGTAAAATACTCAGGGTAATGAAAACCTGCAGCAGCAAGTACCGTACCACTAATCGCATCGATATTAGCGTGTGGGTCAGAGACCTTTGGATTTTCAGCAAGGACCTTCTCTCCGGCAGTACGCAAATGCAAAGCGATAGAAACAAGGGGGTGGGTTGGGAAATATTTTTTTGCATAATCATAAAAGATAGTAGCTCTTGGATCTTCGACACGCAAAACTGCGTGGCCAAACCCAAAGATCAACTTATTATCATTGAGTCGTTTTCGGATATATTTTTCCACTTCGACAATAGTTGCCTTTTCTCCTAAATCTGAGAGAGCCATTTCGACAAACTCTAGGCAATCTTGGTTAGCCCGGCCATGTTTTGGCCCTGCAAGGGCGTTCATCGCCGCGGATATAGCTCCATACATATGTTGCAAGCCGGAGCCTACGGCTTTCCCTACAAATGTCGAAAGGTTGCCGCCGCCATGGTCGTAGTGGAGGATGTTGAAAAGGCGCATCACTTGGATAAGTTTATCGGAAGAAGGGATTGTAAGGAGTCGGACAAAATTTTCCATATAGCCGAGCTCCGGTTGGGAAGGGGGTGTTTTCCCGAAGCCGCCATGATGGTTGATTACTAAAGCTGCAATATGAGGAAGTGTAGCGATAAGCGTTAACGAGTTTTCCCGGTAATCGAGATTTTTTTCGAACATCCCCACGATCTGGATAGCGGAAGCAAAAAGATCCATGGGGTGTCCTTCTTTGGGAAGGGCTAAAATATACCGGATCACTTTTTCTTCTAAATGAGCTCTTTTTATAAGTTCCTTTTCAAAAGCAGTGATCTCTGAGTGGGTCCCCTCTTTTCCGTAATAGAGAAGGTAGATGACCTTCACCGGTTCCCAAGTACTGAGTTTTAAAATAGATGTCCCTCGGTAAAAGAGCCCTTTTTGAGGATCGACATGAGAGGTAGTGCAATATCCTACCGGGAACCCTCGGAGGCCGGTATCGAGGTGTTCTTTGGTGATGGTAAATAGGACCTCTTCCTCCATTTACATCACCTCATTTTTTTCTTGAATAAGCTCTTTTTCACTCTCTCGAATTTTCTTTTTCATGAAATCGGTCCACTCTAAATTGGGAACTATCTCCATTTTTCCTCTACGAACACATCGTAAAGGAAAGGAGAAAACAATATCTTCGCTAATTCCATAAGGATTGTCTTTTGCCAATATGGCCGAGGAAAAAAGATTTTCGGAAGGAAAAAGCAGAGCCCTCATCGCGTCTAGCGCCGCCTGTGCGGCCGATGCTGCTGACGATTTTCCCCTCTCTTTTAACACTCTAGCTCCCCGTTGCTGTACCGCTTCTATGAAATCTGTCTCTAACCAATTTTTATCTTGAATAACGACGTCAGCCCTTGTCCCCCTTATTAAGGCATTATGAAAATCGGGAACCTGAGTCGAAGAATGATTTCCCCAAATCGTCATTTGAGAGATATCGGAAACTTTTGTTTTTGCTTTAACGGCTAATTGATAGGTAGCTCGATTTTGATCGAGCCTTGTCATCGCATGAAATCGAAAAGGGTCGATATCCGGGGCATGAGATAAGGCGATCAAGCAGTTAGTATTGCAAGGATTGCCGATTACGAGGACCACCACCTCTTTACGATTTGCCGAAATATTCAAAGCTTTTCCCTGTTCGATAAAGATCTTTCCATTTTCCTGTAAAAGCTCCTTTCTCTCCATCCCCGGACTTCTGGGTTTGGATCCAACGAGAAAAACGATTTCAGCCCCTTCAAATATCTCCTCGGGGTTACTCCCTACCCGAATCCCTTGCAAAAGGGGAAAGCAGCAATCTTGTAGTTCTAAAACAACTCCTTGCAGGGAAGAAACTGCCTGAGGAATTTCTAAAATACTTAAAAAAATCGCCTCCTTAGATCCTAAAAGCTCGCCGCTAGCTATTTTAAAAAGAAGGCTGTAGGCAATTTGCCCGCCTCCTCCCGTAACCACTACCCGTTTCATACTGTGGAGTATCGTAGCATACAGAAAGAATAGCTGCAATTTTGCAAAACCAATTCGGTTTTTTTTTTGAAGGAGACATATTCTTCTAAGGTATAGGCGCTTTTAAAAAGATCAAATCCGAGGAAGCAAGGGTAAAATTTTAACCAAATGGGAGATTTCAAAAGTCCCCTTAGGCATATTTCCTTTTCTACATAAAAGATGGGGGCTTAAAAAGCAATCGGACATGAGTTTTTTGATTACCGGATCGGCTAAAAAGCTAGGAAGAGAGATCGCCCTTAATCTATCGAAAGATTATCCTTTAATCCTTCACTATTTCCGGAGTCAAAAAGAGGTCTTCTTTCTTAAAGAGGAGATTGAAAAAATGGGTGGCAAGGCAGAGATAATATATGGAGATTTTTCTTCCATCGAAGGAACCTATGATTTTTTAGCAAGATATCATACAAAGACCAAAGGGATCATCTATTCGGCAAGTCTTTATCATTTTGGTTCATTTTTAACTACGCCACAAGAAAAGGCGTTAAGCCTTTGGAATGGTAATTTTTTTGCCTGTTATCTTTTGATAAAAGCCCTTATTCCCTCGCTTATCGCTCAGAAAGGATCGATCCTAACCTTAGGAGTAGCAGGCCTCTCTTCTCCGTTTGCCGACCTTCGAACTTCCTGGTACACCCTCTGCAAATCCAATCTCTGGATGATGACCAAAGCTTTAGCTAAAGAGCTCGCTCCTCATCAGGTAAGGTGCAATATGGTCTCTCCGGGATACTTACAAGAAAGTGTCGATATGCCATCTGATTTTGACCAAATCCCTATGAAACGGCCCGCATCCTATCAAGAGGTAGTGGAGGCAATACGATTTTTGTTAGATGAAAAAAACAGGTATATTACAGGGCAAAATATCGAAGTTGCAGGGGGAGTTAGACTGTAGCCGGTTCTTTCTTTTGTAAGGCTTCGCTATCTAAAGCAAGCCCCATCGCATGGAGTCCGTTATCGACATAGAGGGTAACTCCGGTGATTGCCGACGCAAGGGAAGAGAGGAGAAAGGCGCTTGCCGACCCAATCTCATCGGCCGTGAGATCTTTAGAGAGAGGGGAGTTATTTTTCGAGTAGAGGATCATGGAGTCGATCATCCCAATAGCTCTGGCAGCACGGCTTCGAAGGGGGCCGGCTGAGATGCAGTTGACTCGGATATTCCACTTCCGTCCGGCTTCAAAAGCAAGGGTCCTTACGTCGCTTTCTAAGGCAGCTTTGGCAGAACTCATCCCACCGCCATATTTGGGGACTACCTTTTCCGAGGCAATATAACTTAATGTAAGGACAGATCCTTCCGGGTTCATAATCGGACCAAAGTGTTTGACCAAACTGACAAATGAATAAGAAGAGGAACTAAGGGCAGCGAGGTAGCCCTGCCTAGAGGTCTCTAATAAGGGCTTAGTCACCTCGGGAGCGTTGGCAAGGGCATGTACCAAGATATCGATTTTTCCAAAGTCTTTTTCTACTTGTTCGGCCACTTCAGAAATAGTATAACCCTGTAGGGCCGCATACCGTTTGTTGTCCCTAACCTCAAGGGGAACGTCTTCCATTTTGTCAAACATTGCGTCGATAGGATAAATCTTCGCAAACTTCATTAGTGAATGATCGGAAAGCTCGCGGGATTCGTCAAACTTACCATTTTTAAGGGAGGTAGTAAAAATCCCAAGGATAGGGGCCCATGTCCCAATAATCAGCTCACAACCTGCTTCAGCAAGGGCTTTAGCAATCGCCCATCCATAACCGTTGTCATCACCAATCCCTGCTATAAAAGCTTTCTTACCTTTTAATTGAATCCTAAACATAATGCATACCTATTGTAGCACCTTATTGCTTTGCTCTCAAGGCCTTACGTCGAAACCCTTCTGCTGTTAAGATTTTGGTGCTAGGAGACTTAGGGGGAGGAGACTTCATTTTTCCTTCCGGTTTTTGAGGACTTTTGGTAACTTTTTTTTTGAAACCAAACATTCCCTCTTTTTTCTTTCTTGAGAATAAACCCATAAACTATTGACTTTTGGTAGAGCAGTGTACTAGATTTTCTTAAAAAAAGGCAACTTGAAGTGACCAAGTTTTTTATAGAATATTTAAACGACTTACAGACCAAATGTACCCACACCGATAATCTGTCTACGTTAATTACCGATGCTCCCAAAGATAATATGGGGAAGGGGGAAGAATTCTCTCCTACCGATTTGGTAGCTGTAGCGCTTGGAAGTTGCCTCCTTACGATTATGGGTATTGCCGCAAAAAAGTTGAAAGTAGCTTTAGTCGATCTTTCGGCTACTGTACAAAAAGAGATGGCTACAGCCCCGTCTCGGAGGATAGGAAAACTGACTGTAGAGATTCGCTGCAAGAAAATCGATCCTAAAAGTCAAAAAATGATAGAGGCTTTTGCCCTTACTTGCCCTGTTCATGAGAGTTTGCACCCGGATGTAAAGCAAGATATTACCTTTGAATGGCTATGAGATATCAAAATCTCTCCCCATTTATCAAGCATTTGCAAAATGCCTATCCCCACCACTTGGCATCTGCCTACCTGATTGTATCTGCTAATGAATACGAGAGAAATCAGATTATCGATAGGGTGTTAGAATTTCTCCCTGCCGCAAAGAGAGCTAGGCGGTTTCGTGGGGAGTTTTCTATCGAAAAAATGCTCTTAGAGGCATCCTCTCTTTCTTTATTCGATAACGAAAGGTGGGTCGTGGCCGATTTTTCTAAAGAAATCTCTAAAAAAGATGGAGAAAGGTTGTTAGCTATCTCCGGCTGCAGATGGATAATTGGCGCTTCATCGAAACACCCCCTCCTCTCCTTTTTCGACAAGGAAGGGGTGGTCCTCGATCTTTTCGAGGAAAAGAAGTGGGATAAGGAAAAGAGGCTACTGGAAAGGTTATTAGAAAGGATAAAAAATGGAGAAAAAGAGATAAGACCCGATGTTGCCGCTTCGTTTCTTACGATGCTACAACCGGAGCTTGCCTTTGTAGACTCTGAATGTGATAAGCTGATCACTTATGTTGGGGATAGGCTGCAAATCACTTTAGAAGATATCACAGCTATCACCGCCTCTTCTCAATTATCTACTTTATGGCAAGTAGCTGAGGATATGGTCTATCGAAAACTATCTAGAAAGGGGTTTGCCTGTATAGATGCGGTGGCTGCCCCCCTTTTTTTCTCCATCTTAAGGAATGAACTTAGAAATGGATATAAGATCCGGCTGCTACTTGAAAAAAATGAACCGTTAGCACCCCATTTTCCGAAGATGTGGCCAAAAATGCTTGAGAGGAAAAAAGAGCTAGCCCTTGGGAGGGATCCTTCCTATTTCCCTCGAGCTCTTACCCGTCTTTTTTCCTTGGAATTACGATATAAAAACGGCAGCCCTCCCGATCTACTTTTTGAAATCTTCTATGCCTGCAACTAAATTAGTCCTCCTTCCTAATTTTATTGCCGGAATAGAAAAAGACCTCCTCCCTCCCGCAGTTCAAAAGGTGGTCCTTAGCTTAGAGGGGCTTTTTGCTGAAAGTGATAGAGAGGCCAAAAGGTATTTACGCCACTTTCTTCCTCGTGAAAAAGTAGATATCCTTCCTATCGCCCTTTTAAATGAACATACCCGAGACCTCCCTTCTTTGCTTGCCCTTATGGAGGGAAAAACCTGGGGCCTTATTTCTGATGCCGGGCTTCCTGTCATTGCCGATCCCGGCTCCAAGCTAGTCTATCTTGCGAAAGAAGTAGGCGTTACTATTCAAGCCTTGCTAGGCCCTTCCGCGATCATCTTAGCTCTACTTTTATCTGGACTGGAAGGGCAGAGGTTTTCGTTTCATGGCTATCTTCCAAAGGAGGATAAGGCGTTGATTGCCAGGATCCATGAATTGGAAAAGAGGAGCAAAGAGGATAAGGCTACGCAAATCTGGATCGAGGCTCCCTATCGTTCAAAAAAGATGCAGGAGCTTTTATTGCAACATTTAAAATCTCATACCCTCCTGTGTGTGGCCAAGAATATTTTGCATCCGGAAGAAGAGGTGATCACCAAAGAGGTGCGATATTGGAAGCAACATCATTTTAGCCTTAAAAAAGAGCCTGCCGTTTTTCTCCTCTATTCTTATTGAGATCTGTTGCGAAATCAATCTAGAAGGAGGATTTTGCGAGCAGTTTTTTACGGAAGGGACTGTTGAAATCTTTAGCTTTGCCGTTAAAATTTGAGCCTTGCAAAGCCGGTTTGTTTTTTTTGAAAGTGACATATCCTACTAAGGTGAGTAAGACATAAGCACTTTTAAAAAGATCACATCCGGGGAAGCAAGGGTAAAATTGTAACCAACCGGGAGATCGAAACAGTCCCGGAAATAATCGCTGGCCAAATTGCCTAACGATCTGCTACAGCTAAAAGAAACAGGGAGGATCTATGATAGACAAAGGCAAGCAGGTTTCTTTAGAATACTCGGTATTTCAAGAGGATGGGAAAATGATCGATAGCAATGTTGGGGAAGACCCTTTAACCTTTAGTATGGGGACTCATCAGATACTTCCTGCTTTGGAAGAGGCCATTGCTCCCTTAGATGCCGGTTCGAAAAAGAGGGTCACCCTCCCTCCCGAAATGGCCTTTGGTATTGTTGACCCTGAGGCATTTAAAGAGGTTGATGCTAGTGCGATCCCGGAAAAACTGAGGTATGAAGGGGCGGTTTTAGGGGTGCAAGATGATAGTGGCAACCAGTATCGGATTCGGATCCATTCCATTGCCGGAGAAAGAGTAGTGGTCGATTTCAACCATCCTTTGGCCGGGAAGACGTTAACCTTTGAAATGAAAATTATATCTGTGAACTAACGCATCTTAGGGGACTGTTTCGATCTCCCGGTTGGTTAAAATTTTACCCTTGCTTCCCCGGATGTGATCTTTTTAAAAGTGCTTATGTCTTACTCACCTTAGTAGGATATGTCACTTTCAAAAAAAAACAAACCGGCTTTGCAAGGCTCAAATTTTAACGGCAAAGCTAAAGATTTCAACAGTCCTTTTAGCTCAAAGGGGAAAAAGGACGAACCCTATTACATTACATTTTAACTACATACATCCACAGCAATTCCACCCATCGCCGCAACGTCCACCACAACAAGAACAAGAAGCGCAGCAACATTGACAAGCTTCTTTCCCATCGATATAGGGGGTGTCACAACAGCTCCATGTAGTGGTCGATTTATGTTCTCTTCCCCTCCAAAATTTTCCATCTTTAAAGGTACCTGTATAGGTAAAAGAGATGATCCCCGATGTGGTGGAATGGTTATTGACTAATTGTCCTTCTCCTTCATAGGTGTCATTCTCCCAACTACCTTTATAAACTTTTGAATCCTGGATATTGTCCTTGCTTTCTGTGTAGGTTCCTTGCCCTTTTCGTTTGTCTTGTACGAATGCACCAACATATCGACTCCCATCGCTATAGCACATGGTACCGATACCGTGTTTTTTATCCTCTTGAAACTGCCCCTCATACTGTCCCCCGGTGGCATATTTTTCCTGCCCGGAGCCATGTTTTTTACTCGCTTTCCATTCTCCGCTATACACTTTTCCATCACGCCACGTCATCTTTCCATGACCTTCGAGCCATCCATTTACGAAAGACCCCTCATATTGCAGTCGATGATATTGATCGCCTTCTTGGTAGTGGAGTTTTCCCTGTCCGTGAGGCTCTTCTTGGGCATTGACTTCACCTGTATATTCCCCATCGGGCAAGCGATAGGTTGAAGCAGTCCTATCTTGGCTGGGGGGGGAGGTAGCTCGGACTAATTCTACCGCTAAAGCGATTGTTTCTGAAGGCAAGGCGGGGCTGCTAGAACCTCTCCTCGCACCCATCCTTCGTAATGCCCGATATGGGATATCTACCCCTTGTTCGGAATCCCTAGAATAGGGATAGGGTGGTTTCTTCCGTTCCGATTTGGCAACAGCTGACATCTCTTTTTCTCTTCTTGGGACTGTTTCGATCTCCCGGTTGGCTCAAATTTTACCCTTGCTTCCCCGGATTTGATCTTTTTAATAGTGCCTATACTTTGGTAGGATATGTCATTTTCAAAAAAATCAAACCGGCTTTGCTAGGCTCAAATTTTAACGGCAAAGCTAAAGATTTCAACAGTCCTTTTTTTTAGGCTTCGATAAGCCTAGCATGATCGGCTAAATGGGGCTATTGAAATCTTTAGCTTTTTTGTTAAAATTTTACCCTTGCTTCCCCGGATTTGATCTTTTTAATAGTGCCTATACTTTGGTAGGATATGTCATTTTCAAAAAAATCAAACCGGCTTTGCTAGGCTCAAATTTTAACGGCAAAGCTAAAGATTTCATAGAGTCCCTTTAACTAAGAATTTCTGAGGCGACGGTATCGTAAAAAAGTAGTCCTTGCGAGGTAAGCTTACAGGTAGTCCCTGCAAGGACAATCATTTTTTTCGTTTGCAATTGTTGTAATAGGTTTTCTAGCCCCTCAGAAAGGGGGAAAAAAGGGGCAAGATCTATCCCATCTACTACCCTAAGCCCTACTGCTATCAGCTCTTTTTTCCGCTCCTCTCCTTGCAGGCATTCGGAAAAGTCGGTAGGATCTATCCCATTTACTAACCTATCTTGATATCTATGAAGGTTGGCAATATTACAAAACCGCCTATGTTCCCAGTAGCTAAAGGCAGAAGGGCCAAAGCCAAGAAAAGGACGAGCGGTCCAGTAGCCAATATTGTGATGAGAGATCTTTCCCCCTTTGGCAAAGGCAGAGATTTCATATCTTACAAATCCCATTTGTTCGAAAGCGTGTAGCGCCATCTGTAGCATCTGTAAATTCTCTTCTTGTGAAGGGAAGGCAAGGGACTTTTTTTTCTTAAAAAAGACTGTATGAGGCTCTATAGTCAAATTGTATAGAGAAAGGTGGGTGATGGGAAGCTCGGCTACTTGAGTCAGAGTCTCCTCCCACAAGGAGAGGGTCTGGCCGGGGAGCTCATACATCAAATCGATCGAGATATTGTTGATATTCGCTTCTTGGATGATCCTAACCGCATCGATAGCTTTTTCAGGGCTGTGAGTTCTTCCTAAGCTGACGAGGAGAGGCGAGGAGAGCGACTGGACGCCAAGGCTCACCCGGTTGATCCCACAAGATCCCATCCTAGCCATTAAAGAGGGGGTGATGTCTTCAGGATTGGCTTCTAAGGTAATTTCTTTAGGTTGGGTAGGAAGCCAATTTAAAATGTTCTCCACTGCTTCGGGAAAAACAGAAGGGGTCCCCCCTCCAAAATAACAAGAGACAATCTTTTGACCGGTTACAAGGGGCTCTCGCAAAGCCCATTCCATCTCTAATGCTTTTAGGTATAAAGACTTATGGTTTTCTTTGTCTGGTATTACATAAAAACTACAGTAGGGGCATTTTTTTTTACAAAAAGGGAGATGGAAGTAGAGGCTGAGGCTCATTAGAGGTCTAAGTAAGTTTGCTTAAATATTTACCAGTTGTCGGCATCGGGGTCTTCTAAGATCCCCCGTTTCCACCGGTTGCGATCGGAGAAGGGGTCTTCGTCATCTTCTTCTTCGACAACCGTGGCCTCTTCTCCATGCTCGGTATCCCCTTCGGAGGTGGTATCTGAGTCATATCCTTCGGTTTCCATATCAAAGCCGACGTCGGTCATGTTCTCTCCTCCATCCATATCGGGTAGGGTATGGGCTTCGGGATAGACCTGCTTTGCAGGAGAGCGTTTGGGAGCTACATATTCTTCTAACTCTCCATTTTCTTTGAGGAACCGGAGGCGCTGTTTTTCCTCTTCAATACGAGATTGGATCCCATGAATTTCTTCTTTGTGTTTTTCAATATCTTTTTTAGGGACAAGGCCTAGTTTTAGCCACTGTTCTAAATCTTCCAGTTCTACTTCTAACTTCTTTAAACGGTCACTTTTGATGTTCATGGTAGTCTCTTCCCCAAAACTTGACTATTTACTGAAAATGGAATTTTTTTAGAAATAGTTTTTACAAAATTTTTGCATTTAGGACTGTAAAAATAGGTTGATATGGAGAATATGTCAAGCTTTATGATATGTGGAAAATATGGAACGACCCCGTTTTCACATAGGAAATTTAACTGCAATCGATAAGCTCTATCGGGCTTATCAAAAAAATCCCAAAGGGGTGAGTCCCGAATGGCATGCCTTCTTTTCCGGGATGGACTTTGCAAGTGGAAATCTAGGGGAGGATATAGAGAGCTTAAAAGCTTATAAGCTCTTGATGGCTTATCGAAAATTTGGCCATCTCTATGCCAAGACGAATCCGTTATTGCCACAGGGGGCTTTACCTAAAGAGCTCTCGTTAGAGCTATTGGGATTTCAAAAAAAAGAGCTCCTTCCCGGCTTGGGGTTATTTGCGGAGGAGAGGGTGACTGTAGAGGAGTTTTCTTTTCTCTTACAAAAGATCTATTCTTCGACGATTGGGGTCGAATATATGGACCTGGATAATATAGAGCTAGAGGAGTGGATACAAAAAAGATTTGAGCCTATTTGGCAGATAGACCTTACCCTTGAGGAAAAGAAAGAGATCTTTGAGCTTCTCAATAAGGCAGAAATGTTTGAATCCTTTTTACATACCAAATTTGTCGGGCAAAAACGGTTTTCCTTAGAAGGGGGAGAGACGCTGATCCCTATTTTGCAAGGGGTGATCGATGAGGGGGTAGAGGGAGGGTTAGAAGAGTTTGTCATCGGGATGGCTCATAGGGGGAGGCTCAATGTGTTAGCCCATATTTTAGAAAAATCTTATTCGGTTATTTTCCACGAATTTGAATTGGCATTGACGGCTCATAAGACAGCAGGGACAGATGATGTGAAGTATCACAAAGGATTTTTTTCAAAGACCACACGTCAAGGGAAAACGGTCGACCTTCATTTAGCCGCTAACCCTTCCCACTTGGAATCGGTAGACCCTGTGGTGTTAGGGGAGACTAAGGCTCAACAGATGATCAAAGGAGAGGGGAAGGTAGCCGCTATCCTTATCCATGGCGATGCTTCTTTAGCCGGGCAAGGGGTGATCTATGAGTCGCTCCAGCTAATGCGGATAGACGGCTATTGTACAGGGGGGACGATCCATATTGTGGTCAACAACCAGATTGGTTTTACCAGCCTTCCCGAAGAGACTAGATCTTCCCAATACTGTACCGATATCGCTAAAACCTTTAACTGCCCTGTTTTTCATGTCAATGCTGAAGATCCCGAAGGGTGTTGCTGGGCTTCGAAGTTGGCTATGCAGATCCGAAAGGAATTTAAGATCGACGTCTTTATCGATCTCCTCTGCTATCGAAAATATGGGCATAATGAGGGAGATGAGCCCCGTTTTACCCAGCCGCTGCAATATGAAAAAATCTCTCAAAAGCAAAGTATACGGGATATCTATAAGGAAAAACTTTTGCAAGGAGGCAAGCTGGATGAAACGGTTGCCCTTTCGTTAGAAGAGGCCTGTAGAAAAAAGTTGCAACAGGCCCTAGAAGAGGCGAAAAAGTTTTCTACGGTTCCTCCGGCTCCTGAAATAGTCCACGGCAAAGAATTTCCGGAAGTAGAGAAAAAAACGATTATTACTTCCGTTAAAGGAGAAATATTACAACAGATTGCTACCCTCACGTCGAAAGTACCTGCCGGATTTACCCTACATTCTAAGCTTGCCAAGTGGGAAGGGGGACGGTTGAAAGAACTAGAAGAAAACCTCGATTGGCCTTTTTGTGAACACTTGGCATTTGGATCGATTTTATGGGAGGGGATATCTGTAAGACTTGCGGGGCAAGATAGCCAAAGGGGGACTTTTAGCCAGCGCCATGCCGTTTGGGTCGATCAAAAGACAAATGAAAAGTATTTCCCGTTGCAACACCTCAGAGAGGGGCAAGGGAGATTTGACATCCTCAACTCCCCCCTTTCTGAATTTGCCGCTTTAGGCTTTGAATATGGTTATAGCGCCTCGAACCCCAATGCTCTCGTCTTATGGGAGGCACAGTATGGCGACTTTGTGAATGGAGCACAAGTAATTTTAGATCAGTATCTTACATCTTCCGAACAAAAATGGAGGAGCTGCTCTTCCCTCGTCCTCCTCCTTCCCCATGGGATGGAGGGGCAAGGGCCGGAGCATAGTTCGGCGAGGATCGAGAGGTTTTTGTCCCTTGCAGGGCACGATAATATCCGGATCGTCAACCCCTCTACTCCTGCCCAGCTATTTCACTTACTGAGAAAACAGGCGTTGAATCCTATCAAAAAGCCTCTTATCATTTTTACTCCTAAGAGTTTGCTTCGTGTGTCTGCTTGTACGAGTAGGCTTTTTGATTTGACGGAGGGGAAGTTCGCAGAATTTTTGCCGGATATTCTCGAGATACCGACACCTAAACGGCTCCTCATCTGTTCGGGTAAGATTTTTTATGAGGTGGCGGCAAAGAGGAATAATCAAAAGGTAGCCCTCCTTCGTGTGGAACAGTTCTATCCGTTTTATCAAGAAAAATTTGAAAAAGTCCTTGCGCAATATTCAGGATATCAAGAATGTTTTTGGTTGCAAGAGGAGCCTCAAAATATGGGAGGGTGGAGTTATATGGAACCTATACTTCGAAGAGTATTACAAAGAGATATCGGCTATATTGGCAGGGAGGTGAGCGCTTCTCCTGCTGCCGGATCCAATGCCGTGCATCAAAAGGAACAACAAGAGCTCATCGATAAGGCCTTGCTATGAAAGTAGAGATCAAAGTCCCTCCGGTCGGAGAGAGTATTACCGAAGCAACGGTGGCAACCCTTATTAAGAAAACAGGGGATACCGTGAAAGTCGATGAGGAAATCCTCGAGCTGGAGACTGAGAAGGTAAACCAGCTCCTTTTTGCCCCTGCTGCCGGGGTTCTCACTTTGAATGTCCAAGTAGAAGAGGTGGTCCAAGTGGGGCAGGTAATCGGTTTTATAGAGACCGAAGGGGCGGCGACTCCTTCTCAAGAAAAAAAGGGCTCTGTCAAGAAGGAGGCGCCGGCTGTCTCCTCGTCTCCCCCTCTTGCGGCGGCAAAACCCGAGCGAGGAAGAAGGGAGCGGTTGAGTAAATTAAGGCGTGTGATTGCAGAAAGGCTCATGGAGGTCAAAAATACGACCGCCATGTTGACTACTTTCAATGAAGTCGACATGTCCAAAGTGGTCGAGTTTCGAAAAAAAGAGCAGGAAAATTTTCAAAAGAAATATGGGATAAAACTGGGGTTTATGCCCTTTTTTGTAAAGGCGTGTGTTTCTGCTTTAAAAGCCTATCCTGATATGAATGCCATGATTGATAGGGAGGATATCGTCTATTTTGACGACTATGATATCGGGATTGCGGTAGGGACGGAGAAGGGGCTCATGGTCCCTGTAATTAAAGGGTGTGATACATTAACCTTATCGGAGATAGAGAAAAAGTTGCAAGATTTTGCCGGGCAAGCCCGTTCAGGAACTATTTCGGTAGATGACTTAAAAGGGGGGACTTTTACCATTACCAATGGTGGGGTATTCGGTTCGTTACTCTCTACCCCTATCCTCAACCCCCCTCAGAGTGGGATTTTAGGGATGCATACGATCCAACAAAGGCCTGTGGCTATTGAAGGGAAGGTGGAGATCAGGCCGATGATGTATCTCGCCCTTAGCTATGATCATCGCATTGTCGACGGGCAAGAGGCGATCTCTTTTCTCGTATATATTAAAAAAGCCCTAGAAGGGCTCTCCGAGCTTATAAAGGAGTTTTAGGGACTCTAGGAAATCTTTAGCTTTGTCGTTTAAAATTTGAGCTTTGCAAAGCCGGTTTGATTTTTTTTGAAAGTGACGTATTCTACTAAGCTATAGTCACTTTTAAAAAGATCAAATCCGGGGAAGCAAGGGTAAAATTTTAACCAACCTGGAGATTTCAACAGTCCCTTTTAATATCCGTGAGAAGAGCCGCAGCCGCAAGAGGATTTTGCATGGGGGTTGGAGATTTTAAAACCGGCTCCATGAAGCCCATCTATATAATCGATTACTGAACCGAGTAGTCTAGTAGTGCAGCCGGTGGGGACATGGATCTGTATCCCTTGCGACTGAAAGACGGCATCATCGGGGGCAGGTTTTTCGGAGAAGTCTAAGACATATTCAAATCCGCTACATCCGGCAGCCCTGTCGCTGAATTTTAGCCCCCAGCCGCCCTTTCCTTCCTCTTTCAAGATCTCTTTCAATTTAATAGCTGCTTTTTCAGTGAGGGAGATGGTAAGGGGATCATGAGTCATGGTAAGGACAGTATTTAGCTTATCTACCAAGTGGGTAATTTCTTTAGAAGTTTTGCCATGGCTCAACATTCCTGCCTCTAAGGTTTCCCAGGTGGCGGCACTGCAGCTCATGCAGTGGAGCCCTGCCTGAGTCATGGTTTGAGCAAGTAGTTGGCTTTTATCGGGATTTTGGGTAAATATTTCTTCGATAGTCATCTCTTTTGTAATCATGCATTCCTCAAAATTTAATGGTTACCGACCCTTTTCGGATCGTACACTGGCAGGCTAATCGCTCGGTGGCGAGATCTCCCAAGAAATCGGCCTCTGCCTGGTTAAATTCGGAAAGGTTTTCCATCCCTTCTTTGACTTCGATAACACAGGTGCCGCAGACCCCTTCGGTACAGGCAAAGGGGACCCCTGCCTTTTCACAGATTGGGGCAATCTCTGCATTATCGGGGAGGTCAAATTCTTCTTGGGTACTGACAATAACCAGTTTAGCCATATAATAACTATAAAAGATTAATCCTTTTGCAAGATAAATGCAATCTTGCTAGCAAAGATATTTTATTATACCCTCATTTGCATGCAGAAACGAAAGCTTCAAGATTATATTCCCAAGGTCAAAGAACCGTTTCGGTCGATCCTGATTTTTGGCCCTCCGGGGGCCGGAAAGGGGACTTTAGGCAAATTTTTAAGTAGTGCCGGCAACCATTTTCACCTATCTTCAGGAGACATTTTCCGGGGTCTTGACCTCGACTCTCCTGCAGGGAAATTATACCATTCCTATGCAGGAAAAGGGCTTTTATTGCCCGATGAGGTAACTATTGAGATCTGGCACCATTTTGTCTCCGGGCTCATCGCTACCAACCGCTACTTCCCGTCGCAGCAGTACCTCCTTTTAGATGGGGTTCCCAGGACGAAAAAACAGGCAGAGTTGTTAGATAAATATATCCAAGTAGAACAGATTATCATGCTCGATGTTACCGAAACTAATATCCTTTTCAAAAGGATGCAAAGGAGGGCTATTTTAGAAAAGCGCTCTGATGATATGGAACCAAAAATTTTAAAAACTAGAATGGAGGTCTATAAGAAAGATACTCTAAAGGTCCTCAAGCATTATTCTAAAGGGATACTTTCGGTTTTTAATGCCGACCAAAAACCCTTAGAAGTGCTCCGTGATGTCTTAGTAGAGCTCTCTGATATGCTTTAAAATTACCACCACTGCCACCAGGGCTTAGTAGGCGGCACGGCAGCGGCTATCTGAGGAGCATTTACTAATTGGTGGGTTCGTTGGATAGCAAGGTTTATTGTTGTTTTAGCACTAGCTAGGTTTGTATTTAAGGTTTCTGGTGTGAGGCTTTTCTCAACGTTTTGTAAAGCATCTTTTGCGTCTTGTAGCGCAGTTGTTGTTAGATCTCGAATATCTTGAGGAGCCGGATCGGTTAGAGCTGTTAGTCTTAGTTTGTTTAAGGCTTCAGAGGCTGTGTTTTGAGCTCTTGTAGAGTCTGTTTCTTCGCATGCTTGCTCTGCTAATCGTAGTGCAATTGTTAAGTTATCTAATTCAGGTAATTTTAATATTGCAAAATTTATTTGCTGATCTGTTGCAATTGTGGGTAATGATTCTTCTGTATTTATATACTGAATAAAAGTTGTTGATAAATTAAGGGTGTTAAGATGTTCTGTAATTAAGCCTGCTGAAGTTTTGTTTAATTGATCTAGCTGAGTTTTTTTAGCAGCTATATCCGCCTCAAGGGCTTGGCTCAGATTTTGTTGTGTTAGTAATTGACGCTGGTTAGAGTTTAATTGCTTTTGCAGCAACAGTTGAGAATTTTCCATGAACGAGATTGCGGTTTGTGTGGGTGGTTGCTTCGGTTGAGCCTTCAATTTAAAAATCGTACTGGTGTTTGTAGATATAGTTTGTTCTGTCGTAAGGATAGTCCCTTGTAATTTCAATATAGAGGAGTCAGTAGAGGTTTTTTGAGTAGTTTTTTTGGTGATTGCATCTTCTAAGGATTTTCGTTGCTGTTCCTGAGATTGCAAATTTTCTTGAATTTTCCTTGCTATGTATAGAGGGAATTGATTTTTCTTATATTCCTCTAATAAGGCTTTAAAACACGGTGCATCTGCCAATCTATCCAAAATCTTTTGTCTTCCATTTGGATGAATACCATCAATTATCTTTAATTGATCCTCCAGGTTTGCTTGAATGGTAGGTAGTGGAGTGTTCTTTTGAAGATCCTGTGCTAGCTGTTTCTGTGCTAGTTCTGATAACCAATCTATGCACTCAAGCACCTTCTGTGATACAGTTTGTTTTTCTCCTTCTGAGAGAGAAAGTGAGGAAATATTTTGGGTGCATTGATCCGTTAATTCTTTAAGCTGTGTGACAGCTTGTGAAAAAGAATTGGCTGTAGATAGAGTTGTCCGGAATACTGTTTGAAAAGTAGTTAAATACTTGTTAAGGGCCATCTCTTTAAGGCAATTGTGGTTAGGGTTAGAAATTGCCTTTTGAAATGCTTCCGTTGTCCTCTTGGCTGCAGCCGCCAATTGAGGATTATCCGAGGCAGATGTTGGGGCAATTGGGGCAGTTGAGGTGGCTAGGGCAATTGAGGCAGTTGTGGCAGCCATATTTCTCCAAAAAATTATAGCAGATCTAAATTTATTATACTAAAATAAATATTTGAATACAAATATATAAACTAACTAATATATTATTAGTTATTATAATTATATCTAATTTAATAGTTATTATATGCGTGCACTTTAGTCATAAAATCGAGCTATCCGAATGATCTAATAATCTCACTTAAAAACGATATAATTGTTAATAATTTATAATATAAAATTAAACGTTTTTAGTATATAATTAATTGATTTATGGTATAATAATTATGGAATTTCCTTCATTTGGAGGGAGGGGATTATGGGTGAGCTAACAGTAAAAATAATAGAGAACCGCTTATCGGTAATGAGTGGAGACCAATCAATATTTACTTGTGAGAAGGACTCTGTTCCTTCTGCTATTTGGAGCTCTTTTATTTCTGATTTGCCGGCTACAACTAACTCTCTTGTTCTTTCTTCCGCAAAAGAGGGATTCAAAGATAAAAATGCTGAGAAGATATTCCGGCGCTTAAAAAGAATAGAAAGACAGAATAGTTCGGAAGAGGCTCCTCTTGCAGAGGAAGAAAAACCATCTTCCGGTATTAGTGGTTTTCTCGATCGTCATAGTGTAGACTGGTACGAATTTTCTAATTTTAAAACTTTTGCTTTAATAATTTTGAATAGGATATTTGAGCGTATTTCTGTTTATATCCCTCTTTGCGGAGGGGCTATCTCGATAATATCGGGTCTGCTTTTAGGAAGAAAAGGGATGCAGCTATATGCAGAAGGGGCCGCTTATCATCTGAAAGAAGAGAAGAAGAAAGGGCATATATTGATGCAATTTGGAGGTGTCCTTACCTTTATAACTGCCCCTGCGTCCATTGGTAATGCTATCATGAGTGCGTTGGGATGTGTAGCAGGTAAAACAATTACAGCTCTCCTTTTAGGCCCTAGCATCATTTTTTTAGGTATTTTAGCTCTAGCTTGGGGTGTAGCACAAATCCATTGTGCTAGGAAATTTAGAGAAAAATGGGCCCCTTATATGAATAGTAAAACTGACCTATGTAAATTTTTAAAAAGCAAACTCACCCTTACCAAGATAGAACAGGCGCTTTATTCTACAGAAGAAGAACAAAATATGGCTCTAAAAAGAAAACGGATCCGATTAGAGAATAGATTATCGAAAGAGGTAGTGGGCAAAGCATTAAACAATGCACTAGAGCCTAGTGAATTAAAAGAGATTTTAACAAATAAAATCAGATCGGGTAGTGCTTATGTTATAGCAGGAATTATGGGTATCCTATCCGGAGCTGCCTTGTTAGCTGCAGAACTAGTAGATTATTTGCAAGTAGGAGGAGTGGTTACTCAGTCGCTACTTATCCTCTCCGATGTCGCTATGGGGATTTTAGGGATTATATTCTTCTTATACGACCACCCTACAGTTGCTGCCTGGACCAACAGAATTCTTTCGGCTATAAATAGCCTCTTTAGGCATATTCCAAAGGAAGATGAGCCAACAAGAGCTGTTAGCTGATTTTTTAGCCTATCTCTCTTCAGAAAGAGGGCTTTCTAGCCACACTATAGAAGCTTATGGAAGAGATATTCGAGCGCTTGCCAAGTTTATCTCCGATCTTCCCTGGCAAAAGGTCTCCCAAGAGGAGATCTTTACCTTTTTGCAGAGCCTGCAAAATAGATATGCCGGTTCCTCCATCTACCGTATGCTGATGGCTATCAAAGTCTTTTTCCGGTTTTTAAAGAAAGAGGGGGCTATTGCTATGGATCCTACCTCCTTTCTTGAAGCCCCCAAACTATGGCAAATGATCCCTGAGGTCCTCACCATGAGTGAGGTAGAAGCCCTCCTTGCGGCTCCAAATGACGAAAGCTTTTTAGGATCAAGGGATAAGGCGATACTAGAGACCCTTTATGCAACCGGTATTCGGGTAAGCGAATGTTGCATGCTAAAAATTGCCGATGTCGATGACCAATTTGTTAAAGTACAAGGGAAAGGGAAAAAAGAGAGGATCGTTCCCATTGGGAAAAAAGCTCTTATTGCTATCGACCGCTACCTCAACTATCGAAAGGATAAAGAAGAGGGACTTTTTGTCACTCAGAAGCTACAACCGATAGACCGTTTTGCCGTTTATAGAATGGTCTCATCCTATGCCAAAAAAGTAGGAATTGAGAAAAAGGTATCGCCTCACACCCTTCGCCACTGTTTTGCTACCCATCTCTTAGAACATGGAGCCGATCTTCGCCTGATACAGGATATGTTGGGACATGTGGATATTGCCACAACTGACCGATATACCCATGTCAATCAAAGTCAACTAAAGCGGGCTTTCGATAACTTTCACCCAAGGCCTTAAATATGGAACTGTTGAAATCTTTAGCTTTTTCGTTAAAATTTGAGCCTTGCTTTAGCCGGTTTGATTTTTTTGAAAGTGACATATCCTGCTAAGGTATAGGCGCTTTTAAAAGATCAAATCTGGGGAAGCAATGGTAAAATTTTAACCAAACGGGAGATTTCAACTGTCTCATAGAGGTTCAGCAAAGTTTATCAACTCTTGCATAAAATTTTTAACCTCACGTGAAGAGACCCTTCTACCTAGGAGGGTTTTTAAGATTTCTTCAAAGGGATTTTTCCAGTCAATGCTGTCAAAAACTTCTTGAGGAAGCCCTTGGATATGCCACTTGGCTTCGCCGGTGCGCTGTAAGATGAGAGATGTGGCGATTTCGAGAAGTTTTTCGTAGACGGTTTCATCAAGGACCTGCCTTCTTTTTGCAATGCTTAAAAGGGCTCTATTTTCTCCGCTTAAAGCATAACGATTTTCGAGAATTCGGATCGCTTTTTGTACGTCCTTTCCTCTACGGAATTCGTCGACGATCTTTTCAACTTTGCGATTGATGAGGTGGTCGACACATTGGTGGACAAGCTGAAAGACTTTGTCTTTAAGATCTGGGACGACACTTTTTGATAAAGTGTTGAGCTCAGAAAGGAGGGTCTTTACCGTTTTTTTCGGTACGATGACGAAGGAAAGGATCTGCCTGATTTTCTCAAGCCGGCATATATGAGAAATATTAGGAAATTTTATTCTACTCATAGTATTATTATACCATAAGTTTGTTATGAAAATAACTTAAATAAGTTATACATAATTTAAATTATTTTAATACAAATATAAAATTTCTTAAACAGGTCGCAAATTCATTAAAATCCAACCCTTTAAGTCCTCTGAAGACAATCTCAAAGCTTTGAAAAAGTGGCTGTTTCGATCTTCGAATAGCCCTTAAAATTTGAGGAAAGAAAAGGCGTCGTGATAGTTTGAAAGAGACGTATCCTGCTAAGGTATAGGAACTTTTAAAAATATCAAATCCGGGGAAGCAAGGCTCAAATTTTAACGGTAAAGCTAAAGATTTCAACAGTCCCTAAAATTGCTAATTTTATCAAACAAAGCGAGTTTCGAAAGAAGTCTAATGACGGAAGAGGAGGGATTCGAACCCCCGGACCCTTTCAGGTCTTCTGTTTTCAAGACAGACGCAATCGGCCACTCTGCCACTCTTCCAAAGGCCATCTATTATATGTGTAGAAAAAAAATATTCAATAAAACCTTTTCGAGTCTTATTTTAAATTAGCGTGACTTTAGGGACGGTTGAAATCTCTAGCTTTGCCGTTAAAATTTAAGCCTTGCTTTAGCCGGTTAAAAAGATCAAATCCGGGGAAACACGGCTTCAATTTTAACCAAATGGGAGATTTCCACAATCCCAGGCTATAAACCTCTATAAATTAAGGCAAACAGATCGTATCAAAACCACAAATGGAATCTTTGCAATTTTTCGCTAAGGAACCCGCCTCTCTCTTTGCTCCATCCCTGAACGATTAGCCGACCGTTTCTGCTTGTAGTACCTTATGGCTAAGCCTTACCTGACCTTTTTCGTTAATCTCTAGCACTTTAACATCGATCATATCTCCTTCTTTAAAGAGATCGCGCAAGTTGTGAATCCTTTTATGAGAGAGCTCCGAAATATGACAGAGCCCCTCCTTGCCTGGTAGGATTTCGACAAAAATCCCAAAAGCGACAATCGAAACAATTTTTCCATGATAAATTTTATCGACCTCGACTTCGACAGTGAGATTGTAGATAATCTCCTTGGCTCTCTTGATTCCTGCGTCATCAGTTGAAACGATGCTAACTAATCCGGTGTCGCTGATGTTGATTTGTACGCCGGTCTCTTCGATAATAGCCTTGATCTGTTTCCCTCCGGGGCCTACGACGATACCGATCTTACTGGGCTTAATCTGCATACTATCTATCTTAGGAGCATGGGCAGAGAGCTCTTTCTTAGAGGCAGGGAGAACTTTGAGCATTTCTCGAAGGATATGGATACGTCCTAGTTTTGCTTGATTTAAAGCAGCACGCATGATGGCAGGGGTTATCCCCTCTACTTTGATATCCATCTGAAAAGCGGTGATCCCCTTTTCATCTCCTGCTATTTTAAAATCCATGTCACCTAGAGCATCTTCGATGCCTAAGATATCGGAGAGGATGACATACTCATCTTTTTCAAGGATCAGACCCATAGCGATCCCTGCTATAGGACTTTTGATAGGAACTCCTGCATCCATAAGAGCTACTGCACCGCCGCAGATAGAGGCCATGGACGAAGAGCCGTTAGATTCGGTGATATTCGACTCTATTCGGATTACATAAGGAAATTCTTCTTGCTTAGGTAGGGTTGCAGCTAGGGCCCGTTCCGCTAGTTTTCCGTGGCCTACTTCCCTCCTTCCCGGAGGGCCTATCCTCCCTACCTCTCCAACGGAAAAAGGGGGGAAAAAATATTGCATATAAAAACGGTGCGCCCCTTCCCCATGCAAATCTTCATAACGCTGCGCCATCATCTCTCCACCTAGGGTACAGACGGCAATTGCCTGTGTCTCTCCGCGGGTAAAGAGGGCGCTTCCGTGCGTCCTTGGAAGAAATCCATGTTCGATGTCGATAGGGCGAATATCTTCTAGCCCCCTTCCGTCTATCCTTATTTTGTCTTTGAGGACCATCTGACGCATGAGATGGGCCTGATAGTTTTTGTAGGCGAGTTTTATATCGGTCAAATCAAACTTTTTCTCTCCCCCTTCCGGAGCAAACTTTTTATCTAATTTTTCTCCGATTTCTTTGAGAGCGAGCTCTCTGGCTTTCTTTTCTGCTATCTTGAGGGCGGCAGGGAGCACTTGGCTCACTTCACTTTTTACAGCAGAAATTAGCTCTAGTGGGATTTTTCGGAGGGTGGAACGATCTTTTTCTTTGCCGACCTCTTTTTGCCATTCTGAGAGACGGTAGCAGATAGTTTTAATTGCCTCATGGCCGGTAAGTATCGCTTCCATCACTTGATCTTCCGTGAGAAAATCTGAAAACCCTTCGATCATCAAAATCGTATCTTCCGTTCCGGCTAGTACAAGGTCAAGACGAGAAGATTTGAGTTCTTCTTCACTTGGATTGATGACAAATTCATTTTGAATATAGCCAACACGGACCGCTCCAATCGGTTTTAAAAACGGGATATCGGAGATGACTAGAGCAGCAGATGCTGCACAAATAGCGAGTACATCGGGCTTGTTCACTCCATCATAAGAGTATACATAGGAAAGGACCTGAGTATCATTATAGTAACCATCTTCAAAAAAAGGGCGGATAGGTCTATCGATAAATCGGCAGACTAAGGTCTCCCGTTCGGTAGGCCTTCCCTCTCGTTTGATAAAACCTCCAAGGGTTTTTCCTACAGCGGAGAACTTTTCTTGATAGTCAACTCGAAGGGGGAGAAAATCGACACCTTCTACCGGCGCTGAAGAGGCGCAAGCGGTAGCTAAAATGGTTGTTCCTCCTGAGTGGAGGAGGACGGCTCCATTAGCTTGTTTTGCGATTTTCCCGGTTTCTAAAACTATTTCCTGTTTGCCTAAAGGAATTTTTTTAATATTGCGTTTCAAGGTAGTTCCAATGTTTATTTTCTAAGATTTAATCGTGTAATCAAATTTTGATAGCGTTTGGTGTCTGTCGAGTTGAGGTAATCTAAAAGTTTTCTACGTTGCCCTACCAGCTTTAAAAGGGCTAGGCGCGAGCTATGGTCTTTAGGGGATAGTTTTAAATGTTCCGTTAATTCGGCAATTCGCTCTGTGAGAATCGCTATTTGTACGTCAGCAGAGCCGGTATCTTTTTCGTGTAATTGAAATTTTTTAGTGATCTCTTCTTTGGTTCCTTTATCTAAAGACATTGCAATCGGTCTCCTTTTGGAATACCATACAGTATATTCAAAAAAATCAATGATGTCATTAGAAAAAGATCTTTTTTTTATGCAGGAGGCTTTGAAAGAAGCTAAAAAAGCCGGATCTATCGGAGAAGTTCCCGTAGGAGCCGTAGTCGTTTTGCAAGATAAAATAATAGCAAAAGGTGCGAATCAGGTCGAGCTACTGCAAGATGCGACGGCGCATGCAGAGATCCTTTGCATTACGGCAGCATCTTCCTTTTTGAAAAATTGGAGATTGGAAGGGGCGACAATATATACTACTCTAGAGCCCTGTTTGATGTGCGCGGGCGCTATCTATGCTGCGAGAATAAAAAGAGTGATATGGGGAGCTAGAGATATTCGTTTAGGAGCGAATGGGAGCTGGATCGATATTTTTCAAAAAAAACATCCGATGCATTCGGTAGAAATTATCGGTGAAGTTTTGCAAGAGGAGTGTGGGGCTTTACTTACCGAGTTTTTTCAGAAAAGGAGGAGGGAGAATGCTCGAGCTATTAGATGAGCTCATTAACGGACAGAAAAAAAAACTTTTAGAATGCGGCAGAAGGATTATCCCTTATATTACTCCGGAGGATTTACTTCAGCCTAACGATTTCCCCGAACTAGAACTTCATCCTCATTTTCGTTATGAGGAGGGGATTTTAGATGGGCTTCAAGTTGCAAAGGCAGCTATTTTAGCAAGTAAGAAATAGAAACAGTGTCTTCGTTTTGTTTAACTTTTGAATTCGGCGACGAGAGATTGCAGCGTCTGTTTCGCATCCCCAAAGATCATAGAAGAGTTTTCTTTGAAGAAAAGGGGATTTTCAATACCGGCAAAGCCAAAAGCCGTTGACCTTTTTAAGATAAAGACATGTTTGGCCCGGTCGACCTCGATAATGGGCATACCATAGATCGAGCTGGAAGTATCATCTCTAGCAGAAAGGTTGACTACATCATTTGCCCCAATTACCAAACAGACATCTACTTGCTCCATCCGTGGATTGATAGCCTCCATTTCAATGAGTTGTTCATAGGGGACTCCCGCTTCAGCCAGAAGGACATTCATATGCCCAGGCATTCTCCCTGCTACCGAGTGAATGGCATAAGTGACATCTGCCCCCCTCTTTTCTAAGATAGCCGTAAGCTCTTTGAGCAAATGTTGTGCTTGTGCTACTGCGAGTCCATAACCGGGGACGACAACGATCGATTTGGCCGCTTCCAGAACATGATAGGCATCTTTCGCGACTAACGATTTGATCTCTCCTATTACCTGAGAAGTTACTTTCTTTTTCACAGAACCAAAACCGCTAAAAAGGACGTGGAACAGAGAGCGGTTCATCGCTTTACACATCACTTGTGTTAAAATAATACCGCTAGCGCCGACTAGTGCGCCGGAGACGATCAGGACATTATTTTTTAAGACAAAGCCGGCCGCAGAGGCGGCCATCCCCGAATAACTATTAAGGAGGGAAATGACTACCGGCATATCAGCTCCTCCAATGGGAAGCACCATAAACACTCCAAGTAGTAAGGAAAGAGAAATGATGGCAAATAGTGTGCCGTAATTTTCCAAAGGGGCAGTGCAATAGAGAAATCCCAATACCAAAAGAGAGGAAATCAATAAGATATTTACGATTTGTTGCCCTCGAAAAAGGAGGGGTTTTCCTGAAAGTACTTCATGTAGTTTTCCCCAGGCGATCATACTCCCTGAAAAGGTTGCCCCTCCAATGAGGATCGAAAGATAAATCGTAAAGGCTTCATAGGAAGAGATATGGAGATTGCCATGGTAGACTGACCAACCGACTAAGAGACTCGAAAGACCTCCAAAGCCATTGAGTAGCGCTACCATTTCTGGCATGGCTGTCATCGGTACTCTGTAAGCGATGATAGCTCCAATAACTGTTCCCATAGACAGTCCCGCAAAAATCCAAGAAAAACTCAAAATATCTCTATGCCAAAGAGTGGCAATAACGGCGATCAACATCCCTATGGAAGAAATAAGGTTTCCCCTTCTTGCGGTAAGGGGCGAGTTCATCAGCTTTAACCCAACAATAAAGAAGATGGCAGAAGTTAGGTAAGAAAATTCGAGGATCATTTTTTTTCTCCCTTCTTAAACATCTGCAGCATCTTATCGGTTACGAGATAGCCCCCTACGACGTTAATAGTGGCAAAAATAACAGCTAATGTTCCAAGCAGGGTACAAAAGGGGGTGTTGGCCCCTCCCCCTGCTGCAATCATAGCTCCTACTAGGGTGATCCCTGAGATAGCATTGGATCCGGACATTAAAGGAGTATGGAGGATAGAGGGGACTTTAAAGATAAGTTCAAAGCCTAAAAAAATAGAGAGGATCAAAACAAAAGCTAAGAGCATATTAGAGCATCCTTAAATAGTGGGTCTTCTTTGCCTTTAGTAAGAAGGTGGTGCAAAAGATGATAGAGGTTTCCTGCGTACATTTTAGAGGCGTCTTGCGCTACTGTCCCCGGAAGGTTGGGGATACCTAAGATTTTTACTCCATGGGTAACTATCGTTTCTCCCAGCTTGGATCCTTGGACGTTGCCACCACTTTCTATGGCAAGATCTACAATAACACTTCCAGGCGACATTTTCGTTATCATTGATTGAGTGATAAGGAGGGGGGCCTTTTTCCCGAAGACTTGTGCTGTGGTAATCACGATGTCGGCTTCGGCACAAGATTTGGCCATAGCTTCTTGTTGTTTGGCCAATTGCTCCTCAGTTAGAGGTTTAGCATACCCTTCCTTGGTTTGACCGATTTCCCCTAAGTCGATCTTTAAAAATTTTGCCCCCAACGATTTTACCTGCTCTTCGACAACGGGACGGGTATCAAAGGCTTCGACAATTGCCCCAAGCCTTTTGGCTGTGGCGATAGCCTGCAGCCCAGCTACCCCTGCTCCTACGACAAAAACTTTTACCGGAGAGATGGTTCCGGCGGGGGTGGTCATCATGGGGAAGACTTTATAGGTCTCTTTAGCAGCCTCTATTACGGCGGCGTAACCGGCTAAGCTGGCCTGAGAGCTTAAGGCGTCCATTTTTTGAGCCAATGTAGTTCGAGGGAGCATTTGTAGACTTATGGCTAAAGCTCCCTGTTTTTTCAAAGCGCTAAGTAGGGGTCCCTCTTCAAAGGGGTTGAGAAAAGAAATATACAGAGCCCCTTTCTTTAATAGGGAAATTTCGTTAGAGGTTGGCTTTTGCACCCTTAAAATAATATCGGCCGATTGTAAAAGCTCACGGCGATCTTTTTTTAAAGTAGCTCCGGCTTCAAAAAAAGAAGCATCGGTAAAGCCTAAGGCTTCTCCCAAACCTACTTCTACCTCTACTTCCACTCCAAGTTTAACGAGCTTTTGGGCGACTTGGGGAGTCATGGCAATACGGGTTTCCGGAGGAGATTCTTTTAAGACAACTATTTTCATAGTTAATAGCT
>DAHXLK010000009.1 GCA_027366035.1 Chlamydiota bacterium
GTAGTGTGAAAGGTAATATGCTTGAAGACATCGCGAGCGAGCCCTATATAGCTCGCGAAGACGATGCGAGCTATTTGTTTGTACTAAGGCAGAATATAAAAAATCTATATTCTAAGTGTCTAAAAAAAGGTGGCAATATCAATTGCTGTTGCATATTGATTCTGAGCAATCAAGTAATCTGAATAGAGATCGAGTAGTTTGTTCATTTTTCCTCAAAAAAACGAATAAGAATAAATCTAAAAGACGAGACTTATCAAGAAATTTTTTACCGGTTTGCGTAAGGTGAGTTAATAGAAAAAAGATGAGTTTATTTCCCGCTTACGTTTGTATGAGAAAAAAGAGAAGTGAAATTCCTTCAACTAAAAAATACTATTTTTAATTTATTTAATTAGATGCTACAAATTCATCCAGTTGTTGGATGGAGAGGTCCACTTTTGCTAAAAGTTGATTTTTTAAAGTATCAGGACATTTGGATATAAATCCGGAGAAATCAATGAGGGAACTACTTGCAATGAGCGAACGGAGTTTACTTAAACTTTGATAAAATGCTAGAGCTTCTTTTTCTGGTGGGGTTCCTTTTCTCCGAATTAATTCTTCTGCGATAGAATCTACCACATCTAGGGTCGACGTGAATGCAAATAAGAAATAAGCTAAGCATAACGTAATTTCGAAATAGATCTTTGCCGGCAAATTATCTTTAAAAAAGTCATTCCAAATAACCACCGTTGCACCCAGGGCAAGAATATCTATGGTTATTCCCAAAAATTTTAAAACTCGAGTCAACTTTGGGCGAAGCTCTTCAGCAAGAGAGCTTTGCGGTGAGCCTTTAATACAATGGAAAAAGGCTCGAGATATCCTTTCTGTGGTAGTTATAATGGAACGAGACGTTAAATAAATTCCGGACAAGACCACTGCCCCCGCTCCTATGCCCCCTACTATCTCGCTTCCTGTAAGATCAGTTACTTTTACTTCAGTATACCACCCTAGCCCAACTTGCATTGAAGTTGCAATTAGAGCTCCAAAAAATTTTGTCCCATAAGTAATCCAAGGATTTTCCTCTAGGGTTGCTGTTACGGAAAATAAAGGACGAACTTCTCTGTCTATTCCCTCTTCCTCAGAGAGGAAGGGGCTACAGATTGCCTGAATAAACCGATAAGTATCCTCCTCCTGTTCCTTTTCTTGCGACATTTTTATAATATAGTCTCTTCTTTCTTTAGGAGATAACTTGCTAAATAGTTCTTGGTGCTCTCCGATTGTCGTGATTAGCTCAGTACGTAATTGATTTAGCCTTTCTCTCAATTCTCCACGAGAGTTTCTCATTTCTCTAAGAGCTATTATGGATTGGTACAAAGAAGTAATTGGAATTAACGATCCTCCTGTAAATAAAGCTATAGCTCCTAAAATTTGGGTTGTCCGATCTTCATTATAGTTTATAGAGGGGAGAACAACGGGTATCTGGGATAACAATCCTATTATTCCGGAAAAAGCGACAATGATTAGATTAGAGTATTTCCCGAAAGATGCATGTCCCCTTAAAAGAGCTTCTTGTTCACCTTTTGGCCCTAAAAATTCCATGACAAGGGTATGGATAGCCCAAATATCTAATCCTGAGAAAGCTATAATATTGCTTGCTGCACATAATGGTCCAATCTCCGGAGGCAGCTGTAGAGAAATAGGGACATAGGCGGCTCCGGCCAATACTGAAGCTATACTGCTTATGGCTAAAACTGTGTTTCTAATATAAGGATGTGGGTCTTGAGGAGATACCTTTACAATGACGTTTTCACGAATAGCATTTACAAGTAAGTCAGAAGAAGATCTTCTTATTAAAATAGCGTTGTCTTGAACCAAACTTATATTTGCACTCATCATTTTGCCTATGCTTTATTAATTATTCAATTTTGCAACAAAATATGATTTTTTTGCTTGATTTTATATTTGAATTTATTAATATACATACATATATCTGCTTATTATTTGTAGTATTAATTTTTTTTAAAAAAATATTGACAAAAGCAACCATTTATTATATAATATAATCCTCTTTGTTTTAAGAGGATTATGGCCCTTGTAGCTCCTCCTTTTACTTTTCAAGAGACGACCTCTTTACTCCCCCTTGCCGAAATCTATCCGGGTGGGAACCCTGTCTCTATTCAGAAGGAGCTGTTTTATGCTCGTACTACACGAGATGCATTAACAGCTTTGGCAGGCCGTAACTACGCAGCTTTTGATGCCCATACAACTACTAACTGTTGTCATGGGTTATCCATTTATGCCCAACAGATAATCAATACAGCGCGGACGCTGGATATCCAAGGATTACTGAAAAAAGCTGCAATTTATATACAGGAGCTTGAAAATATTTCATCGTTAGATAATCAAGACTTATGGAAAATCCCCTCAATTTTGATTCAACTAATCCGTCTTTATACTTTGGCTTATGCTAAGGAATTTGACCCAACTAAGGGTAATAGGACAAAAGATCAACAATTAAGGAAAATCTCTGCTATATCTAGTGCATTTTGCACCCATCTTATTCAATATTTACAAAAGGAAATATCTAACTACATTGCATTAAGCTATCAACACTATCACACAGCTCTTCCACAAGAGATGAGAATTAACGAGATATCAGTCGATATATGGGGAAAGCATATCCAACCCAACTATCTTAAACAAAGCAAAAGAGGCATTTTATATGCCTCTAACCTTTTTTCCATGGAAATAGCTTTAGCCTACCTCATGTATACACATGCTAATATCGCAGTGCTTATCGACTCGACAACCGACTCCGGTCAATTAATAGACCGATCTATAGTGGTCCTACGAGGAGATGGTACACGCTTTACTCTTTTGTCTTCAAAAGAGAGCAAAGAGCTGGAGGAGGCAGAAGATGAACCGCTTATTGTATTTGGTGGATGCCGCCGGTCATTACAGAATGATCCGCAGGCCTTCTCATATCTATTTCGCTATATTTCAGAAGCATTTGAAAGGCTGGTTTTAGCTTGCGATATAGACTACCCAGACTTTCCTAGGGGATTAGAAGAACCTTCATTTTCTGATACTTCCATTACTTTCAATGAACCTGAAATCGCTCAAAAAATTAAAATAGCGAAAATACCGGGGACTTCCATTCAAGAACCTTTTTTTTTCTGCTTAGCCCATATTTTCCCCGCAAGTAGCAAACAGGTGTTTGCAGTTATTCGTCATAAAGACTTATCTGCTTTACCTTTTACAAACCTTCCAGCATGTAAAGCATGCCATTGATAAGCTTATTTATAGATAAGCTTATCAATGGACCAGATAATCTCCTCGAAAAAAACAATACATACAAAAAACAATATGGTCATACCTATTCCTGCTAGGAATGGATTATTGGAATTTGTCGGAGAGAAAATTTGAACAATACACACAGCAACAGAACCAACGAACCAACATATTTTACTAACGATTTTTGCTCCTGTCCTGGGCCGGTGACGAACAACGATTCGAGTAAAAAAAGCTAAAAGAAGAACAATAGCTAAGCTCGATAAAATGTCATCTGCTATCCTCTCTAAGAAGGACAGAATTGGGAACTTTCTCAGGAGGAAGAAGAAGGTAGTTCCTAACAAACCTATTATCAGATAGCCAAATCTAATAAATGTTGATTGTCCGGAGCTAGTAGATGGAGTGAACAGGTTTATCATAATTCTGTATATAAGGTTCCATTTGTGGGCTAGGCCACGTAGGCTATTGACTAGGGTTTCTAAGCCTGCCGACGCAAAGTAAATATTCACCAAATTTATGCATAGAAGAGACAGGGATAAGAAAACGATACAAAGGGGATAGCTAACCATTCCAGGGATGCCCAGCAATGCATTAGAAAAAAGGGCTGAAGGATTAGAGATTTCACGTACGATACATGTTATTTGAAATAACATAACAAATACAGTCATCAGACTGAACCCTAGTACTGCATCCGCTCGTGAACGGGCATGTCTAAAAAACGTAGGCAAGTTCATTATCCCCGGCAAAGTGGTCGCTACTATTGAGGTAATCCCTTGAAAGGAAATGGTCCATACCCAACTAGTGGAGTTGTAGACTTTAGAATCGATGATAAGATAAACTGCATAAAACAAGAGAAAAGGAAAACAAATGACACACGTATGTCTAATGGCAACAATACCTCCTAAGGAAATAATAGCAATAATTGCTCCAGCTATAGCTCCTAATTTTATTTGAGAAGGGATTGTTAGATCAAAAAAAGGAATTATAGCTGATGTGTAGGAAGTAAGCTGTAGCATATACCAAGAAAGAAAGGCTATAATCAATATTATAGAACCAAAAATGCAGGAACCCGTTCCTAAGTAATTTTTTATATTTTCTATAGCATTTTGCCTCTCTCCATAGGCCATTAATATAATGGAAAGTCCTATAATCCAAAGGATCAGATTGCCAATACAAACAGATATAATTGCACTGCCTAATCCAGCTTCTTTAGCTATTACGCCTCCTGTAATAATAACTGGAATCCCTGTAGCCGCACTCTGAATACAAGATAGTTGCCAAAAATTTTGATGCTTATCAGGAAGAGGAAGTTGTTTCGCCATTTGTCTTGAAGAGCTATTTTTCCTAGCTCCTATTACCTTCAGTTTTCTTTGTGGTTATAGCATCAGATATTAGATTTAGTCTAGCCTGCATTTCTCACTGAATGGATGAAGCAGCACATCCGAACGACCAATCCGATCGAATCCTAGTTACAAAACTCGCGGGAAATTAGGAAACACAACTTTTGACAATATCTCGCTAAGAGGTTGAAAGAAGCTACAGCTGCTGGGTTGTAAAGCTCTTCTCAACACTCATTATTTTTGATAATTAAACGCTTTTAAAACATCTTTTGCCATTTGCGTAATCTTTCCCCACTCGGGGAAGTCTAAAAAATCTGGTGGCAAGTCACGCTTATTAGAAAAATTCCTGAATTCATCGCGAAATTTTATTAATAGCCTGTATTGAACTTCTGTAATTTTAAAATCTTTGTAATTTTCTAAAATAGGATCGCATTCTCCAAAAAAATCACAGACAGTGTCATCAAAATCATCGACTTCAGGGCCTTCTCCTTTGACCCATATTCTTTTTTGATACTCCTTATTAGAAATGCGAGTAAAGATATCAATAAAACCTTCTAATATCTGTCTTTTGTCTTTTTCTGAAAGTTGCATAATCAATCCTTAGGATATATAAATTCATCGAGAGGGATATGAGCTTCCGGAGATGAAGCTTCAACAGCATTACCAAATTTATCAAGTATTTTACCGTGTTTTCTATAGATCACATATGGTTTTTGTTGCCTTGGATTTGGACTATGAGGCTTTCCTGGCATAATCCTTACTCGAATGTGAGAATTTGTTGGGTGCACTGATATTGCCACCTTTTTTTAGACACTTAGAATATAGATTTTTTATATTCTGCCTTAGTACAAACAAATAGCTCGCATCGTCTTCGCGAGCTATATAGGGCTCGCTCG